>QBYM01000005.1 GCA_003282825.1 Pelagibacteraceae bacterium AG-325-J17 | reverse complement strand
CTTTAACTAAGATTTCAGCATTTTTTGATCCAGGTATAGAACCTTTTAAATAAAGAAGTTCATTTTCTAAATCTGTTTTTATAATCTCTATATTTTGCATGGTTCTAAGTTTATCACCCATATGACCAGCCATTTTTTTTCCTTTAAAAACCTTTCCTGGATCTTGTCTTTGACCAGTTGATCCATGAGATCTATGAGATATGGAAACACCATGAGTGGCTCTTAAACCACCAAAATTATGTCTTTTCATTGCACCAGCAAAACCTTTACCTATGGTTTTAGATCTCGTGTCTACAAATTTAATATCTTTAAATATCTCAAGTCCAAATTCATTTCCCTCTTTAAAGTTTTCAGTATTTGTAACCCGATATTCCTTCAATTTCTTTTTAGCTTCAGTGTTTTTTTTTGAAAAAAAGCCTTTCATAGCTTTTGTTAACTTTGAATTTTTAATTTTTCCATACCCAAGTTGAACAGCTTTATACCCTCTTTTATCTTCTTCTATAACTTGGATAACTCTTGCTTTTTCCATTTTTAAAACAGTGACAGGAACTAACTGTCCTGATTTATAAAATTCTCTGGTCATTCCAATTTTTTTTCCTATTAAAGCTATCTCACTCATAATTAAATTTTAATCTCCACGTCAACACCAGATGCTAAATCAAGTTTCATTAATGCTTCAACTGTTTGGGGTGTTGGTTCAATTATATCTATTAATCTCTTATGCGTTCTAGTCTCAAATTGCTCTCTACTTTTTTTGTCTATGTGTGGTGACCTTAAAACTGTATATCTTTCAATTCTAGTGGGTAGCGGTATTGGTCCTTTGATAGTAGCACCAGTTCTCTTAACAGTATTAACAATTTCTTCCGTTGAAGCATCTAATATCTTATTATCATACGCTCTAAGTTTAATTCTAATATTTTGTTTTTCCATTATTAACCTGCAATCTTTTTAGTTACTTCATCTTGAACGTTCTGTGGTACTTTTGAATAATGATCAAAGAACATAGAATATTGAGCTCTTCCTTGAGACATTGATCTTAAATTATTTATATATCCAAACATATTGGCAAGAGGAACCATCGCGGTAATCACAGTAGCATTTCCTCTTTGTTCTTGAGTACTTATTTGTCCTCTTCTACTATTAAGATCACCAATTACGTCACCCATATAGTCTTCAGGTGTCACAACCTCAACTCTCATAACTGGTTCTAATAATTTTAGAGTTCCCTTAGTACATGCTTCTTTAAAACATGCTCGACTAGCTAACTCGAATGCTAAGACACTAGAGTCTACATCGTGATGTAATCCATCTAAAATTGTTACTTTATAATCAATCATCGGAAACCCAGCTAAAATTCCACCATCAGAAACTGTTTCAATTCCTTTTTCAACACCAGGTATAAATTCTTTTGGAATAGCTCCACCTTTAATTTTGCTTTCAACAGATCTACCTGCGCCTGGCTCTTGAGGTTCTACTAAAAGTTTAACTTTTGCAAATTGACCTGCACCACCACTTTGTTTTTTATGAGTGTATTCAACCTCAGAAGCATTTTCTAATGTTTCTCTATAAGCAACTTGAGGAGCTCCAACATTAGCCTCTACTTTAAATTCTCTTTTCATTCTATCTACAATTATATCTAGATGAAGTTCACCCATTCCTTTAATTATAGTTTGTCCAGACTCTTCATCTGACGTTACTCTAAAAGAAGGATCTTCTTTAGCTAATCTACCTAAAGCTTCACCCATTTTCTCTTGGTCAGCTTTAGTTTTTGGTTCAACAGCTATTTCAATTACCGGATCAGGAAATTCCATTGGCTCTAACAAAACAGGTTTTTCTTCATCACACAGAGTGTGACCTGTAATAGTATATTTTAAACCAGCCAAGGCCACGATGTCACCTGCATTAGCTTCTTTAATATCTTCTCTTGAGTTAGCATGCATTAAAAGCATTCTACCAACTCTTTCTTCTTTCTCTTTAGATGAATTATAAATTCCTGTTCCGGTTTTAATTGTACCTGAGTAAACTCTTATAAAAGTCAGAGAACCAACAAATGGATCGTTTGCTACCTTAAAAGCTAATGCAGAAAAACCAGCTCCATCTTCAAATTTCATTTCTAATTCTTCTTCAGAACCAGGTTTTGTTCCTTTTATAGAACCAATATCTATTGGACTTGGTAAATAATTAATCACAGCATCAAGTAAAGGTTGCACACCTTTATTCTTAAATGCAGAACCAGTTAAAATCGGTACAAAACTAAAGTTAAGTGTACCTTTTCTAATACATTTTATTAAATCTTCTTCTTTAATTTCATCACCATTTAAATAAGATTCCATTAATTTTTCATCTTGCTCAACAGCCATTTCAACTAATTCTGTTCTATATTTTTGAGATATTTCTTTTAGGTCATCAGGAATTTCTTTATATTCCCATTCAGCTCCCAAAGCTTCATTTTTCCAAACCTGGGCTTTCATTTTAACTAAATCCACAACTCCGGTTAAAGATGACTCAATACCAATTGGAACTTGTATTGGTAATGGTTTAGCACCTAATCTATCTTTAATCATGTCAACACATCTAAAAAAATCTGCACCAGTTCTGTCCAATTTATTAACAAAACAAATTCTAGGAACTTTGTATTTATCTGCTTGTCTCCAGACAGTTTCTGATTGAGGTTCTACACCTGCCACACCATCAAAAACAGCGACCGCGCCATCTAAAACTTTTAAAGATCGTTCAACTTCAATAGTAAAATCAACGTGGCCAGGGGTATCAATAATATTAATTCTGTGATCTTGCCAAAAACAAGTAGTAGCGGCTGAAGTAATAGTAATACCTCTTTCTTGTTCTTGCTCCATCCAATCCATTGTTGCTGCACCATCATGCACTTCACCAATCTTATGACTTTTTCCAGTATAATATAAAACTCTTTCAGTAGTTGTTGTTTTACCAGCATCAATATGAGCCATGATACCAATATTTCTATACTTATCTAATGTATGAGTTCTAGCCATAATCTATTACCACCTAAAATGTGCGAAAGCTTTATTTGACTCAGCCATTTTATGCACATCCTCTCTTTTTTTAACCGCAGCACCTTTTTTCTCGTATGCATCGTAAAGTTCATTAAAAATTTTATCTGACATATGTTTGTCTTTTCTTTTTCTAGCTGAATCGACTAACCATCTGATTGCTAAAGCTTGAGCTCTTTTACTTTTTACCTCAACAGGTACTTGGTAAGTAGCTCCTCCAACCCTTCTTGATCTAACTTCTACAGTCGGTTTTATGTTATTTATAGCCTCATTAAAAATATTTATTGGTTCATCTTTTGATTTTGTTTTAATTTTTTCTATAGCATCGTATACGATTTTAGCAGCCACACCTCTTTTACCATCATACATAATGTTGTTAATTAGTTTTGGAATAATAGTTGAGTTAAATTTTGGATCTGGAACGATATTTTTTTTAGGTTGAGTTTTTTTTCTAGACATAATTATTTACCTTTTTTCGTTCCGTATAAAGATCTTCTTTTTTTTCTATTTGCAACGCCTTGAGTATCTAGATTTCCTCTCAAGATATGATAACGAACACCTGGTAAGTCTTTAACTCTTCCACCTCTTATCAATACAACAGAATGTTCTTGGAGATTATGACCTTCGCCTGGAATATAAGCGGTTACTTCAAAACCATTTGACAATCTTACTCTAGCAACTTTTCTTAAGGCTGAGTTTGGTTTTTTTGGTGTTGTTGTGTAAACCTTAACACAAACTCCTCTTTTAAGAGGTTGCTTTTGCAATGCAGGAACCTTGTTCCTTGCTAATGGTTTAGTTCTTTTTTTTCTTAACAATTGGTTAATAGTTGGCATAAATTTTGTTTTAAATATTAATTTATTTTTGAATGAAATAACTGACAGGTTATTTGTGGCAGCGTTTAGTGTGATAAGTTAACACTACATTCCAACCAAAAATATCGCCAAATTACTTATTAATTCGACTTTGTCAAACTAAAACTAAGAAACTAGTGTGTTATTTTTATTGATTTGTAGGCGTTTCTGACTGCTCAATCTTCTCTTGCTCAGAAAGAAATTTATTGTCATCTTCAAGGGCTTTTTTATTCCATTTGTTCTTAATATTTCCAGTTCCAGCTGGGACAAGTCTTCCAACAATAACGTTTTCTTTAAGACCATTTAATGGATCAACTTTTCCTTTAATTGCTGCATCTGTAAGAACTCTTGTTGTTTCTTGAAAAGAAGCAGCTGAAATGAAAGACTCTGTTTGTAGTGATGCTTTAGTAATCCCCATTAATACTCTTTCGCCTGTTGCTGGGGTTTTTCCATCAGCTTTTAGTTTCTCATTTACATTATCAAATTTTATTCTGTCAATTATTTCTCCAGGTAGATAACTTGAATCTCCTGTAGTTTTAACTTCAACCTTTTTCAGCATTTGTCTTAAAATAGTTTCAATGTGCTTATCATTAATTATAACACCTTGAAGTCGATAAACTTCTTGAACTTGATTAACAAAATACTCTGTTAATTCTTTTATACCCAAAATACGTAATATATCGTGAGGTAAAGGTTGGCCATCTAATAAGTATTCACCTTTTTTAATTCTTTCACCTTGGTTAAAATTAATATGTTTTCCTTTTGGAATTAAATAATTTGATGGTTCTGCTCCATCTTCCGGTACTATTGATACTCTTTGTTTACCTCTTACTTCTTTACCAAAAACAACTTGTCCATCATTTTCAGCAATGATTGCACTATCTTTAGCTTTTCTTGCTTCAAATAATTCTGCAACTCTAGGTAAACCTCCAGTAATATCTTTAGTCTTTGTAGTTTCTTTTGGTAATCTAGCAATTACATCTCCAGCAGAAACTTTTTGACCATCTTTAACTGATAAAATTGAGTCAGGTACTAAATAATACCTAGCTTCATTATCATCAGCTTTTTTAATAACATTACCCTTTTCATCTCTAAGAGTTATTCTGGGTTTTAAGTCTGAACTTTTAGATTGAGATCTCCAATCAACAACTGATTTTGATGATATACCAGTTGCATCATCAGTTGTTTCTTGAATTGAAACACCGTCTATTAAATCTACAAAACCAGCAATACCACTTTTCTCAGCGATAACAGGTGTTGTATACGGATCCCATTCACAAATTTTTGTATTAGCTTTAACTTTATCTCCATTTTTGAAAAATACTTTTGAACCATAAGCTACTTTGTAAACTGCTATTTGTACTCCATTATCATCTTCAATGGACAGCTGAGTATTTCTACCCATAACAATTAAATTTTTCTTTGAATCTTCTAAAATATTTGAATTTAATATCTTTAAAGTACCTTCACTTTTACTGACTATTTGAGAATCTTGTTTTACTGAAGCTGTACCACCAACGTGGAACGTTCTCATTGTTAATTGAGTACCTGGTTCTCCAATTGATTGTGCTGAAATCATTCCAATTGCTTCTCCAACATGAACCATTTTTCCTCTTGATAAATCTCTTCCATAACAAGTTGAACAAACACCCTCTTTTGAACTACATGTCATTACTGAATAAACTTTTATAGATTTTACTCCAGCTGCATCGATGAGATCACATCCAGCTTCATCAATCATCGTAGATTTCTTAATTACAATTTCACCGGATATTGGATTTTTTACATCTGCAGCAGTTACTCTACCTAATGATCTCTCAGATAAACTTACAACAACATTTCCACCTTCTAATATTTCAGATAATTCAATAAAGCCAGGATTATCGCACGTAACTTTTGTAATTGTTAAATCTTGAGCTACATCACAAAGTCTTCTTGTTAAATATCCTGAGCTTGCAGTTTTAAGTGCTGTATCGGCTAATCCTTTTCTAGCTCCGTGAGTAGAATTGAAATATTCAAGTGCTGTTAACCCTTCTTTGAAATTTGAAGTAATTGGACTTTCAATAATTTCTCCAGACGGTTTGGCAATTAATCCTCTCATACCTGCTAATTGTTTCATCTGTGCAGCAGATCCTCTAGCCCCACTGTCTGCCATCATAAATACCGAATTGATCTTTAGTCCTTCAGAAGTTTTTTCTGTCGCTGAAATACCCTTCATCATTTCCCCTGCAACTTTATCCGTACATTTAGACCAGGCATCAACAACTTTATTGTATTTTTCACCTCTTGTGATTAATCCTTCAGCATATTGTGTTTCATAATCAGCAATTAATTTTTTGGTATCATCAATTAATTGAGTTTTGTTTGCTGGAATAACTAGATCATCTTTACCAAATGAGATTCCTGCTTTAAATGCATGTTTGAAACCTAAATCTTTTAATTTATCACAGAAAATAACAGTTGTTTTTTGACCGCAAAATCTAAAAACTATATCAATTATTTCTGAAACAGTTTTTTTAGGCAACAATCTATCAATTAATGAAAATTTAATATCTTTATTTTTTGGAAGTAAATTCGCTAACAAAAACCTTCCAGCTGTTGAAGTATACTTTTCAAATTTTTTATTTCCTTTTTCGTCAACAGTTTCAAATCTAGATATAATTGTACTGTGTACTTTTATTTGTCCTGAAGATAATGCAAACTCTATTTGATCAGCATCTAAAAAATATCCTGAAGGTTTATCAGTTATTGGTTCTTGAGATAAATAATAAATTCCCAAGATCATATCCTGACTAGGTACAATAATTGGTTTACCATTAGATGGGGATAAAATATTATTTGTAGAAAGCATCAATATTCTTGCCTCTAATTGAGCTTCTAAACTCAAAGGAACATGAACAGCCATTTGATCACCATCAAAGTCAGCGTTGAATGCAGCACAAGTCAGAGGGTGTAGTTCAATTGCATCCCCCTCAATTAACTTAGGTTCAAAAGCTTGAACACCCAGTCTGTGAAGAGTTGGCGCCCTATTTAAAAGAACTGGATGTTCTCTTACTATTAATTCTAAAGCATCCCAAACAGCGTTTGTTTCTTTTTCAACTAATTTTTTTGCTTGTTTAATTGTTGATGCCAAACCTAATTTATTAAGTCTTGCATATAAGAAAGGTTTAAATAATTCTAATGCCATTTTTTTAGGCAATCCACATTCATGCAACTTTAAATCTGGACCAACTACAATTACAGAACGTCCAGAATAATCAACTCTCTTACCAAGTAGGTTCTGTCTAAATCTTCCTTGTTTACCTTTTAACATCTCAGCTAAAGATTTAAGTGGTCTTTTGCCTGTACCTGTAATTACTCTGCCTCTTCTACCGTTATCAAACAATGCGTCTACAGACTCCTGCAGCATACGTTTTTCATTTCTTACAATTATATCTGGAGCTTTAAGATCCATTAATCTTTTTAAACGATTATTTCTATTAATAACTCTTCTATAAAGATCATTTAAATCAGACGTAGCAAATCTACCACCATCAAGAGGAACTAATGGTCGTAATTCAGGTGGAATTACTGGAACAACAGTCATAATCATCCACTCTGGTTTTTGTCCAGTCTCAATAAAAGATTCAATTAATTTTAGTCTTTTTATTGCTCTTTCCTCATTAACTTTTGATTTAGTCTCTTTAATATAACTTGCTAAATTTTTTCTCTCTAATTCTAAGTCAAGATTTTTGAGCATTTCAAGAACAGCTTCAGCTCCAATGCCAGCAGTAAAAGCCTCTTCACCATATTCATCTTGATATTTTGCTAATTCTTCCTCACTTAAAATCTGATTTTTTTGTAAGCCAGTTAAACCAGGTTCAATTACAATAAAATTCTCAAAATATAATACTCTTTCTACTTCTTTTAATTTCATATCCACAGCAAGAGCTATTCTGCTAGGTAATGACTTTAAAAACCAAATATGTGCTACTGGTGTTGCTAAATTTATATGACCCATTCTTTCTCTTCGAACGTTTGATTTTGTTACTTCAACACCACATTTTTCGCATATAATCCCCCTAAATTTCATTCGTTTATATTTTCCACATAAACATTCGTAATCTTTTATTGGGCCAAAAATTCTAGCACAAAAAAGACCATCTTTTTCAGGTCTAAAAGTTCTGTAATTTATTGTCTCTGGTTTTTTTATTTCACCATAAGTCCATGATTTAATCTTTTCTGGACTAGCTAAAGATATCTTAATGCTATTAAAATTTTGTGCTTCAGAAATTTCTGAATTTTTAAATAGATCTGTTAATTCTTTTTTCATAATTAGTTTAACTCCACATTTAGTGCTAAAGATTTAATTTCTTTTACTAATACATTGAAGGACTCTGGTATACCTGACTCGAAGTTTTCTTCACCTTTTACAATAGTTTCATAAACTTTTACTCTTCCAGCGACATCATCTGACTTAACAGTTAAGATTTCTTGAAGAGTATATGATGCGCCGTATGCCTCTAAGGCCCAAACTTCCATCTCACCAAATCTTTGACCACCTAATTGTGCTTTTCCACCTAAAGGTTGTTGAGTAACTAAGCTGTATGGACCTGTAGATCTTGCATGAATTTTATCTTCCACCAAGTGATGTAGCTTAAGCATATAAATTATACCTACAGTTACCGGTCTATCAAATTTTTCTCCAGTTCTTCCATCCCATAAATATGTTTGACCAGACTTTGGTAGATTAGCGAGTTCGAGCATTTCTGTAACATTTTTCTCTTTAGCCCCGTCAAAGACTGGTGTTGAGATAGCTATTCCATTTTGTAAATTTTCACATAAGTCTCTGAATTCAGTTTTACTTAATTTGTCAACTTTTTGATTAAATATTTCCTCTCCATAAACAGATTTTAAAAAACTTTCTATTTTTTCATTTCTTTCAATTTTTTTGTTATTTTCGTTAACTAATTTTTTAATTTGTTCTCCGAATTCCTTACATGCCCAGCCAAGGTGTGTTTCTAATATTTGACCAACGTTCATTCTACTTGGAACTCCTAATGGGTTTAATACTATGTCAACAGGTCTACCATCTTCTCTATATGGCATATCTTCTACGGGAACAATTTTACTAACAACACCTTTGTTACCATGCCTCCCTGACATTTTATCACCTGGTCTTAATCTTCTTTTTATAGCGACAAAAACTTTTACCATTTTCATAACGCTAGGCAGAAGATCATCACCACTTCTGATTTTTAAAACCTTATCTTCAAATCTTTCTGTAATATCTTGTTTTGCTTGATTATATTGTTCTTTTAGTTGAGCTAAAGTTGCTTCATCTTTTATATTACTTGGTGTTATCTTAAAAAGATCATTAATATTAATTTGACTGATAGTTTCAAAATCTAATTTTGTTCCAGCTTCAATATCTTTCATTTTTTTATTTAAAGACGAGCCAGTTAAGATTTGAGATGCTCTTTGTTTAATACTTCTCTCTAAAATTTCTTCTTCTACTATTTTATCTTGTTGAACTTCTTCAATTTCAGCTCTTTCAATAGTTATTGATCTTTCATCTTTTTCAATTCCATGTCTATTAAAAACCCTTACATCTACGACTGTACCACTACTACCTCTAGACATTCTTAAAGAAGTGTCAGTGACATCAATTGCTTTTTCACCAAAAATAGATCTTAATAATTTTTCCTCAGGTCCTGAAGCTGAGTCACCTTTTGGTGTAACTTTTCCTACTAGAATATCACCTGCATTAACTTCAGCTCCTATATAAACTACACCAGATTCATCTAGATTTTTTAAAGCCTCTTCATTTACATTTGGAATATCTCTGGTGATTTCTTCCTCACCTAATTTAGTATCTCTCGCCATAATTTCATATTCAACTATATGGACTGATGTAAACACATCATCTGTAACACATCTCTCTGAAATTAAGATTGAGTCCTCAAAATTATAGCCTTGCCATGGCATGAATGCGACTGTAACATTTTTTCCAAGAGCCAATTCACCAAGTTTAGTTGAAGGTCCATCTGCTATTATATCACCAGTTTTAACTTTATCTCCAACTCTTACTAATGGTCTTTGATTGATACACGTATTTTGATTAGATCTTTTAAATTTTTGAAGATTATATATATCAACACCCGATTTTGAAAAATCAGTTTCTTCAGTAACTTTAATTACAATTCTCTTACCATCAATTTTATCTACTACTCCATCTCTTTTTGCTACTATTGTAACACCTGAGTCTAAAGCTACATCACTTTCAATACCAGTACCAACTAAAGGTGCTTCTGGTTTTAAAAGAGGAACAGCTTGTCTCATCATATTTGAACCCATAAGAGCTCTATTTGCGTCATCATTTTCTAGGAAAGGAATTAATGAAGCAGCAACTGAAACTAATTGTTTAGGTGATACATCTATATAATCAATTGTTTCTGGTTTAGACAAAAGAAAATTTAAATTTTCTCTACAAGAAACTAACTCTTCAATAATTTTTCCATTTTTATCAATTTTTGTATTCGCCTGGGCAATAGTAAATTTGGTTTCCTCCATAGCAGAAAGGTATTCAACATTATCTTGAACTACCCCTTCCTTAACTCTTTTGTATGGACTTTCTATAAAACCATATTTGTTAATTTTTGCATAAGTAGAAAGGCTATTGATTAAACCAATGTTTGGGCCTTCTGGAGTTTCAATTGGGCAGATTCTTCCGTAATGAGTTGGATGCACATCTCTTACTTCAAAACCAGCTCGTTCTCTAGTTAATCCACCAGGTCCTAATGCAGAAACTCTTCTTTTATGAGTAATTTCTGAAAGTGGATTTGTTTGATCCATAAATTGAGAAAGTTGTGAACTTGCAAAAAAATCTTTTAAGGAAACAGTAAGTGGTTTTGCGTTAATCAGATCTTGGGGCATTGCAGACTCAATATCTAGAGTAGTCATTTTTTCCTTGATAGCTCTTTCCATTCTATAAACGCCAATACGTGCTTGGTTTTCAACTAGTTCACCAACTGATCTAACTCTTCTATTTCCTAAATGGTCAATATCATCAACTTCATCTTTACCATCTCTTAGGTCTAACATTTTATGAATAATTGCAATAATATCATCATTCCTTAAAATAGTAATTTTATCTGAACACTCTAAATTAAGTCTGGAATTCATTTTTACTCTACCGACATCAGATAAATCGTATCTATCAGAACTAAAAAATAAATTATTGAAAATTTGCGCAGCTATTTCAATTGTAGGTGGTTCCCCAGGTCTGAGCATTTTATATATTTCTGTTATAGCCTCATCTTTAGTATTATTTTTATCATTAAGTATTGTTGTTAATAAATAGGGTCCTTTATTGATTGAGTTTGTAACCGAAATATTTAATGAATGAATGTTTGCGTCCAATATTTGTTGAATCACAGTATCATTTAACTCAGTACCAATTTTAAGAATTCCTTCCTCTTCATCACTTATCTTTATATCTTCATGTAAAAATTTACCGTACAGTGACTCTCTTGAAACAAATATATCTTTTAAACCGTCATTTGCTAACTTCTTTGCATTTAAGAAATTAATTTTTTCGCCTAAGGTGATAACTACTTTTCCAGTCTTTGCATCTATTACTTCCTCAGAAAAATTTTTTGCTTTATAGTTTTCTGGGTTAAATTTAGTTTTCCATTTTTCTGTTTTCGTATCATAAATATATTTTTCATTTTCATAAAATTCATTAGCAATTTCTGATTTTGTAAAACCTAATGCAAGTAATAATGTCGAAGCAAGAATTTTTTTCTTTCTATCAATTTTAAAATATAGATAATCTTTTACATCATATTCAAAATCTAACCAAGATCCTCTGTTAGGAATTACTCTACAATTAAATAAAAGTTTTCCACTAGCGTGCGTTTTTCCTTTATCATGATCAAAAAACACACCTGGACTTCTATGCATTTGATTTACAACAACTCTTTGAACACCATTTGTGATAAATGTTCCACTATTTGTCATCATTGGAACTTCACCCATGTAAACTTCCTGTTCTTTAGCAGACAATATATCTTTAGTATTATTTTCAGGATCAATTTCGTAAACTACTAGTCTTAAAGTACATTTTAAAGCAGACGAGTACGTTAGTCCCCTAGTTATACATTCTTCAACATCAAACTTTGGCTTTTCTAATCTATATGAAATGTATTCTAAAGTAGCTTTATCATTAAGATCTTCTATTGGAAAAATACTTTTAAAAACTCTATCAAAACCTTTGGTTAAATCTCCTGCATTAGTGTCAAAAAAAGTCAACTCATCATATGAATTTTTTTGAACTTCTATAAGATTCGGAATAGATAAACTTTCTTTAAGTTTACCAAAACTTTTTCTTACGTTCTTTTTTTCCGTAAAAGATATTTGCATCTATGTTCAATACTGATTAAAAAAATTAATCAGTACTTAAAAATTTCCTGTTAATTTACTTAAGTTCTACTTTCGCGCCTGCAGCTTCTAACTTTGCTTTTATTTCTTCAGCTTCTTTTTTTGGAACACCAGTTTTTACTTCTTTCGGTGCACCTTCAACTAAATCTTTCGCCTCTTTTAAACCAAGCGATGTAGCCGCTCTCACTTCTTTAATGACATTAATTTTTTTATCTCCTGCAGAAACTAGCATAATTGTAAAATCATCTTTTTCCTCTGCTGCCGCTGCGCCTGCTGCCGCTGGTGCTGCTGCTGCCATTGGGGTTACTCCCCATTTTTCTTCTAGTTGTTTTGAAAGATCTGCAGCTTCTGCCACAGTTAAACTTGATAAATCTTCTATAATTTTATTTAGGTCAGGCATGTTATCTACTCTTTGGGTTGTGTTTCAGAATTTTCTGCTGGTAAATTACTCATTTTTTCCGATCGTGCAAGTAAAATACTCACTAATTTTGAAGCAGAGGCATTCAAAATTCCCACAATATTAGCTCTGGCTTCATCTAATGTAGGTAAATTTGCGACATTTAATACTCCAGCTTGATCTAGAATCTCATTATCCATTAATCCACCAATCAATTTGAGATTCTCATTATCTTTAGCAAATTTTGATAAAATTCTAGCAGACATAATTGCATCCTCTCCAAAAGCAACGGCTGTTGGTCCAGTAAATAAATTAGATAAATCTTTACACTTGGTTTTTTCTAAAGCTATTTTTGTAATTCTGTTTTTTGTAATTTTAAAAATAATCCCGTGCTCTCTCATTTTAGATCTTAATTCATCTAATTGAACCATTGATAAACCTTGATAATGAGTGACCATAACTGCTTTACTATTTTCAAATTGAGACGTCATCTCAGTAATATAATTTTTTTTCTGCTCTTTATTCATCATAACAATTAAATGTTTTTACCTAATTTCAATTTATAAGAAACACCCATAGTTGAGGTTATAAATGCTGATTTTATTAAATCTCCTTTAACTGTATTGTTAGATTTTTCTTTTTCTAATGTATCTAACACAGCGTTAAAGTTTTTAACTAATTGGTCATCATTAAAAGATTTTTTTCCAATACTAACACCAATATTTCCATCTTTATCATTTCTAATTTCTGCTTGACCTGATTTAGCATTTGAAATTGCAGTTTTTAAATCTTCTGTAACTGAACCTAGTTTTGGATTAGGCATTAAACCTTTAGGTCCAAGAACTTTACCTAACTTAGACAGTTTAATCATCATTGTAGGTGTACAGATTAGTTTTTCAAAATTCATTTCACCATTCTTTATTTTTTCAATGAAATCATCTCCACCAACAATATCTGCCTCAGCAGTTTTTGCTTCAGAAGATTTTGCATCTTCACAAACAACTGCTACTTTAACTTTTTTCCCAGTACCTCCTGGAAGATTCACTACAGTTCTTATATTAATTTCATTCTTCTTTTGTTTGTTATTGATTTGAAAACTTATGTCGAGCGACTCATCAAATTTTGTAGTACAATTTTTTTTTACAACAGGTAAAAGTCTTTCAATCATTTCTGATGGTAGATCAGATGTTTTTTCTGGAAGTTTTTTAAATCTTTTAGATTTCATTATTCTTTAACCTCTATACCCATTGATCTAGCAGACCCTGAAATAATTTTTACTGCTTGCTCTAGATCCACTGCATTTAGATCTGCCATTTTTTGTTTAGCTATATCCTCAGCTTGTTTTTTTGAAATTGATGCAACTATATTTCTTCCTGGTTCTTTAGAACCACTTTTTAACTTTGCCGCTTCTCTTATAAAAAATGATGCAGGTGGAGATTTTATTTTAAAATCAAATTTTTTATCTTTGTAAACAGTTATTTCAACTGGAACAGGTTTACCAGCTAATGATTTTGTTTTATCATTAAAAGCTTTACAGAACTCCATAATGTTAACACCACGTTGTCCTAATGCAGGACCAACTGGAGGTGCAGGATTAGCTTGACCACCTTTAATTTGAAGTTTTATAAATCCACTTATTTCTTTTTTAGCTGCCATTGTTTTAACTTTCTTTTTCCACTTGATTATATTCTAAATCAACAGGTGTTGGTCGACCAAATATAGAAACTGAGACTTTCAATCTAGATTTTTCTTCATCTATCTCTTCAACCATTCCACTAAACGAAGCAAATGGTCCATCTATAACTTGAACTTTTTCTCCAACTGCGTACTCTATAGCAGATTTTGGCTGAGCTACACCATCTTTTATTTGGCCTAAAATCTTATCAATTTCTTTGTCAGATACTGGAACTGGCATTCCTTTTGTACCTAAAAAACCACTAACTCTCTTTATATTTTTTATCATATGGTAAATGTTATTATCCATTTCACTTTTAATTAGAACATATCCAGGAAAATATTTCTTTTTTCTTTGAATTCTCTTGCCTCTTTTAACTTCTGTAACATCGTGAGTTGGCACAATGATTTCTTCAAATTTGTCTGAAATTTTAGCCTTATCAGCTTCTTCTTTAATTAATCCAGCTACTTTATTTTCAAAGCTTGAGTGTGATTGAACTATATACCAATTTTTCATTAAATACTTACCTTAAGTAATATCTCAAGAAAAAATTTTAAAACCTGATCTAAGAGTAAAAAAAATAATGACATTACGACGGCCATTGCAAAAACCATTAATGCTCCTTGAAGTGTTTCTTTTCCAGTCGGCCAAGATACCTTAAAAGCTTCTTGTTTTACTTCTTGTATAAATTTAAATGGGTTCTTCATAAAAAATTAACTCTAAATTGGCAGGAGCGGAGGGACTCGAACCCTCAGCCTCCGGTTTTGGAGACCGGCGCTCTACCAATTGAGCTACACTCCTATATAGAGCTTACTCTATAATTTTAGTTACTACTCCAGCTCCAACAGTTCTTCCACCTTCACGAATTGCAAAATTTAATTTTTCTGACATCGCAATCGGTGTAATTAATTTAACTGTAAATTTAGCATCATCACCTGGCATAACCATCTCTGTACCAGCTGGTAATTCTACTTCTCCTGTTACATCTGTTGTTCTAAAATAAAACTGTGGTCTATACTTTGTAAAAAATGGAGTGTGTCTTCCACCTTCTTCTTTTTTAAGTACATAAGCCTGAGCTTCAAATTTAGTATGTGGCGTAACTGAACCAGGCTTGCAAAGAACTTGACCTCTTTCGATATCAGTTCTTTCAACACCTCTTAAAAGTACTCCAACGTTATCACCAGCTTCACCAGAATCTAAAAGTTTTCTAAACATTTCTACCCCAGTACAAACTGATTTTTTGGTTTCTCTAATACCAATTATTTCAATTTCATCACCAGTTTTAAGTACACCTGACTCAACTCTTCCTGTTGCAACTGTACCTCTACCAGAAATTGAGAAAACATCCTCTACAGGCATTAAGAAAGGTTTGTCTTTTGGTCTATCAGGTTGTGGAATAAAAGCATCAACATTTTTCATCAACTCTAAAATTGAATTCTTTCCAATTTCATCATCTCTTCCCTCAACCGCTGCAAGTGCAGAACCTTTAGCAATTGGAGTTTTATCACCTGGAAATTTATAAGAAGTTAATAATTCTTTTATTTCTTCTTCTACCAGATCAATCATTTCTTTATCATCAACTTGATCAACTTTATTTAAGTAAACACATATAGCTGGGACACCAACTTGTCTTGCTAAAAGAATATGTTCTCTAGTTTGAGGCATAGGACCATCAGCAGCATTAACTACTAAAATAGCACCATCCATTTGAGCAGCACCTGTGATCATATTTTTAACATAATCGGCGTGACCAGGACAGTCTACATGTGCATAGTGTCTTTTTTCAGTTTCATATTCTACGTGCGCAGTTGAAATTGTAATTCCTCTCTCTTTTTCTTCTGGAGCTTTATCAATTTGATCATACGCTACAGCTTTAGCACCACCTGTTTCAGATAAAACTTTAGTGATCGCAGCTGTCAGAGTTGTTTTACCATGGTCGACATGACCAATTGTACCAATATTACAATGCGGTTTATTTCTTACAAATTTTTCTTTTGACATTACTTATTTCCTCACATTTCTTTTTTTTATAATTTTAATCTTGGAGCGGGTAAAGGGAATCGAACCCTTACATCCAGCTTGGAAGGCTAGCGTTCTACCATTGAACTACACCCGCACAACCCCAAGAGTAACACTCCAGTATTATCTAAAATTTTATTGAATGGTGGAGGGGGAAAGATTCGAACTTTCGAAGACCGAAGTCAACGGGTTTACAGCCCGCCCCATTTGACCGCTCTGGAACCCCTCCTCTGGGGAAGTGTCCCCTGTTCAATAAAGCTTCAAACAACATGCGTTTTATATATTTTATTTATGTAAATGCAACACGTGATTTAATGGGAAAATATTCAAAAAAACGTGTAAAACTAGGATAAATTTATGAACAAATCATCATTTTTTATTATTGGTCAGCATGCTGTAATAGAAGCATTAAAAAATCCAAAAAGGAAGGTTTTAAGAGTTTTTTTAACTGAAGAAAGTAAAAAAAATATTCATCGAAAAAGTCCAAAAAAAAATTTACTAGATGATGTTAAAGTATATTTTAAGACCAAAAAAGAATTAGATAAATACAGCACTAAAGAAAATTTATTACACCAAAATTATGTGGCAGAAATTGAGCATCTCGAAAAACCAATTCTCAAAGATTTTATAAAAGAAAAAAAAGAAACAACTCTTGTTTGTTTGGATGGTGTAACTGACCCAAGAAATATTGGATCGTTAATTAGAAGTGCAGCTTCATTTAAAATCGATGGAATTATAGTCAAAGAAAGACACTTTCCAAACGAAAGTAAACTCATGTATAAAGCGGCGAGTGGTTCTATAGAATATATGAATATTTTTGAAGTATCAAATATTAATTCGACCTTAAAAAATTTAAAAAACAAAAATTTTTGGGTTTATGGTTTTGATGGATATGGTAATAAAGATTTTACAGATATTAAATGGCAAGGAAACAACGTTTTACTTTTTGGGTCTGAAGGCTCTGGTATGCATGAACATACTTCCAAATATGCTGATTTTTTAGTTAGAATAGAAATAGATAAAAAAATAGAAAGTTTAAATATATCAAATAGTGCAGCTATTGTATTCCATCATTTAAATTATATAAAAAAAAAGAGTTGATTATTCTGTAAATTCAAAATAATTGTTGCACATGCCCTTGTAGCTCAGCTGGTAGAGCAATTGATTTGTAATCAATAGGTCCGCGGTTCGAATCCGTGCGGGGGCACCATCACTTAATAAAATCAACACTTATTATTTTTACTAATTTAAGATTTAACTAAATTTAAACGTATAGTGCGGACAGATTGCGGTTGGATTAAGTGATCATGTAATATGCTATTAAGGTTTTAGCCATTCTTTATATTTTTTTTTTGCTTCTTTGCCTTTTAATACTTTGCCTCCATCAAGAGGTCCAACACAAAAATTACTTTCAAAATCATAATCATAAATTTTAGATTTATGATTTATGTATTCAGAGCCCTTGATAAATAAGCCAGTTCCATCTTGCTTATTAAAACTATTCAAAGAATTAAGTTTAATAGTTTTAACCCATTTTGACCCTCTGACAGGTTTATCAACTATAATTTCGACATTACTTTTTCCAATGAAATCAATTTTTTTTACAATTTTATTTAATTTGTCACCAAACAATTCTTCATGGATTGTTATTTTAGATTTTTTTTTGTCTAGTTTAAAATACATTAAACCAAAATCTTTGCCTTTTTCAAATGGAAGAAAAGTTTCAGCTCTGCTTAAACCCATTTTAATAACACACTTATAATAAATTTCTTCAGCATAAGCATTACCACTTAACAACAAACCCAGAACGATGATCGATAGAAGTTTTTTCATCAATCAAAACCTACACGGCGGACATTGTGCGGTCAAACTTAAATTAAATATCTGTAAACGTTGAGAGATAATGTTTATTTAACAAATGAGTCTTGATTTGTAATCAATAGGTCCGCGGTTCGAATCCGTGCGGGGGCACCATTATTCAATAAAATCAACATTAATTTTTTTTGATAATTTTATTATTATTCAAATTTCTCTATTGAGTGTGACTATAGTGTGAATAGATTGTGAATTTGTTAAGTTGTCATTTAGCTTTATTTTTTTTTAACTTTTCAAACTCTAACTCAATTTCGTGTAATTCTTGCTCTAAGTCATCTCTGATATAATTTTCTTCAATTTGTATTATTTCTATTTTTCCAGGCTGAGTATCAAAATAAATTTCATCTCCAATTTTTGGTTTCCCATTTTTAATAAAATATGATTCTAAAAAATTTTGAATTTGTTTTTGTTGGTGTGAAAACCTATAAAAGTTTCCCATTGCGTTTAAACTATTAAGATCTTTTTTTTTATGAAAATTATAAAAAACTTTATAATCATCTACTACTACTGCTGATTTAAATACTTTGTTTGTCATTGCGCCTGTTAAAATTTTTCATTTAATATTTTTTAACTAAATCTTTAATTATAGGATCGAATGATTTTTTTAAATTTATACAATTTTCAATTAATTTATTGTGTACTTCTTCCCATTTATCTTCATCTTGCCATCCTCCTAAATCAATAACAGCTTTGATCCTACAAGCTCTACTTTCGGGCAATGGTTCCCACATTAATTGACCACCAAAATCTTTTTCAATTTTTTCTTTGTTCTGCTCTAATACTTTGAATATATCGTTATTCTCATTAGGAGCATCTTTTCCCCTATCAATATAAACTTCAGCTTGTGCTGAATTTTTATTCACAGCACAATTATATCCAACACCTCTTAATCCTGAACTAATACCAAGCCAAGAATATATTCTTGGGGTAGTAGTTCCATACATATTTGTTTTTGATTTTGCTCTCTCTAAAAACAAAGACCAAAAATCGTATCTTGCTTTTCCCCTATTAGAATCCTCTACGTTTATTTTTTGTTTAATTTTAGTTATTTCAGTTGGTCCAGCTAATAAATTAAAGTTAGCTGCAGGCGGACTATTTTGAATTTTAAAAACTTCTATTTTCACAAGATAGAATGAACACGTTTCTACATTTTCATTTAACCAATTTATAGTCGTTAAATGATCGGCTCTGGCCTCCTCTACAATCCAAATTGCTTTCTTAGTACCAGCAACATTGCTCAAATAAGTTAAAAGTTTTCCTAAATGATCGTGGTCTGATTTATTGTATTGGTTTTCAATTATAACTTTCCCCTCATCATCTTCACCAACGATATCAACTATAAAATTTTCTAATCTATTTTCTTTTTGTGGATCTTGAATGTTAAATCCAATGTCTTCATTTAATCTTGCAATATTTTCAACTAACCAAGGTGTGAAATCTCTATCCTCAGTTTTCCATATATCTTTAATTTTAACTTTTGTTAACTTTGAGACGTTCATAAATATAAAAAAAATATACCACTGTGACGTCAGTGTGACTAGATCAAAGTGAAATATCTAATTTCGTTGAAAATAAATATCTATTTAAAGTTTTATAATTGATTTGTAATCAATAGGTCCGCGGTTCGAATCCGTGCGGGGGCACCATCACTCAATAAAATCAATACTAATTATTTTTGCTAAATCCAAATTAAGAAATTTGGTAGCAATAAGTGTTACCATAGTGCTACCACTTTTGTAGACCAATCAAGTAGTCTACCTTTGCTCTTATTCTATTGTTAGATTTGTTTCAGATCTATTGGAGCTATCCGAACAATTTTCTTTATAACATATTGCAACATTAATCGTTCTGCTATTAGTTTGCGTACCGTAAGTAACAATCACAATACCTATATTTTGATTATTTGTTGCCCTACCACTTGTTGCAACAGCATAAATAATTGATGCTCTATCTTTATACGGATTTTCTAATTTATTGTTTAAAGCCATAGCAGTTGAATTACTAACTAGTACAGCAACTTTGTTACTATTAGTAAAATTTGCACAAGTTAAATTTTTATCAAAAATAGGATCAATTCCTAATTCACATTTTTTCATTTCACTTGCAATATATTTAACTACAGTAGTAAAATTAGTTTTTGCTGCATTAACTTTAGCTGCACTGGTATACCCATTATAAGCGACCACACCTACAGCAGCCAAAATACCTATGATTGCTACAACGACTAGGAGTTCTATTAGGGTGAAGGCTTTTCTATTCATAAACTTATGGTGTGGTTATATCATTTCTTGAATATCTTTGAGACCAATTTCCGCTGTAATCATTATCCCACCTCATTGCAAGACGCATAGTTTTAGGTGATCCAGATACATTTGTTATAAATATATATCCAGCAGCTTGGCTATTATTTAATTTAGATGACGGATATCCAGAGTTACTACAATGCAAAACATACTCACTATCAATACTATTTTGAATATAGTGATCTGTGTACGGATTTTTCCATTTTAATGATTTGAAATGTGCAATCAAAATATGACAAGCACCTAAGGGGCTATTATTGCAATAAGAATTAGTAACATCTTTAGAATTTCCTGATTGATCATTCATCATCACAGGTTCACCTAAATCACATTTAGTATAATTTAAATTTATGAAGTTAACTATTTCTTTGAAATTATGTTTTACTGCATTAATTTTTGCAGCTTTAGTATATCCATTATAAGCAACCACTCCTACTGCAGCTAAGATACCGATGATGGCTACAACGACTAGGAGTTCTATGAGCGTAAATCCTTTTTGTTTCATTATTCTATATAAATCATAGTTTCAATTCGATTTGAAGAAGTTGAGCAAGAAGTTTCAAAACAAGTTCTAACATGAATTTCAGAATTACTTTTTGGAGCAAGCCATATAGTTCCAACGTCATTATCTGACCAATTCAAATTTTGCACCCAACTATTATGTTGTCTAACACCTTGGGATTGCGCCTGTTGATTAGAATTTGGGTTGTAAATATTTTTAAGATCTGAAAATGGAGAATAGTTAGATGCAACAATATAATTGATTACACTTGCTGAACTTAGACCGTTACATCTTAATGATGCACCTTTGCTTGCCATTATATTACTTTCACCTAAATCACATTTCTTCAATTCATTCTGAATATAATTTGACACAAGCTTATGATTTGATTGAGTTGTTGGTGATTTAGCACTAGCTGTATACCCATTATAAGCAACTACTCCTATTGCAGCTAGAATACCAATGATTGCTACGACAACTAATAGTTCTATTAATGTAAAAGCTTTACGATTCATCTAAATTTTCTAAACAAATAAACAATTAAACCAAATATAAATAATCCTACTAAAGATAGGTGGAGTGAGTCTATTGAAATTATTCCAACAAAAGTTTTGCTGAAAAAAGGTTCAAATGGTTTGACATCAAAGTGCATAAAGCTATCTAACAAAATATGGCTATATGCTCCAAAAAATGCACCTGTAAAAGATGAAACAACACTTATATCAGACTCGGTACTAAGCCATTTTAATTTTGCTAAACTTTTTTCATTTTGCAAATTATTGTTCCAAAATTTAAGTACTCTCTCACAAATAGGTATACCAATAATTGCACAGCACAAGGCGATAATAGATGATCCAATTAATGTATGAAAGAATTTATGAGAAGCTTCGCCTACTGTAAAAATATAATATATTACTTCTACATCTATAATAATATTTGTTAATGCAAATATTGACCAACTAAAGTGTTTGTTAAAAATAGACTTAACTGCAAATCCAGCAATAATATGGAAAGGTGTTATAGGCATTTAAAACTCTACCACTGTTACCATAGTGTTGCCACGTTGAAATCATTTCAAGATTATTGTTGCAAACAAATGTTTATTTAAACTTTTAGAATTGATTTGTAATCAATAGGTCCGTGCTCTGAGCAGACTGACACTGTAATTAGTCGCGAATATTATATGTTACACTCGTTGCTGTACCGCTATCCTCAACACAAGTGTCTAAAAAAAGCGTAAGTCTATTCTCAGATGGATACCAACCGACTGCTAAGTGATGTACACCTTGTTCATTTAAGTAGGTTCTTTGGCTGCCACTTGGATAGCATTTACCTTGATAAGGCCCTGGATGAATAGACTCCCTGCTATCATTGAAAACATTTTTAATTGTTGATTGAAAAAAGTTTTTCATAGCAAAATTTATTTTTGATGTACTCACGGATGAGCCAAATATATCAGAACAATTTAGAAGACTTGTTCCCTTTAAATTTAATATACCTAGTGTGGGATCTAATTCACATTTTCTAGTTTCTGCTTGCATAAATTTTATAATGATTTTGTGATTTGCTTTAGTGGCATTTTTTTTTGCACTTGCGGTATACCCATTATAAGCAACTACCCCTACTGCAGCTAAGATACCGATGATAGCAACAACGACTAGGAGTTCTATTAGGGTGAAAGCTTTGCGGTTCATTCTACTTTAAATTTTGTAATCATTGAGTCATAGGGCGCTATATTAGTGCCTACAATTATCTCATCATTTTGCTGTCTAGTAATGCAAGTCCCTCCACCATCACCATGATTATTATAAACTGTTTTACCACTTACCGAACAAACGCCTGTTGCAAACCATTGTTGATTATAAACATTTTTGTATCCTATAGCTTTAAAATGATAATCAAAAGCAGAAACAACATCATAACTATTATTTCCAGATGTTATGCTGTTTACTTTAGGACATAAGTCAGATTGATCTACTACATTACCTGATGATATTTTTTTTAGAATTATTTGGTCTCCTAGAGAATATTTCATAATTTCTGACTGAATAAATTTTACAATAGTTTTATGTTGTGATTTAGCTGCACCTTTTTTTGCACTAGAAGTATACCCATTATAAGCAACCACACCTACAGCAGCGAGGATACCGATGATGGCTACAACGACTAAGAGTTCTATAAGGGTGAAACCTTTTTGTTCCATATCTTAATAGCCATCTTTAAAAAAATTTTGAGTCTCAGTTTTTCTATTATTTCCATCATTGCAAGGTGTTTTGATACAATATTCAAGTACATTTCTATTATGGAAAATTAGTTTTCCTAGGTAAACATCGTTGAGAGGAGCACTTGCAGAATGTTCAACAAAATATTTATCTGGTTGGAATGGGTTTTTAAAATCTTTATGTCGTGCAAAATCAACTACAGCATTCATTAATAATCCATTTCTATTATTTAGATTATACCAATTGCAATAATAATAACCGTCCATTACTGTTACCCATCCTTTACTATTTGTTTCCCCAAGCGCGCATCTGGCTAGTTCAGCATTAACTAATTTTATTAATTGACTTTTTTGATATTCAAATACTTTAACTTTTGAGGCATATGTATATCCATTATAAGCAACCACCCCTACAGCAGCTAGAATACCGATGATCGCTACTACGACTAGTAGTTCTATTAGTGTGAAACCGTTACGCTTCATAAAAAAACTCTACCATTGTTACCATAGCGTTGCAAAGTTAAAATCATTTCAAGATTATTGTTGCATATTAATAGTTATTTAAAAATTGTGTCTTGATTTGTAATCAATAGGTCCGCGGTTCGAATCCGTGCGGGGGCACCATCATTCAACTAAATCAATAATTATTATTGCTACAAAATTTAATTTCTAAACAATTTTAGGTTTGAGTGTGTCGTGAGTGTGTCGAGGTTGTGTCGTGATCAAGTATTCGTTATTAACTAATCTACACAATCAAAAACTACTTTGTAATCTTCTTTTGATTTATATTTTGCAGATCTCTCAAATTTTAAACAATGCTTTTCTGCTTCTGGAAGCGCTTCTATTTCATCACCATATAGATATAAAACTACAAAGTTCTTATTACCATTTACAGATGGTTTTTCACATTTATAAGTTTGAGTTTGCAAATCATATGCACCTTTAACAAGTTCACCAGCGATGGGATATTTTTCATATTGTAAACAATGTTTTTTAGCTTTATTAAAGATTAATTTTTTAGAGGCAATGTTGGGAAACCATTGAATAGTGATAAGATCGTTGTTTTGTTCTATGACTGTTAATCGTTTTCCAAATCCGTAGTTTTCTCCATCATATCTACAAGACACCAATAGCAAACAGAGAACCATTATCCCTAAAATTTTATTCATAATCTATTTCAACAATATTTCCCATTTTATTATCTTCAAAATAACTTATCAAATCTTTTGCCATTTTTTCTTTATCTTCCTTATTTCTTCTTTCTTTGTAGAATATATATTCTAACGTTTGTGGGTAAAGTATTGCACTAATAGGAACATAATGCCCTTTAGCAAATATAATACATCCTAAATCTTCTAATTCTTCTATTGTTTTTATTAACTTTGTTTTGGTTATATTAAATTTATTAATTGGTTGTTGGTTGTTTGGTTCATTCAAAGATAATTCAACAATTTTATCCAATATCTTATTTTTTTTATCAGATGTCATAGAATCAATCATACCTAAAGCACTTGAGTATGATTTGTTTTGATAATCTATATACTCTTTAGTTAATTTTTTTATTGTCGAAGACTTTTTAAAACTTCTAAAAATTTCACCCAGCATATACAAACTTTAGCACTGTGTCGTACGTGTGTCGAGATTACTGATGATTGTTTATAAATATTACTAATCAATATTTATTTAATCAGTGATACAAGATTTGTAATCAATAGGTCCGCGGTTCGAATCCGTGCGGGGGCACCACTTCACTTACTTTTTGATCAAAAATATTTATGCAAAAATAAAAGTTACTACAATAAGTGTGGTCAGAGTGTGGACAGATTTGTAGACGAATCTTATTCTATTGTTACAAAAAAATCATACACATTTGGATGAGGTTTACTTCCACAAGGAGTTCTTGCGCATACCCAAATTTGCAATTGACGATCTTCAGGTATTATTCTTATATATCCAACATCTTTATCATACCAATACTGACCTCCTCTTGTAATTGGATTCGATGCGTTTGTGTTATAAGGGTTTTTGAAATCTTTCAAAGATTTAATTGCTGCATCAGATACGAGATCAGGCCAATTTGTATCACCCATTTTAGAACAGTCTAAATTATTATTCATAGTTTGACTTTCCTGTAATTGACATTTCATAGTTTCGTTTGAGATGTATTTTACAATATTTTTTAAATTTGAAATTGAAGCATTTGCTTTTGCACTAGCTGTATAACCATTATAAGCAACCACTCCTACAGCAGCAAGAATACCGATGATTGCTACTACAACTAAAAGTTCTATTAGTGTGAATGCTCTGTTTTTCATTTTATTAGTTGGTAATTGCTATATAGCCACTTTCTATATATCCTACATCTTTACCTTTGCATGGTTCTAAAAAGCACGTTCCAACTTCCATTGTTGTTGGTCCATGATCTCTCAAATTAACAACTCCTCCAGACCCTGTACTTTGATAGTTATATGGTTGACATGTGCCGTTACGCGATGAACAAACTGCGGGCAAAGATGGATTGACTGGATTTTTAAGTTTATTTTTTAAAGCTTTTTCAGCTGCATTTATTATTACTGGAACAGGTGTTGATGTATTTAAGTTACTACAAATTAAATTACCGTCCATTGCAGAGGTGTCACCTAGATCACATTTTTTTGTTTCTGACATAATGTATTTAATAATATTTGCTTGTTGAGCTTTAACAGCATTTTTTTTAGCACTCGCCGTATACCCATTATAAGCAACTACACCTACTGCAGCAAGAATACCGATGATGGCTACCACGACTAAGAGCTCTATTAGGGTGAAGGCTTTTTTATTGTGTAACGTCAATAATTATTTCTTCTCTATTGTCAGATGAACTGCATGGTGTTTTCCAACATCCACTCAATCTTATTTCACTAGCGCTTTTAGTGCTCCAGTTTACATATCCTACATCATTGTCATTTGTGTAACTAATACTTAATCTACACATTTTCTCACTAGAGTTATAAGGATTTTTCAT
The DNA here is from genome assembly GCA_003282825.1 of Pelagibacteraceae bacterium AG-325-J17. Taxonomy (GTDB): domain Bacteria; phylum Pseudomonadota; class Alphaproteobacteria; order Pelagibacterales; family Pelagibacteraceae; genus Pelagibacter. The sequence goes on along the minus strand of QBYM01000005.1, from coordinate 52,963 downwards.
ATCTGCAAACACACCGTTCTGTCCCCTACAAGCATTATTCATACCACTAGCAAAGTTATTAGCATGGGTCATTGGGCATGATTGTGGATTAGAAGTAAACATTTTGTCAGCTAACCCAGCATTACATTTTACCAACTCTGTTTGTATCCATTTAGTTAAATTTTTATAATTAGTTTTAGATGCATTAGCTTTAGCGCTTGCCGTATACCCATTATAAGCAACAACTCCAACTGCAGCTAGAATACCGATGATTGCTACTACAACTAAGAGTTCTATTAAGGTGAAGGCTTTTTTATTCATTATTTATCACACCATTGTTGCCAATTATCCATTAAAAAATTTTTATTTTCATGATCTTTATGTGTTTTAACCCAAAGGACTAATTTCTTGTAACCGCCTTTTCCACCTGAACTTTTACAATCTGTTTCATCGAGTCTTAATCTCCCGTTGACATTGTCTCCACCACTTCCAGTTCTTATAATTGAGGGAGCATTATCGTCATAAGGATTTTTAACACCTATTTTTATAAAATGATTTTTAAATGTATCCCCTATTTTAGTTACGTTAATAATGTTGTTAATTGCATCACAATCAATAGTATTACCCGAACTAATAGTTATACTTCCACCTTGAGCTCCACAAAGTGCAAATGTATGACTGATAAACTTTGATGCCATTTTATAATTTTGTAAAGTGGCTGATCTTTTCGCACTAAGAGTATACCCATTATAAGCAACCACACCTACTGCAGCGAGAATACCGATGATTGCAACAACGACTAAGAGTTCTATTAATGTAAAAGCTCTTTTATTAAAAGCCACATAGGTTAAATTCTTCATAAATATATTCGTCCGTTCCCTCTGGTTTTCCTACATTTACATAAACGCAAGACATGTTGCCACCTCCCATATTACAAAAATTATTTTTACTATTGGCGTAACTCAATTTTATTTGACCTTTAGGTGGTTTTTTGGGAGGGCAATTTGCAAATCCATCACTTATTTGACTCCATTCTATGGCTTTTGTATTTTCGTCATATGGATTAGATTTGATAGTTTTACTAAAATCCCCATAGACTCCCCATGCCATAGTATCAGCATTAATAGGTTTGTTTTGACAATTACTTCCATCTGCCCAATAAAAATCTAAACCTGATTGGCAAGCAGTAACTGCTTCGCCTAATTTTTTTTGAACTATTTTAAAATTGCTTTTAACAGCATTAACTTTGGCTGAACTTGTATACCCATTATAAGCAACAACTCCTACAGCAGCTAAGATACCGATGATGGCTACTACGACTAGGAGTTCTATTAGGGTGAAAGCTTTTGATCTCATTTGCTAATCATATCGGAAATGATTAATTCCTCAATATGATTAGAAGTATCACTACATGGAAGCTTTACACATGATTTTACTCTTATAAATTGATCTGACCCAACGTAGACTAAGTTAAGATTTATATATCCTACATCCTCTTCTCTATTGTAAATATTAGATGTGCTAACTTGAAGACCATTGTCATAGGGATTTCTAAATATGTTATCACCTGTTCTGAAAACTCTTGGTATGAAATTGATAATTCCAGGTCCAAAAGTATTACCTTGAGGACAATTTAATACTCCACCCATAATTTTAAGTTCACCTAATTCACACTTCATAAGTTCATTATTTATATATTTAACAACTGATTTAAAATTATTTCTAACAGCACTTTCTTTTGCACTTTTGGTATACCCATTATAAGCAACTACTCCTACAGCAGCAAGAATACCGATGATGGCGACTACGACTAGGAGTTCTATTAGGGTGAAGCCTTTTTTGTTGAATTTATTCCATTGTAATCTTATCTTGTAAATCATAATTCGTTCCATCTTGATCGCCAGAATTTGTTGTTAGCATACAAGTTTTATTACTACCAGTAAACTGAGCGCTGCATGATAAATTTGTTTGTCCTTTTGAGGGTTTAAAATTATCGTTATTTGCTTGATATTGATTTCCATCACTCCAAGGATTTTTTGCTCCTATTTCGTTTGCAGCATTAATTAAATGAGTGTAAGCAGAAACTGAACAACTTACAGTTTGCTTTGTACCATTAATATTATATTCAATTGAATCAGAAATTGAGCATTGTTGAAATTTTGCTGCAATTGATTTTAAAAGAATTGTATGATTTGCTTTAGTGGCTCTTACTTTGGCAGCTTTTGTATATCCATTATAAGCAACTACTCCTACTGCAGCGAGGATACCTATGATGGCTACTACTACTAGAAGTTCGATTAGGGTGAAAGCTTTAAGGTTCATTTTAAAAGCCAGTAGGTACTTGAAGGTCAGGTAAATCTTTTTTTGAACCATCCTCATCATAAGCTGCTCTTATCAAAAAACATGGATCAGTCTGACACCTGTTCCATCCAACTAAAACTATCTCTCCTGCATTTCTAGTGGGGCCACTATTTAATAAACCACTAGGGTTACTTGAAGTTGTGCCATAAGGATTTTTTATCTTACTTTGAAAAACATCAATAAAATACTGTGCCCAAATATTACTGCTTAAATTTCCAGCTCCACCTGATGAACAAGAGGTAATATGTTTACTTGGAGTTGGGCCCTCAATTAAGTTTATTCCTAACTGACATTTTCCAATTTCACTCATTGCATATTTTTGGATCAATTTAGAATTGCTTTCCATTGTTTTTTTCTTAGCACTAGCCGTATAACCATTATAAGCAACAACCCCTACTGCAGCTAATATACCGATGATAGCTACTACGACTAGGAGCTCTATTAGGGTGAAGGCTTTATTCATATCCAATTGTATCTTCTAAATAAACTGTAGCACCACTTTTGTATTCTAAATTACTGCACACTTTAATTTTATTTGAACTAATTTTAAAAACACTCAAATAACCAAGTTGATCAGGATGGCTTGGACATGCTGACATATATCCTGGTGGGGAACAATTAGTAACATTCAATCTACACCAAGACGCATTTGGAGTACCATATGGACTAGAAAATTTTAATCCATAAATAGTTTGATTCATGTATCCAATAAAATTTTCTATCGAAACTGGACAATTCATAGTTTTAACTGCACCATTAAAATCAGTATATTCGATATCTCCTCCTATACTACATTGAATTCCCTTAGAACCTATCATTTTAGTAATCATTTTATGATTTGCTTTTGTTGCTGATTTTTTTGCACTTGCAGTATACCCATTATAAGCAACCACCCCTACTGCAGCTAATATACCGATGATTGCTACTACGACTAGGAGTTCTATTAGGGTGAAGGCTTTTTGTTTCATATAAATTTTATTACTGTGAGTGGTAAGAATGTAAAGAGATTTAATTACGATTTTTGCAATTTACATTTAACTTTTTTACTCCAAGGGTTTCCATTGGAAGTACTTTTAGAGTCATAGGTTTTATTTTTGAAATCAACTATCGTTCTTCCATTGGTTGCAATCCCACCTTTCCACTTCATTTGTTTAAACTTTTCAGTTACAATATAACCATCAATGATTGCTTCAGCATCAGTAAATATTAGAAAATCCTTGTTATCATCTTGAACTTTGGTTTTTGGCCATTCAAACCACACATCATTTTTTTTACCACTTTTTGCATAAGTTTTAAGTGAACTTCCATCTGCCACATATTTATAAAAGTTTCCTCTACATTTAAGAATAATGATCTCTGCAAAAGAATTTATTGTTAAAAATAAAAATAGTACAAAACTTAACAGGATTTTTTTCATCCAAAATATCATATCATTACTCTGAATATATTAACAAACATTTTGCTTTTTTTTCTAAGATTTTCCTTTTCAGATACCTTTTGTGTCATAAGATTTATTTTTAAAATCGACAATTGTTCTCCCGTTTTTTGCTATGCCACTTTTTGTTATAAGCTTTTTAAACTTTTCTGTAACGACATAACCATCAATAATAGCTTCAGCATCAGTGAATTTTAAAAAATGCTTGTTGTCATCTTGCACTTTAGTTTTAGGCCATTCCATCCACACATCACCAGCCGAAGAAACTGCTTGAAAAGTTTTTATTTCGTTATTGTTACTTACATATTTATAAACATTTTTGTGACATTTAAGGATTATAATTTCTGCGTTCGAATTCGAGAATAAAAATAAGCTAATTAACATTCCTAATATAATATTTTTCATTGAATAATATCTTAGCACTGTTGCAAGATTGTTGCCAAGTCAAAAATATTTTGCAATTAATGTTACTAGCTAATGTTTATTTAAACTTTAGTAATTATGTTGTATTTAATAGGACTGTTGTTCAAATCTGCGCAGAAACACCATCTCTAAGTTTAATTAATTTTATTCAAAAATTTTTATAACTTCAAATCTCTCTGCATGATTAAATCCACATGTTGATCCAGCTAATTTTGATTGAGCAATAATATTTTCCGCAGAACGAGGGTAAGGAAATTTTTTTAGTTCATAATTATAATATTTTAATAAATTCAATTTTTCTTTTATAAATTTATCAATATTAACAAAATATGTTGGATTGAAGTTTCCAAAAATATTGTGAGACCATTCCGTTGAAGAAGGTGTCTCAAAACATAAAAGTTTCTCTAAAGATAAATGATTATTTGGTCTAGTTGCTACCAAAACTGACTCTAGGCAAGATCTGTGGTCTACATTTAAATCTTTTGATGAATGAGTATAAATTATATTTGGATTAATTTTTTTTATTAAATCAGTTATTTCCTTAGTCATTTTAAGCTTTAAATCTGAGTCAGTAATTAAATTTCCATAATTTAAAAAATGAATTGACTTTGCTTTTAATTTTTTAGCAACTTGAATTGCACTTTTTTCTCTTTTTTTTATATTTTTCTTTACTACTAAACTTCCTCTATTATTAAATCTTGCTGAACTTCCCTCAAAAATAAATATAATATTTATTTGGTCTTTACTTTTTTTGTGTTTCAAAAGTGTTCCACCACAACCTAAAACTTCATCATCTGGATGAGCACAAATTGCAAGAATTTTTTTCATAGTAATTTATATAATTATAACCATTAATTACAATTAATTTATAAATATACAATAACTTAAAAATATAAAAAAAAATTGAAACGTATTATTTTATAAGATATTAGAGTTGGGTGAATTATTACCTAGGAATTTTTGGTGGTGTGGGAACAAATCCTTCAGCGGCTTTATTGAAAGGAAAAAAAATTATAGCTTTTGCTGAGGAGGAAAGATTTACCAGAGTTAAAAATGCTCCTTTAGCCTTGCCTATAAATTCAATTTTTTATTGTTTAAAAAAAGCAAATATCTCAATTAATAAAGTTAAAAATATATCTTTTGGTTGGGATTGTCCTCATCAATTTTATACTGTTCCTAAAACTTTAAAAAAAATATATTCAAAACATGGCACATTAAAAAATATTTATAACTTAAATTTAGAAGAAAGAGTTAGATTAGGATATGATCCTAATAAAATAACAAATGAAATTAAGTGGGCTTTTGCTAAAAAAGGACAAAAATTCAATAAAAAAATTCTATTTTACAAACATCATTTAAGTCATGCTGCTAGTGCTTTTTTCCCCTCTGGCTTTAAAAAAAGTAGTATATTAATTTTAGATGGCATGGGAGAAGAATTCACTGGTGGCTTTTATATTGGTAATCAAAAAAAAATTAAATGTATTAAAAAATTTGAATTACCTAATACTTTAGGAGGTTACTATTCTACTTTCACCGAATTTTTTGGATTTAAAAGTAATTCTGAAGAAGGTAAATTAATGGCTCTAGCTTCTTTTGGAAAATATTCAGAAAAAATACAAAATAGATTAAATAAATTTTTAAAATATAATAAAAAGAATGGTGATTTTACTTTAGATCCTGCTCTAAGATTTGGTGGAAAAAGAAATATCAACCAGAGATTTTCTGACAAATTCATTAAAATATTTGGTGAACCATTATTTAATAAAAAAGAAATAACTAAATATCATAAAAACTTAGCTTTTAATATTCAATGGCGGCTGGAGGAAGTTGTAAAATTACTTGTTAAAGATTTAATTAAAATTACAAAAATTTCAAATCTTTGTTTAGCAGGTGGTGTTCATATGAATTGTAAGTTAAATGGTATTTTAGCTGATCTTCCCGAAATAAAAAATATTTATATTCAACCAGCATCATCAGATAATGGGGTTGCTTTGGGTGCTGCTATGTTATCAGCAAAAAATGACAAAGGTAAATTTTTAAAAATGGAACACTGTTACTATGGTAATAGTTTTACAAATAATGAAATTAAAAATTATTTGGAAGAATCAAAAATAAAATTTAAAAAAGTTAAAAATATTGAAAAGCAAATTGCCAGTAAATTATCTAAAGGCAAAATTATTGGATGGTTTCAAGGAAGATCAGAGGTTGGGGCCCGAGCTTTAGGCAATAGATCAATTTTGGCAAATCCACTATTGAAGAATATGAAAAAAAAACTCAATGATGAGGTAAAACATAGAGAGAACTGGCGTCCCTTTTGCCCTTCAGTTAATGATTATAGATATAAAGATTATTTTGGAAACGTGCCTGAAAGTGATTTTATGATACTGGCTTTTAAAATGAAGAGAAAGTATAGAAAATTTTTACCTTCAGCAGTTCATGTAGATGGAACAGCAAGACCACAAATAGTAAAACAAAAAACAAATAAAAAATTTTACAAATTAATTAAAGAGTTTGAAAAAATTACTGGTCATGCGATTTTAATAAATACGTCATTTAACATTCAAGGTGAGCCTATCGTAAATAAACCTTCTGAGGCAATTAGATGTTTTTCTGGAACAGGAATAGATTATCTCGCAATTGGTGATTTTTTAATAACTAAATAACTTTAATCCTAAAAACTATAGATGTATTAAAATTCATTTTTGTTATTTTTTCAATACTATATTCTAAATCTGCTATCAATTTAATACATATTGATTTTGGAACATAAAAAGTATTTATTCCTAATAAAATTTCACCTTCTGTTGTTAAAAATTTTTTTGCATTAATTAAAAAATCTTTTGTAGTTTTTATACCTTCTGACTCACTATAACGTATATTGGGAAATTCTATGTCTTTGTCCTTTTTAGTTAATGGTACATATGGGGGATTAAATGTAATTAAATCAAATTTTTCAGTTACATTAGAAAATAAATTTGATTTTTTTATCTCAATTTTATTTTTATTAAGAATTGAATTATTAATACTATTTTCAACAAATTTATCGTAGATATCAACTGAAAGTACTTCAGCATTTGTATTATTCATTTTAAAAAATTGACCTAAGATTGCAAATTGACCACATCCCATATCTAAATATCTATTTTTTTTTTTAATTTGTTTTAATTCTTTTTTTATAACTAAAGTGGTCAAATCCCAGAATGTATCATGTAGATATATGTCAATTTTAATTTTCCACAAAAATAAAGTAATTATTTTTGAAGATCTAACAAATTTCAAAAAAATAAAAAAAATTTTTCCTAGCATTAATCCTTAAAAATTTTATGCATTGTTAATTCAAAATTTTTTAATGAATAGATTTTTCTTTTTAAAATACCCATTTGAATTTTTTTATAATTATTAGTCATTTTTTTTAAGTTTTTTTCAAAATGATAACTGCTTCTCTCACAATTAAATAAACCAAATGAAAATGTTTTTTTTAAATATTTTATTTCATTAAATACTAAAACAGGTTTTAATCTAGATAAACTTTCTAAAATAACTTGTGGATAGGCTTCAACGTATGATGGTAAAATAAATATATCAGATTTATCTAAAAAATTAATTAATTTTTTTGTAGATGAGACTTGCCCAAAAATTTTAATCTTGTTATTTTTAGGATATTTATCTTTTTTAAGATACTTAAAATCATTACCAACCATTGTTAATCTAGAGTCGATCTTTAATTTTTCAAATAAATTAATTAAACTTAAATAACCTTTCTCTTCCCTAAATCTTCCTAAGTATAATAAATTTATTGGTTTATTTTTTTTTATAATTTTTATTTGTTTTTTTCTATTCTTAAGCCAATTATCTGTCACTTCTGATGGAAAAACTAGCGTAGGTTTATTTATACCCTTTATTGATTTTGAACAACTTAAAATTTGAAATTTTCTTTTTAAAATTCCAAGCATTGATCCATAAAAAAAATAACCAATTATTCCAAATTTAATTTGATATTCTTCATAGCCGTCACTACGTAAAAATAAAAATGAATTCTTTTTTTTTATACCCAACAATAATAAGAGGCAACTGATCAAAAAATTGTATGGAGTTAACGATATTATAAGTATTTTATTAAATCTTAACTTATGTCTTTTTTTTAAAAGATTTAATATATCAATTATAAATATATTTTTTAATTGATCCTTAAATTTTAATTTTCTTTTAGAGCTTCTTGCAATTAAATTTATTTTTTTAAATTTTTTAAAACAATTAATTATTGTAAATGTGTTTTTATTTGAATTGAAAATACTTTTTTTTTCTAAAAAAAATCTATCATTAGATACAACAAATATTTCGCTCATTTTTTTTTCAATAAATCTTTCAAAAATTTAGGCGTAAGACCAACAATATATAAATATAATAGTTTTTTTATAAAATAGATTTTATTTCTATTGAATAATTCATCTCTTATTTGACAATTATACCATTTTTTAAATTCTTCAAAAAACATCTTTCTATGTTCATCACTAAAATTTTTTCCATGTACTCGAATACATAATAATGGTTTTTGTATTGCATATGCTTCTTCAGTTTTAGACATTTTCATTACAGCTTCAAAGTCACCAATTATATTAAATTCACTATTAAAAAAATTTATTTTTTTTAATAAATCTTTTTTAACAATTAAACTGCTAATCGCTACCAAGTAATTTTTGGATAAAGAGTCATAAACTTTACCACTAGGCAGCGCTTTTTTTGAATGAATTTGAAATTTGTTACTCTTTTCAAAATAATAATGAAATTTTGAAAATGAGAATTTATATTTTTGACTTTCAAAAAAACTTTCTCTAGCCGAAAGAAAATCATCATACCACCAATCATCACAATCTAAAAAAGCAATAAACTTTCCATTACATTTTTTGCAAGCTAAAGTTCTTGCCTCATAAAGAGTTGTATGTTTCTCAGCATAAAAATATCTAAATCTTGGTTCGTTAAAACTTTCAAAAATAAATTTGCTCTGATCGGTAGATTGATTATCCCAAAAAATTAGTTCCCAATTTTCATATTTTTGTCTTTGAATACTTTCTAAAGTTTTGTTAAGATATTTTTCCCCATTGTAACAATTTACAATTATACTTACTAAATCCATTATTTAAGATGTTTCTTTTCTTAATTGTTCTATCTTTATTTTTTTTTGCAAACTTCGATTTTGATCGTACATTAAGTTAAATTTAATTTTTTGATTTGTTTTAACAATTATATTTTTGGCATTTCTAACTTCAATATTATCAGCAACTGCACTAATTGGTCTTTTTTTTGGATTTAAATTTTTAATTATTATTTTAGATTTATCGTTTACAATTTTTCCTTTCCACCTTCTTGGTCTAAAAGCACTTATGGGTGAAATAGATAATTTTTTAGAATTTAAACTTAAGATTGGCCCATGAACAGAAAGATTATAAGCTGTACTACCTGCAGGTGTTGAAACAAGAACTCCATCAGAAACTAACTTTTTAATTATTTTTTTTGAACCATGATAAATTGATAAAGATGCAGCCTGTCTACTTTGTCTTAATATCGAAACTTCATTAATTGCTAAATATTTTTTAACTTGGTTTTTTTTATTTCTAACTATCATTTCTAATGGAGATATCGATATTAATTTTGCCCTATATAAGTTTTTAACAATATTCTTTGATGAAAATTTGTTCATTAAAAAACCATAATTTCCAGAGTTTACTCCATAAAATGATTTTTTTGATTTTTTATTTTTCTTTAGTGTTTGGAGCATAAAACCATCACCACCAACAACGATGATTATATTAATTTTTTTTAGTTCACTTTTATAAAATTCTTTTTGTAACAAAGATTTAATTTTTTGTGATTTAAAATTTTTGTCAGAGATTATTTGTATTCTATTCATATTAGTGGTGCCCTCGGCCAGACTCGAACTGGCACTCCGCAAGCGGCAAGGATTTTAAGTCCTTTGTGTCTACCAATTTCACCACGAGGGCATTAATGAATTTCATGAGTATTTAAGCTAATATTTATAATTCAACAAGGTTAATAAGTAAAATTTTTTTATTTTATCTCTTTGTGTGCAAGTCTGGTGCAAGTTATCCTATAAAGTCCTATATCTAAAAAGTTCTATTAGGGTGAATGCTTTACGTTTAACCATATAAATTTAAAGTTATTCAAATTCGACAAATAAACCTGTCACTGGTTCTATTGTTATTGCTTTTCCATTTTTCAAAATTATTTTATATCTATATTTCGTATAATTGTAAGCAATCAAACCTTTTTGATACATTTTTAAACCCAGGCCATCTGCAATTTCCATGCCTATACTTATTTCTTTACCAAGATCTGTGTGATAAAAATCATAAAATTCATGATGGTGATCATTAGATGGGTTGTCATGATTATTATCACCGTATAATATATAGCCATTTTCTGGTATTACCATTGCCATTGCAGTAAATAATTTTGCAAATTGCATATTTTTTGGTGAACTCCTGTAGTTTTGGATCCAGTATTTTTTATTAAATTTTTTTATATCTACTTCTTTACCAAACTTTTTTAACATATATTCTTTTTGTATTTTTTTTGAAGGTTGTTTTGATATTTTCCAAGGATTTAAGGCTATCAATTTTGGATAGGAAAGATGTTTGTCATGATATTTTAATAAATCACCAATTTTTTTGATCTCTTCACAACTATAACCACTTTTTTTTTTCTTCCACAGTTCCAAAAAAACTCCATTTATAAATTCATGTGTAACCCGTTCTTTTTCCCAATTGATATTTCCTAAAATAATAAAATCTCTCCCCATTTCCTCTCTTATTCTCTTAGAAATTTTGTATCTATGTTTTTGAACTATTTTTTTAGATTTACCACCTGCCCATTTGTGATTATCCTTCCAAAGATCAAACATTATTCCATCAATTCCTTTTGATGTTCCTTTTATAAGATTTGCCATATAATCTTCAAATTCTGGATCTGTATAATTTACATGATAAGTTTTTCCATATTCTTTCCATGAGTCGCTTCCCCACTTTCTTTTTGACATAAATCTATCCATTCCTACTTGACCATAATGACCTTTAAAGGGATATGTATAAGCCCATAAAATTTCTTGAAGAGAAAAACCCCATGGATTTTGTGCGTTTAAACTAACCCCCCAAGTAAGTCCGTAATTATAAGATTTAAATGTCCATGAATTCCAGGCTCTAAAAACATTTATAGTTTTTCTATTTGATAAAACTTTGTCAATTCGATTACCAGAATTTATTCTTGCATAAGAAATAATTTCTGGAGCATAAACAATTTTCTCCTTCGGCTTCTTAGGAGATTTACATTCTGGAAATGCTGAATTTAAAGAAATTGTGAATGTAAAGATAATTAGTATTATTAATTTTTTCACTAATAAAATTATATTTATTTATCTCTCTGTGTGCAAGTCTGGTGCAAGTTTGCTCAGATTAATTAAACCTTATTTTCTAATCTTAATTGAAAGCTAATTTAAATTTATGTGATTCTATAGGATGTTTAGACTACCTTGGACTACTATGGACTGACTATCTTGTGAATCCCTCGGCTTTTAAGTCCTTTGTGTCTACCAATTTCACCACGAGGGCATTAATGAATTTCATGAGTATTTATGCTAATATATATAATTGAACAAGTCTAATAAGTAAAATTTTTTTTATTTTATCTTTCTAGGTACTAGTCTGGTACTAGTCTGGTACTAGTTATCCTATATTCAATAGGATAAATAAAATCTATTAGTTATATTTTTGTAATTCTGATGAATACTTTAATGATTTAATAAAGTTTTCCATAAACTCAAAATCGGGCTTCTTTAAATTTTTATTTGCTGGAAGTTTAATTTTCAAAGCCTTTAGTCTTGCTGTTCCCATTTTTCTACTATAATTGAATCTATATTTTTCTAATCTTAAAACTGTACATAAAAACATTCCTATATAGATATTGGTTTTAATTTTTGGATTAAGAATTCTAACATCAACTGGAGTAGATAAATAATTTCTATCTTGATAAAAAACTTCACCTACTGACCCACCTCTATTAATCGTTAATGTTCCCGCTTTATTTTTTGCTATACCTTCGACAAATTTAACTACCCCATTATCAAATGCTGTTGAAGAAACATAAGGTTCATTTCCTTTATCATAGTCTTGAACTAGACCATCTTTACTAGAAGAAATATCAAATAGATAAAAATTATCCCCAGATTTTCCTAAATTAAAAAATTCCCATTTTGAAAAGTCTAAATCAATATTTACCTTCTTTTGTATATCTTGATTAATTTTTTTAGGATATTTGAAATTTTTAACCCAACTAGGTATTTCATCTAGAGACGGAATTTTAAGTTCATTAAGCGTTTTATTGGCTTGTCTACCAAAACTGTACTTCCAATTATTTGATCTTAACGCATAACAATAAAAGTGCAGAGTCTCATCAGACATTTTAGTTTTTGGTCTTAAAATTTTAATATGATATGAGGAGTAGAAAGGTTCTTTTTGAACAAAGCTCTCCATTACTGAACCACTCATTGCAACAGTTATACAATTTCCCTCTAAAGGTTTTGTTCCACTTATTGGCTCAACTGTATTTACTACGCCATTATTATCTGATCCTCGACCAATAAAATTAACCCCATTTTTTTTGTAGTTCATTTGATATTCAACCATACCTTGGGATTCAGAAGTATAAAAAATATCAGTAACTTTTGTCATTTATAAATTTGTAAGATAAAAAATTTTTAATTGTTTTCTCAAAATCCTCTTTATTTAGTTTTTCATAATCTGTCATCATATAGGCTTCAGCACACCATTCGTCTTCTGGTTTTAATGCTACTAAAGCACTTAACTCTTTAATTTCCTTTTTATTAAAATAACTATCTAGCCATAGTTTCTTTTTTTCTTGCCACAAATTTTTATCGTCAACTCTACCCCATTTTCTTTTTACAAAACCATCATCTTTCCAATATCCAAGGTAAGATTTGAAACTTTTATTATGTGGAACATGAGCTTTTACTACAATACAACATGTTACAGTGCTGGTATCTGAGTCATAAAAAAGTTCATCTGGTAAACTCATAACTCCAAGGAGGGTGTGTTTTAACATCAGTTCCTGTTTTAAAATCAATCCTTCTCCCTTTTGAGTGTTGACACAATCCATTGGTAACAATGCTACTGTAATACCATTTGGGCTAATCATTTCTAAATTGTTAAGGACAAATTCAAGTTCCTCTTTTTTTTTCTTCATCTGTTTTTTGGGGGGCTTAAAAGGCGGATTTAACAGCCCAATAGTTGGTTTAATATTTTTAAAAAGTTTATTTTGTTCAAAATCGAAACAACTAGAAAAATAAATATTTGATTTTCCGTCATCATGTATTTTCATATTACAAGTTGATAGGACAAACATGTCTTGTTCTTTTTCTATGCCTATAATTTGTTTTTCCTTTATGTCTTTTTCTTTATTTTTATCACCACCACTTTTTTTTATCATATACCTCAATGCCGAAACTAAAAAACTGCCAGTACCACAACAATTGTCTAGTACGACACTATTCTTGTTTGTTTCGGCAAGATCATTAAATAATTCTGCTATGTGTGGAGGAGTTAAAACTATTCCTAGTGATTTTGCATTACTAGCATATCTAAAAAACTCTACATAAAATTTAGATACAAAATCAAAATATTCATGAGTTTTTATATAATTGTTAAAACTTTCATTAATTTCATCAATTAAATTAACCACAAATGCTCTATCTGAATTTAAAACTTTGTGATATTTCATCCATTCGAAACTTTTTTTTATTGTTTCTTTATTTTCTGGTTTAGGTTCTAATTCATCTACAATTGCTGCAATCATTGAATTAAATAATAAATTTGTAGTTTTGTGATCTTTATATACTTTTTTAAAAGGTTTATTTTGAAGAGCTATTAAAATTCCACTTACTAACAAACATCTTTTATCTTCTTTTATATCTTCATCATGAAGTCTTTCGTTTAGGTTTTTAGTAAAATTATTTAATTCAAAATCTGATTTACTAGTTTTAGTTACATATATTTCATATAAATCTGATGGATTTAAAAACTCAGATGAAATTTTTTCAAATTTACTTTTTTTTAATTGTAAAAAATTTGAAATTTTAATATTTTTTTTATCAGTTCCACTTGCTGCGATAGAAATTACATTAAATTCCTTAGATAAAGAATCAGAGTAATGGGAAACACCATCAACAGCGTATAATACAAAATTATTTCCCTCCTTACTTTCATGAAATTTTCTATCTTTCTTACATTCAACTATAATTACTAATTCTGGATAATTTTGGTTTGTTAAAATAAACTCTGGATATCCAGGGCCACCTTTTTGAGTTTTTGAAGCTTTTCTAAATAATTTATCAATTAAAATATTATCTGATTTCTCTGGTTCTAATTTCCAGCCTAATTTTTTACTTTCTAAAAGTTTTTCTCTAACAATGTCTTTAGTAAGTTCTTCAGTCATTTAATATATTACTATCAAATAGTACTCTTTTCTCCAAGTTTGTTCATGAGCCCGTAAAAGTTTTATCTATTAAGGTACTAGTTTAGTACTAGTTTGACAGAAATAATTATTAAGAATTTTAAATAAAATATTCTTTATTTTTAAAAGACTTATAGGATTTTATAGGATTTGGACTGCTCTGGACTACTATGGACTGACTTTAACCTCTATCATTCGGCTTTTAAGTCCTTTGTGTCTACCAATTTCACCACGAGGGCATTAATGAATTTCATGAGTATTTATGCTAATATTTATAATTGAACAAGAGAAATAAGTAAAATTGTTATTTATTTGAATATTTAATAAACATTAATTATCAATTGGAATGTCTAAGTAGGACAAAATTAATGATGAATAAATATCTTTAATAATTATCATAATGCTTAATGAAAAAAAATATTGTTAAATCTCACTTAAAAAAAAAAGCACAATCAAAACTTGCTTTATCAATTAGCCTATTTATTGTGCTTTTAACCTCAACTGGATACATCTTTAATTCTAAAGGAATAATTTTTCTATTCTATATTTCTTGTTTTGTATTTTTCTACAATTTAGTAATTCACTTCGTATTAGAAAAGTTTGAAATTTAATCGTGATGAAAACACTCATAAAATTAAAGATATTAAAATTCGTATTAATTGGTGGTATATCAGCAGCTTATGCTTTTAAGAGATATTGTGATAAAAAAAATGAAGTAAAAATTAAAAAAGATAAAAAAACTTTGCTTATTAATCGATAGAAACTTTTGGTAGTAATATTTACAGATTTAGATGGTTCCCTGTTACATCGAGATACTTTTAAGTTCGACTCAATTAAAGACTATATAAAAAGTCTAATAAATAGTGGAATAATCATAATTCCGAATTCTAGTAAAACTGAAAAAGAGATTGAAAAATTTAATGAAGAGCTTGGTATTGAACTTCCTTATATTTCAGAAAATGGTTCAGCTATTCATGGACTAAACTTAATTAACCAAAATTTTCCAAACGAAATAATTCTTAGTAGGAAAAAAGAGGAATTGCTAAAAATTTTTAACGAAAAGACTCCTGAAAAATTATTAAATAAATGTGTTCAAATTTCTAAACTGAGTAAGAAAGAACAAGAAAAAATATTTGGACAAAAAGATGATAAACTTAAAGATGCATTACAAAGAAAGTATACTTTGCCCTTTTTATTTAATGGGAATAATTCTGAAAAAAATAAATTATTAAAAGTCTTAAGTTATAATTCTTTATCATTACAGGAAGGTGGTCGTGTTTTAAATCTATGTGATAATATTAACAAAACAAAGTCAATGAATAAAGTAATTAAAATCTTAAAAAAAACTGAGGATGAAATTAAGACTATTGCTGTTGGAGACAACTATAATGATCTGGAAATGTTAAAAAATAGTGACATACCATGTTTAGTATTCAATGATCAATTTAAAATGGATAGAATTAATATTGATAATATTATATTTTCTAACAAGCCATCACCTGAGGGCTGGGCTGATGTGATAAAAATGGCGCTAGAAAAAATTGGATATAGTGATTAAAATTTAATATGAGTGAATTTTCTCAGAATGGAATAATTTCTACCCTACACGACTTTGGTACAAGGTCGACAAATGAAATTGAAAAAGATCTGCTTAAATTTTCAAAAGAAAGAAAGATGGAGTTAATTTTACCATGTCTTTATTCAGAATTAGAAGGTACGGCACTTCCCAATATAGTCGAAGAAATTAGTAAGACGAAATATCTAGACCATATCATCGTAGGTCTTGATCGAGCTAATGAAAATCAAGCCAAAAAGGCTTGGAAATTTTTTAAAAAATTAAAAACTCCATATTCAATTTTATGGAATGATGGACCTGGGTTGAAAAAACTTGATAAAGAATTAAAGAAAAATGATCTATCTCCAAATGAGTTGGGTAAAGGTAGAAATGTTTGGTATTGTATTGGTATGTCTATAGCGAGAGATACAGCTCGTTCAGTCGCACTGCATGACTGCGATATAAAAACTTATGATAGAAGAATGTTAGCTAAACTTTTTTATCCAGTTGTAAATCCTCTTTTTAACTTTGAATTTTGTAAAGGATATTATCCAAGAGTTGCTAATAATAAAATGAATGGAAGAGTTGCTAGATTACTTGTTTTTCCCTTATTAACTGCTTTAGAAAAAACCATTGGTAAAAGTGATTACTTAGAGTTTATGAAATCATTTAAATATCCATTAGCTGGTGAGTTTTCATTTAGACGAAATGTTTTGCCTGAACTAAGAATATCTTCAGATTGGGGTATTGAAGTGGGAATTTTATCTGAAATGCAAAGAAGCTTCTCCCCACAAAATATTTGTCAGGTAGATTTAGCCGATACTTATGATCATAAACATCAAGTTCTATCTATAGATGATGAAACTAAAGGTTTATCAAGGATGTCTATAGATATAATAAAAACATTTATCAAAAAACTAGCTACGCAAGGAAATTCTTTTAGTAGAGAAAAATTCAGATCTCTAAAAGCAACCTATTATAGATCCGCATTAGATTTAATTGATATATACAGAAGTGATGCTGACATAAATGGACTAAAATTTGACTCTCATACAGAGGAAAAAGCCGTTGAATTATTTGCAATTAATATAATGAAAGCTGGAGAAGCTTTTATATTAAATCCAATGGATACACCATTTATACCAACTTGGAGTAGAGTAAAGAGTGCTATTCCAAATTTTTTAACCCGATTAAAAGAAACAGTAAATGAAGATAACAAAAAATATAGCTAATGTTATCTCAAATAGATCAAAAAAGAATTAGATTAAAGCTTAAAAGTATATATGGGAGTTATTTATCAGAAATTGAAGTTAGTGATTGTTGCAAAGAAATAACAAAAGTAATCAATAAATTTAATAAAAAAAAAAACAAGAAACAAAAGTTTGTTTCAGAAAAGACTTCAATAGTTATTTGCTATGCAGATAGTGTTTTTTCCAGCTCACAAAAACATTTGATAAAAAATTTTCAAAATTTTTTTCAAAAAAAACTAAGTAAATATTTTAATACAGTACACTTTTTACCTTTCTATCCTTCAAGCAGCGATAGTGGTTTTGCAGTAAAAGACCATTACAAAATTGATAGTAGGCTTGGTAATTGGTCAGATATATCAAAATTTTCAAAAAAAAATGATGTAATGGCAGATGTAGTAATAAATCACTCATCGGCTAGAGGTCTGTGGTTCAAAAACTTTCTCAAAAAGAAAAAACCAGGAAAGGATTATTTTTTAACAGTTAATTCAAAGTTTAACGTATCAAAAGTTATTAGACCTAGAGATCATCAGTTGCTTAAAAAAATTGATATTTTTAAAAAACCAGAATATTTGTGGAGAACTTTCAGTCCAGACCAATTAGATATGAATTTTAAAAATCCTGCAGTTTTATTAAGATTCATTAAGATTATGCTAAATCTTATCAAGCATGGTGTAACAATCTTTAGATTAGATGCAATCGCATATCTTTGGAAACAGAGTGGAACTAAATGTATAAATTTAAGAGAAACACACGAAATAATAAAATTATTAAGAGTAGTTTGTAGTCTTCTAAATGTTCAGAGTATTATTGTTACTGAAACAAATTTACCAGAAAAAGAAAATATAAGTTATTTTGGAAATGCTGATGAAGCTAATTGGATTTATAATTTTTCACTACCTCCCTTATTAATTCATAGTTTTTTATTTGAAAATAGCTCATATCTCAACAGTTGGAATAAGAATTTACCACAAACAAAAAAAGGAAATAGTTATCTAAATTTCATTGCTTCACACGATGGTATAGGGATGAGACCAGTTGAAGGTATTATTAATGAAGATAACAAAAATAAGTTTCTTAAAAGACTAAAAAAAAACGGTTCAAAATTTTCATATAGGAAAGTTCAAGGTAAATCAAAAAAGGTTTATGAGGCAAATATTACAGTTTTTGATGCGTTAAAGAAGTCAGACAATGACCCAATAGGTAAATTCTTTTTAGAGAGATTTGTTTCTGCTCACGCGATTATGATTTCTTTTGAAGGAGTACCAGCAATATATTTCAATTCACTTTTTGGAACTTCAAATGATGAAGCTAAATATATAATAACTGGAAATAAAAGAGATATAAATAGATATAGATGGGGTCATCAAAATATAATTAATAAACTTAAAGATAAAGAATCAAAACAATCTATTTTTTATAAAAGTATTACTAATTTATTAGAGATAAGAAGAAAACAAAAAGCTTTTCATCCAAATGGATTAAGATCTTATATCAACTTTGGACCTAAAATATTTGGTTTTAAAAGACAAAGTTTAGACAAGAGACAAATAATTATTTGTGTAACTAATTTATCTTCAAAAAATCAATTTCTCAGAATAAATAAAGATTATATTCATTGGAAAAATCTTATAAATCCAAATAAAAAAATGAAAAAAACAAAGTATTTACAACTCAAACCATTTGAAACAATGTGGTTATCAAATATTTGATAAGAATTATTTTTTTTTAAAATCTTCTATTGCAAGTTTTATTCCACTATCGATAGTTATTTTTGGAAAAAAACCAAATTTTTTTTGTATATTTCTAGATCCACCTCTTGCATATACTCCTTCAGGTTTAGTGGAATTACCATATACAGATACATTTTTTTTTCCTAATGTATTTAATATTTTTTTTGATAACTTAATAAAACTTAGAAATTTGCCCGAAGACAAGTTTACAGCTTTTCCGTTCTTAATTTTTTTTGCAATTAATAATGAGCCTCTCACAACATCTTTAATATGTATAAAATCTCTCATTTGATAACCGCTCCCCCAAACAATAAAATCTTTTTTTACATCATGATTAATTGCTCTTTTTATTATACTAGGAAAAGGATAAGCTAAGTCTTGATCTGAACCATATCCTGAAAATGGTCTAAATATTGTGTTCTTGATTCCATGTTTTTGATACGCAAGAGATGCTAAATATTCATTGTTTAATTTTGCCCATCCGTAAGAAAGATCAGGTTTACCTAAAAAATTTTTTGAAAAATCGATGTCTGACTCTTTTAATAATCTATACTTTTTTCTTTTTTGTAAGTGAATTGGATATGCAGCACTAGAGGAATAGGTAATTATTTGTTTAATCTTTTTTTTATGTTTAACAGCCCATCGCCAAAAAGCTGTATCAATTTCAAGATCTTCAGCAACTGCGAGTGGATTATATTCAATTACCTCTCTTCCACCTACAATAGCTGCTAAATTTATAACTAAATTGTATTTTTTTGAAATTTTGTAATTGAAGAATTTTCTACAATCTTTTTTACTAAACTTAAATAATCTACTAAATTTGTATGGATTAAAAAATTTCCATTTTTTTGGGTGTACCCCACCCGACAAAGGAGCGATATTATCTATAATTTCTACGTTTACTTTTTTTTTTAAAAAATACTCAGTGTAGTGTCTTCCAACAAAACCTGCTCCTCCTAATATCAATACATTCATTTTATTATTCAGTTAATTTTTTCCACTCGTCAAAGGCTGATGAGCTTTTTTTTGGTAAAAAATTGTAAATATTTTCAGAATCTTTGTATAAACTCTCTACAAGTTTTAAAGAATTTACATAACCTATATATTCATCTTTAAAATCTTTAATTAAATTATGAACATTTCTTTGTTGATAAACGGTAGGTTCATTATAAAGAACTCTATATTTTTTGGAGGTAACATAAAAAGATGCCCAAATATCATCCATTCGGCCAATATGGGGAAATAAAAAATAATCTTTAATTACTTTTCTAGTTATTAAAGTATTCTGAGAATTAAAGGGTGAGATTTTTTTTGAAAAAAAGGGAAAAAGATTTTTCTTGAAATTACATTCTGGTTTAAAAATCATTCTACATACAGCGTCTATATCTGGATCTCCATTCCAAAAATTAGCTTGAATATCTGGTTTTATTAATTGTTTTTTTTCTTTCTTATATTTTCGATTATTAACTAATTCTAAAGGTAAACCTCTATGCCACAAGTTTGAATGATTTGTATAGCCTACAGGATCAAAGATTTTTTTGTTAGTTTTTATCTCATTACATTTTATTTGTTTGTTAAGAAATATATTTTTAAACCAATTGTTATATGGAATATTATCATCATCAATTAAGGCTATCGTTTCAGCACCTCTTTCATAAGCCTCTAAAATAGCAAAGTTTCTTCTTTGTATACAATTCCATCCAATTAACTTTGAGAGTCTGGGCCATTTTTTTTCCTGATATTTTGTACTTAAAACAATTGAGTTTTTTAATTCAAAATTTTTTGATTTCTTATCAAGTGATACAATCAACTTACAATTTTTATTTTTTGCAAAAAGTTTTAAGGCTTTTGTGGGTCTGTTAATTGTTGTTGTGGCTATATAAATCATATATTGTTAAAAAGAACTCTTAAGTATGAAAAATAACTTTGTAATGTTATAGAAGAATTTCCTTCCACTCTTTTTTTCCATTTTGCTGGTAAAGTAATAACCTTATATCCTTTCTTAATCGGTTTAAGTAGTATTTCTAAAGCAAATCCGTGTCTTAGTTCATTAATTTTATAACCTTTTAAAGCTTTCTTTGGATAAAGTCTATATGCAAAAGTAAAATCTAAAATTTCATAACTAAAAAAAAATTTTATCAATTTTTGGAAAAAAAAATTTGCTAAATACTTTATTAATCCATACTCAGAAAAGCCTTTTTTACTAATCCATCTATCCGCAGAAATTATAAAATTCGGATTTTTTTGACTTTTTTTAATCATACTTTTGAGTTCGTATGGGTTGGTTTCTAAGTCAGATGCCATTATTACAATATATTTATTTTTTGTATATTTAATGCCAGAATCAATGGCACCTCCAACAAATGGTCTTGATTGTGGATAATAATTTAAAGTTTTATTTTTTTTTTTTAGTTTCATTAATTCATTTATGACAAATTTATTTGTTAATTTTTTTGAATAAATAACTAAATATTCTTTTTTAACTTTGATCCTATTTAAAATTTTAATTGTTTTTTTTAGAGAATTAATTTCATTTAAAATTGGTAAGATGATCGATACAGAGTATAAATTATCAGATTTAATCATCTAAAATAGATCGTAATTTTTCATTCTTTTTTTCAACAAGGCTATCAGCTGAATAAATACCAACATATTTATTATAATTCTCATTTTTAAAATCATGCAAGGTAAAAATCTGACCCTTGGCTAAAGGGAATTTAAAATCAATAATATGGTCAAATGATTTTCCTAATTTTAAATCAACATTTGTTTTATTAAATTCGTAAATGGCCAAGGGTTCACCATTAGTATCATCTAAACAATAATCAGCTACAAACAAATCATCAAAATAACAAAAGGTTCTTGGTAATAAAAACTTTTTTTTAGAAAATTCAGGTATTTTTTCTAAAAAAGTTTTAGTAGATGAATAAAGGTCCATATCAAAAATGATTAAACCAATCTTAATATTATTCTCTGATATAAATTTTTCTAGAGTGTTCGAAATATTTCCTTCATAAATTTTTATACTGTCATTATTTTTCTCTAAATTACTTAAATTTTTATTTGTATAATCACCTTGTTTCCAAAAAAATGGTAAATCTTCCTTTAAAGTTGTATTTGGTAATCCCACTCCAGTATCAAAACCAATAACATTTATTTTTATATCAAATATTTTTTCAACTTTTTTTTTATATTTGACTAAAGATCTAACTCCATCTCCACCAGCAACACCGAGTTCAATAATATTAATTTCCTTAAAACCTAATTTAATTGCATTTTTGGATGACTCATAAATTAATGTTTCATAATGAGGTCTAAAAGTTGAGAACTTAAGACTAAAGTATTTTAACAGAGCTACTCTTAGAGGTTTTTCGTATCCAATTATTCTTAAAATTAATATCTTAAATTTGTAAAATATTTTTCTCATTACAGTATCTAAGAATTATAATTTACTAGGAAAACATTCTTTAATGTTAACGAGCATAAATACTTCATGGTTGATAAGATCATTACATTCAACTTTTAGCTTATCCTTTTTGATAAGTATATGAGAATTATATTCAATTTCTTGAATTTTTTTTAGGCTTGTAAGCTGATCCTCAAAATTTTTACTGTTATAAAAATTATTTACTAAATTTACTCTTAAACTCCACTCAATTAATTGATCATATCTAAAGGCGTGATGTTTCCAATCTATAAAGATTGGTAAACCAGTATTCATTCGAATATAATCTAAGTTAACAGGTATTATTATTCTTTCAATAGAAGTAAATTTTTTTTTAATATCTTTTACAAGTTTAAGTTTTTGATCAAATTTAGAATTTAAATCTTTAATATAATGAGATTTTAGACCAAATAATAAACTTGTTATTATAATTAAACTTAATGAAAATAATCTTAATTTTTTATCCTCAAATTTTATTTTGTTAATAAAGTAAGAAACTATAATTAATGAAGAAACTGGAATTATAAATACTGAAGATCTCCAAGGGAATGTTAATGCAAGAGAGTTGCTTATCAAAAAATATTGAGCTAAAGATAAAAAGATTGAACAAAAGCCGAAAACACTAAATATAATGAAAAATCTGAGGTTATTTCTTACCAAAAATAAAGCAATAAAATAAATCAACAAAGAGATAATATCTTTATAAGTAAGCCAATGATGTATATTTGCATGATGAGGAATCCTTTCTAGTAAGATCTTTTGACCAATTAAAACTAAATTTTTATCAATCATTATGAAATTAGATATTATAAATACTGTAATAGGTAAAATAAGAATTATATAAAATATTATTACCTTAAAAAAATCAAAATATTTTTTTGATATAATAAAATATGTAAGAAATCCTAGAATTAAGAAACCCGTATGAAGAACATAGGTGGGATGAAATGATGCAGCCAAACAGATAAAAAAAATACTTAAAAAATTTTTTTTAATTAAAAAAAGATAAATACCTATAAAAATAAGTGTTCCAAAACTAGCAGGTTGATATCCAGCATCAATAACACTTTGACCAGCAACACCTGAAAAAAAACTATTTTCATGAAAAATAAATATAAAAATTGCAAACCAAATTATACAATAATTTTTATTTTCAATTTTTTGAAATAGATTTTTTGAAATTAGAAATAAGAAAAATGGGCATATTCCTAACAAAATTGAGTGAACTATATAAACTCCATTTTTAGAAAAAAATTTTATTAAAAAATAGTTGAAATATGTAAATAGAGGTAAATGATTTTCTTGGTTAGCAATCCAATCATTTTGTAATTTATTAGTTTCAAAAAATTTAATAGAATGTATTAAGTGAGCTGCGTTTCCCTTGTAAAGGATAAACTGCTGAACAGTCATTACAAATAATATACTTAAAATTAAATAAACGAGTATTGGATTTTTTTTATAGATTTTATTATTCATTAGATTAACTAAGTATCTTTTAAGGATATTGTGTTCTTACTTTAAAATAAATCAATTAAATAATTTTTGATAAAAAAAAAGGACCCCTTAGGGTCCTTTTTAAATTTTTATATCAGAAGTATTAGAACGTTTTAGAAAGACCAAAGGTGATTGTAATTAATTCACCATCGGCAGTTTTCTTAACACTTGTTGAACCATTTGACGTAGTAGTCGCACTTATGTCATCAAAATCAGTATAAGTGAACTCTAATCTTCCAACAAAGTCATTTGCAAGTTCTTGTGTTTGAAGACCTACACCAACCATAATACCATCTAATTCTGATGATTGACTATTTACCACTGAACCTGATTTAACTGTTCCAATATCAGCTCTAGAGTAACCTAATTTACCATATACATTAGCTCCTCCTGCATCATGCATGTATAAAAGATATGCAGTTGTGTAATCTTCTATGTTAGCACTTGAGCTAGAGTTTTTTCCATCAAGAGAAATATCAGCATCTAAAGGGACATATTCTAATCCTGCAGACACATTTGTATCTCCTAATGAAAGCTCAGCAAAAATTGCACCAAACATACTATCTTTGGAAGCAGTTTGTGATGCGTATGCATTTAATCCTGCTGTATAACTTTTGCTACTACCTTCTAAATCTCCATGTCCAACTTTTAAACCTAATGTAACATCAGAGTGAGCTGATGTTGAAAATAGTAAAGCGGCACCGAAAATAAATGAGTATAACTTTTTCATTTTTTTATCCTTATTCTTAAATAATTAATTATTTACGTACAAATGCACATTAGTAAAAAAGAATGATTCTTCAATTAAAAAAAGGCCTATTCTAAAAATAAAATCAATAAAAAATAAATAGTGTTGCAATAATACAACAAATAATTTCAAGTTATTTTAACCCTTTAGAGCTAATAATAGGGCTTTTTTATCCAAATTACAGTCTAAATATCCTTGTTTAACAATATTGAGATATCTCTTAGTTGGGTAAGTAAAATTAGTTTTTTTTACCATTGTATAAGTCATTACTTTTTTACCATAATAACTAAAATAGTATTTCTTATAAAGTATTGGATGATCCTCATACAAATCTAATTTTTTTTCGTCACTTTTTGAAATATCAAATAAGCCTCCAGGAACGATTGAATTCTTTTTTGGTTCAATGTCTGCTGCTCTATACTTGCTTCTAAAAGTTAATCTAAAATTTCTTAGATTAATTTTTTTTAAAAAAAAACTGTCTCTACATCTGCGTCTCATTTGAAAATGATTTAGATTACTTCCGTAAGCGAAATAGAGCATTTATCGATCCACAATTTCAATTTTTTTTTCTTTAATAAATTTTAAAATTTGAGAATTACAAACATCAATTTTAGACTGATTTTCAGAACGAATTACTATTGAAACTCCGAGTTTTCCTGCATGAAAAAAGGGATAGCTTCCAATTTCAACGTCTCTGTTTTGGTCTTGAACTTTTGTTAAAGAATTTGCAATTTCACTTTCAACTGTTTTAAGGTTTATAGTATGGCTAAGAATTGGCTCTCCACCAACAATCTTGTTTTTTAAACTACCTAACATTGATTTAAGAATTGAAGGAACTCCTGGAAGGCAAAAAACATTTTCAACACTAAAACCAGGTGCACCACTTGTAGGATTTAAAATTAATTGAGCATCTTTAGGCATCCATACCATTTTTTGTCTGCCCTCATTAAACTCACCTTGTTTGTAATATGATTTTAAAATTTCAAACGCTTCTTTATGAATTTCATATTTTACTCCAAAAGCCTTTGAAACTGACTCAGCAGTAATATCATCGTGTGTTGGTCCAATGCCACCAGTTGTAAAAACATAATTATTTGATTTTCTTAAAATGTTTAATGTTTCAACAATTGTTTTTTCTATATCTGGAATAACTCTTACCTCATTAACAATAACCCCGATTGAATTCAACCATTTAGCTAAGGTAGTAGTGTTTGTGTCTTGTGTTCTGCCTGATAAAATCTCATTTCCTATTATCAATATAGCGGCACTTACTTTTGTGTTAATTTTCATTTTAATATGTATAATTTAATTATGCAATTTACCAAGTCTTTAATAAAAGGCAAATTAATCAAAAGATATAAACGTTTTTTTGTAGATGTAAAAATAAATAAGCAAATTGTTACCGCTCATTGTCCAAATACTGGTTCTATGAAGGGCTTACTTGATGAAGGAAACGAAGTATATCTTCTTAAAAATAATAATCCTAAAAGAAAATTAAAGTATGGACTTGAAATAATAAAAGCAAAGAAAAATTTGGTTGGTGTAAATACTCATATGGCAAATAAAATTGTAAGTCATGGCTTATCCAATAATCTAATAAAAGAATTAGAAAATAACGATACAATAAAATCTGAGGTTTTTTTTAATAAAGAAACAAGATTTGACTTTCTTATTGAAAAAAATAATCAAAAAAACTTTGTAGAAGTTAAAAATGTAACTCTTTTTAGAGATGAAAAAACTGCTGAATTTCCTGATGCAATTACCTCAAGAGGTTCAAAACATTTACTTACCCTTATTGATGCCATAAAAAAGGGTTATAAAGCCTACTTGATATTCCTTGTCCAAATACAAAATATGGAAAAATTTAAGATAGCGAAAGATATAGATAGAGAATATTATAAAAATTATTTAGCTGCAAAAAAAGCAGGTGTTAATTTTTTAGCTTATAGATGTAAAATAAGTTCAAAAGAAATTTTAATAGAGAAAAAATTAAAAATTAAGAATGATTAATTATACGGAAAAATTTGAAAAAATGAGAATTGCAGGAAAGCTTGCGGCCAAGACTTTAGATATGCTTACAGATAACATTAAAGAAGGTATTTCAACAGCCTATATAGATAAACTTGGATATGAATTTATTCGTGATAATGGTGGCTACTCAGCTCCATTGTATTATAGAGGTTTTAATAAATCTTTGTGCACCTCTCTTAATCATGTTGTTTGTCATGGAATTCCTTCTGAGGAAAGAATTTTAGAAGAGGGAGATGCTGTAAATGTTGATGTGACAGCTATAATAAATGAACATTATGGGGATACTAGTAGAATGTTTTGTGTTGGACAAACTTCAGTAAAACTAAAAAATTTAATAGATGCAACTTACGAGTCCATGATGAAAGCAATACAGATTTTAAAACCAGGAATTAAACTTGGGGACATTGGATATGAAATTCAATCCTATGTCGAAAAAAAAGGTTTTTCAGTTGTTAGAGATTTCTGTGGTCATGGAATTAGTACAACATTTCATGAGCCACCTAATATATTACACTATGGGAATAAAAATACAGGAACAGAACTTAAGCCTGGAATGACATTTACAGTTGAACCTATGATTAATGCTGGAAAATATGATACTAAAATGCTGAATGATGGATGGACTGCTGTTACTAAAGATAAATCTTTATCAGCTCAATTCGAACATACAATAGGGATTACAGAAAATGGTTATGAAATTTTTACAGAATCTGTTAAAGGTTATTCTAAGCCCCCATACTTATAATTAATGATAAAAAGATACTCGCGAAAAGAACTTACTAATATTTGGTCAGAAGAAAATAAATATAAAATTTGGCTGGATGTTGAAGTAGCCGCAGCACAAGCAATGGAAAAACTAGGTCAAATTCCTAGAGGTGTTTCCTCGGTAGTAAGAAAAAAAGCTAGAATAAATGTTAAAAGAATTCATCAAATTGAAAGCCAAGTTAAGCATGATGTCATTGCTTTCTTAACTTCTATTACTGAAAAAGCAGGAATTAAAGCTAGATATCTTCATCAAGGCATGACTTCTTCAGATGTATTGGACACGAGTTTTAATATTCAATTAGTTCAATCTGGAAAAATAATTCTAAAAGACTTAGATCAAATTTTAAAAGTTCTTAGAAAACAAGCTAGAAAATATAAATTTACTCCTTGTATGGGTAGAAGTCATGGTATTCATGCTGAACCAATAACATTTGGTTTAAAGCTAGCTTCTTTTTATGAAGAATTTAAAAGAAATAGAAAACGATTAGATGCTGCTATAGATGAAGTTTCAACGTGTGCTATTTCGGGTGCGGTTGGAACTTTCGCAAATATTAATCCAAATGTAGAAAAACATGTTGCAAAAAAGCTTAGCTTAAAAATTGAGCCTATTTCAACACAAGTTATCCCAAGAGACCGACATGCTTTCTATTTTTCAGTTTTAGGCATTATTGCTGGTTCAATAGAAAGAGTAGCTATTGAAATAAGACATTTGCAAAGGACAGAGGTTTATGAATTACAAGAATACTTTTCAAAAAATCAAAAAGGTTCCTCTGCAATGCCTCATAAAAAGAATCCAATATTGAGTGAAAATTTAACAGGTCTTGCAAGAATGGTTAGAAGTGCTGTGACCCCTGCTCTTGAAAATATAGCCTTATGGCATGAAAGAGATATTTCTCATTCAAGTGTTGAAAGAAATATAGGCCCTGATGCAAATATTACTCTAGATTTTGCATTAGTAAGGTTAACCAATATTTTAGATAACATGATAGTTTATCCAAAAAAAATGTTAGAAAATCTTAACATTACAAAAGGCTTAATTTTCTCTCAGGAACTTATGCTTGAACTTACAAAAACTGGTTTAAGTAGAGAAAAATCTTACAAAATGGTTCAGAGCTATGCAAAAAAATGTTTTGCTGAAAATCTGGATTTGTTTACTGCAGTTCAATCTGATAAATATATAATTAATAACATTTCACCAAAAAAGCTTAAATCTATTTTTAGTTTTTCTAAACACTTTAAGAATGTGAATTTAATTTTTAGGAGAGTTTTTAAATAATGAAAAAAGGTAAAAGATTATACGAGGGAAAAGCTAAAATAATTTACGCTACTCAAGATAAAGATTTAGTAATTCAGTACTTCAAAGATGATGCAACAGCATTTAACAATCAAAAGAAAACCACTATTGAGGGTAAAGGAGTTTTAAATAATAGAATTTCTGAACATATCCTCTCAAATTTATCTCAAATTGGTATCAAAAATCATTTAGTTAAAAGATTAAATATGAGGGAACAGGTCATAAAGTTGGTTGAAATAATTCCTATTGAATTCATAGTTAGAAATGTTGCAACTGGCTCTCTTACTAAAAGATTAGGCATCGAAGATGGTACTGTTCTTAAAGAACCCTTAATTGAATATTGTTTAAAAGATGACAAACTTGGTGATCCTTTAATAGCTGAAGAGCATATTTATGCTTTTGAATGGGCTAATAAAAAAGAAATTGAAAAAATAAAAAAAATGATTCTAAGAATTAATGACTTTATGATTGGCATGTTTAGAGGAATTGGAATTAAGTTAATTGATTTTAAATTAGAATTTGGAAGATTAAAGGTTAATGGTAAAAATGAAATTATTCTAGCAGATGAAATTAGTCCTGATACTTGTAGATTGTGGGACTCAATCACTGATAAAAAACTTGATAAAGATAGATTTAGAAAAGACCTTGGAGATTTAATACCAGCTTATACAGAAGTTGCAAAAAGGCTAGGTATTCTTCATGAACAATCAAATGTTTCAGCTGTCAACGTAACTCAACTATCTTCAGTTAAGAAAAAAAATAAATGATCATTTCAGCAATAATAACTCTAAAAAAAGATGTATTAGATCCTCAGGGTAAAGTGATTCATCAAACATTGGACGGTATGGGTTTCAAAGATGTAAACGAGATAAGACAAGGTAAGTATTTTGAAATTGATGTAAATGAAAATGACCCAACCAAAGCCAAAGGTATAGTTGAGGATATGTGTAAAAAACTTTTAGCAAATCTTGTTATTGAAAATTATAAAATTATTGAGACACAATAATTAATGAAATCATCTGTTATTACCTTTCCTGGTTCAAATTGTGATCGAGATATGGATGTAGCTTTAAATAAATTTGGATTTAAGAACAAAATGGTCTGGCATAACGATAATGAACTTCCAAAAAGTGATCTTGTTGTTTTACCAGGAGGTTTTTCTTATGGTGATTATCTCAGATGTGGAAGTATGGCATCAAAATCTAAAATAATGCATTCGGTAATTAATTTTGCTAAATCAGGTGGGTTAGTAATGGGTATTTGTAATGGTTTTCAGATATTAGTTGAGACAGGATTGCTTCCTGGTGTTTTATTAAGAAATAAATATTTAGAATTTATTTGTAAAAATATTTATGTCAAGATTGATAATAAACAAAATCCTTATTTTAAAAATCTAGATAAAGATATATTTGAATTTCATATAGCACATAATGAAGGAAACTATTTTTGTACAAAAGACCAACTAAACGAAATTAAAGATAATAATCAAATAGCAATTTATTATTGTGATAAAAACGGTCAAACAGACGAACAATATAACCCTAACGGTTCAACAAAAAATATTGCAGGTATATTCAATAAAGAAAAAAATGTTCTAGGAATGATGCCACACCCAGAGAGAATGATTGATCAAAGTTTATCAGGTGAAGATGGTTCTTTATTTTTTAAAAATCTAATTAATAATTTAAAATAATGATAGTTAATGAAAAAATTGCCATAGAACATGGTCTTAAATCTAATGAATATAAAAAAATTTGTGATCTATTAAAAAGAAATCCAAATATAACTGAACTTGGAATTTTTTCTGCAATGTGGAACGAACATTGCTCTTATAAATCATCTAGACTTCATCTAAAAAAATTACCAACAAAAGGTAAAAAAGTCATTCAAGGACCTGGTGAAAATGCAGGTGTTATAGATATTGAAGATGGTGATGCAATAGTATTTAAAATTGAAAGTCACAATCACCCCTCTTTCATAGAACCTTATCAAGGAGCAGCAACTGGCGTAGGTGGAATTATGAGGGATGTCTTTACAATGGGTGCTCGACCAATAGCTAATTTAAATTCAATTCACTTTGGCTCTCCCCAACATAAAAAAACTAAAAATCTTTTAAGAGGTGTTGTTCATGGAATTGGGGGTTATGGTAACTGTATGGGTGTACCAACAATAGCTGGTCAAACATCTTTTGATAGCTCTTACAATGGGAACATTTTGGTAAATGCTATGACTTTAGGGTTAGTTAAAAAGAATAAAATATTTTATTCAAAAGCAGCAGGACTAAATAAACCAGTGATTTATGTTGGTTCTAAAACTGGAAGAGATGGTATTCATGGTGCTAGTATGGCTTCTGCAAGTTTTGATGAAAAAATTGAAGAAAAAAAACCAACTGTGCAAGTTGGAGACCCTTTTACTGAAAAACTTCTTTTAGAAGCATGTTTGGAATTAATGGCTGGCGATTCTATCATTGCTATTCAAGATATGGGTGCAGCAGGCCTAACATCTTCAAGTATTGAAATGGCTTCAAAAGGGAATTTAGGAGTTCAAATAAATCTAAATAAAGTTCCTTGTAGAGAAGCTAAGATGACACCCTACGAAATTATGCTTTCAGAAAGTCAAGAGAGAATGTTGATTGTATTAGAAAATGGTAAAGAAGAATTAGCAAAGAAAATATTTGATAAATGGAATTTAGATTTTGCAATAATTGGTAAAACTACTGATACTAAAAACATTGAATTGTTTTTTGACAATAAACAAGTTGCAAATATCCCAGTTAATACATTAGTTGAAAACTCACCTATGTATGATCGAAAATGGAAAAAATCTAAATTGCCAAAAAAAAATAAAATAAAAAAAGATTCTTTAAATAGTCTTAAAATAAAAGATGTATTAAAAAAAATTTTATCTCACCCAAATATATGTAGCAAAGAATGGATTTGGCAACAATATGATCACACAGTAATGGGTGATACAATTCAAAAACCTGGTGGAAACTCTGGTGTAGTAAGAGTTCATGGTACCAATAAAGCAATAGCAGCTTCAGTGGACTCATCAGCAGTATATTGTTGGGCTCACCCTTTAACTGGTGGAAAACAGGTAGTTGCAGAAAGTTGGCGAAATTTAATTTCCGTTGGTGCTACACCAATAGCAATAACCAATTGTCTAAATTTTGGAAGTCCAGAGAAAGAAGAAAACATGGGTGAATTCGTTGAATGTGTTCAAGGTATTGGAGAGGCATGTGAATATTTAAATTTTCCTGTCGTTTCAGGAAATGTTTCTTTTTATAATCAAACAAAGGAAATTGGAATCAAACCAACACCTTCTATAGGTGGAGTTGGACTAATTAAAGATTACAACAAAATGGTTACTATGAATTTTAAAGAAATTGATAATATAGTTATGGTTATTGGAAAAACTGAAGGGCATATTGATCAAAGCCTTTTTGCTAGATCAATTTTAGATGAAAAAAATGGCCCCCCACCGGAAGTTAACCTTTTTAATGAAAAAAATAATGGAGAGTCGCTATTAAATTTAATACAAAAAGGTCATGTAAAAAGTGCTCATGACGTATCACTAGGTGGTATAATAACTGCAGTAAGCAAGATGTCTATAAAGGGTAATAAAAGTATTAAATTTAATAAATCTAAAAATTTAATTAACGAAATTTATTACTTTTTTTCAGAGGATCAAGGGAGATATATTATAGAGATAAATCCTAAAGATTTAAAAGAAGTTACAAAAATTTTAGATCAAAATTCAGTTTATCACGAAGAATTAGGCATCATTATCGAAAAAGATATGATAATTAATCAAAAGACAAAAGTTACAATTGACGAATTAAAATCTTATAATAGTAATTGGTTAACTAATTTTATGAGTACATAATGGCAATGGATTTAAAAGAAATTGAGAGACACATCAAAGAAGCTTTACCTGATGCATCAATAGAAATTCAAGATTTAGCTGGAGATAATAATCATTACTCAGCAACCATAACATCGGCTAAATTTTCTGGTAAAAGTAAAATTGAACAACATAAAATGGTATACGAGTCATTAAAAGGTAAAATGGGTAATGAACTACATGCTTTAGCAATTAAAACAAAGGAACAATAATGGATGATAAAGTTAAGAATTTAATTCAAAATCATATTGATAATAATGAAATTTGTTTATTTATGAAGGGTACACCAGATGCTCCTCAATGTGGTTTTTCAATGGCAGTTACAAATATACTTAAAATTTTAGAAGTTAACTTTAAAGCTATTAATGTTTTAGAGGATCAAACATTAAGAGAAGGAATAAAAGTATTTAGTGATTGGCCAACTATACCTCAACTTTATATAAAGAAAGAATTTGTTGGAGGATGCGATATTATCAAAGAAATGTATGAGAGTGGTGAAATTAAAAAAGTTTTCGATGATAAAGGTATAAATTATAAAAAATAATTTTATCTTGAATAATATTCAATTACTAAGTTAGGTTCCATAACTATTGGATAAGGCACTTCTTCAAGTTTTGGTGTTCTAACAAACTTAAACTTTTTATTTTTTTCGTCCATTTGAATATACTCGGGAGTTTCTCTTTCTTTGCTAGCTAAGGCTATATCAATAATAGCTAATTGTTTAGATTTATCTCTTATTTCAATTGAGTCTTCTTCATTTACTGAATAACTAGCTATATTAACTTTTTTGCCATTAACTTTTACGTGACCATGATTAATCAATTGCCTTGCTGAAAAAATTGTTGTGGAAAATTTTGCTCTATAGATTACTGCGTCTAGCCTTTTTTCTAATAAGCCAATTAAATTTTCACTAGTATCACCTTTAAGCATACTTGCTTTCTTATAAATATTCCTGAATTGTCTTTCATTAATATTACCGTAATAAGCTTTTAATTTTTGCTTAGCTTGCAATTGAATTCCATAATCTGATGGCTTACCTTGTCTTGATTGACCGTGCTGACCGGGTCCATAAGCTCTAGTATTAAAAGGACTTTTGGGTCTTCCCCATAGATTGACTTTTAGTCTTCTATCTACTTTATGTTTAGAGTTTAATCTTTTTGTCATTAATAGAGGGGTTTATAAACTTACTCCTTACTTTGTCAATCAACGTTTTTTGCTTAAACTAGCAAATACACTTGATAAAATACGTGTTTCTTTATCAGACAAGTCCATTTTATAAAAAATATTTCTTAAGTTCTCAAGCATTTTTGGTCTCTTTTCTTTGGGATTGAAGAAATCTATTTCATCTAAACTTTTTATACAAAGATTTAACATTGATTGAATTTCTTTTTTACCAGCAGCTTTTACCTTTTGGGACTTCTTAAAAGGAATATTTCTTAATTTGATAACATTAGCCACATATTGAGCAATAATTATCAAACTATGAGACAAGTTAAGAGATTTGAAATCAGGATTAGTTGGTATCTGTAAAGTATAATTAGCATAACTAATCTCTTCATTTGATAAACCTGATGCTTCTGAACCAAACAAAAAACCAATCCTCTTTTTAAAATCTATTTTTTTTAAATCCTGTAAATTAATGTGTTTAATATTTTTATTCCTAAATCTTGCTGATGTAGCAATAACAATATCAATTTTCCCAAGGGCTTGTTCTAAAGTATCATACTTTTTGCTTTCATTGATAATATTTTTAGCTCCAACAGACGTCGCTAAAATTTTGTCATTAGGAAAAATTGGTTTTGGATTAATTAATATTAATTTCTTAAAATTAAAGTTTTTAATTGCTCTAGCACATGCACCAATATTTTCAGATAATTGAGGTTTATGTAGAATAAAAGAGATATGATTTTTACTCATTTATTTACTAGCAGGGGCATTATCTTTAAATAGTTTATAATCTAAACTATCAATTAATGCTTTAAATGAAGCATCAATTATGTTTGTAGATACGCCAATAGTAAACCAATTTTTTCCTTTAGAGTCTGTACTTTCAATTGATACTCTAGTAACAGCTTCAGTACCCGTATTTAAAATTCTGACTTTATAGTCAACTAATTTTAAATCTTTTAAATATTTTGAATATTTCGCTAGTCGATCAACATTTTGTCTTATAGCGTTATCGAGGGCATTAACTGGTCCATTGCCCTCTCCTTCACAAACAATTTTTTCTCCATCAACCTCTAATTGAGCTTTTGCAGAAGAAACTATTTCTCCAGATTTACTTTTTTTTACAGAAACATCATATTCATTAATCGATATATATCTTGGAATTTCTCCAATAATTCTTCTAGCTAATAATTCAAATGAAGCATCGGCTCCATCGTAACTGTAGCCAATGAATTCTCTATCCTTAACTTCATTTAAAAGTTTTTTAATTTTTGGATCGTTTTCATTAATTTCTATGTTTATTGTTTTCAATCTAGAGATAATATTAGATTTACCTGACTGATCTGAAACAACTATATTTCTCATATTTCCGACTTCATTAGGATTTATGTGTTCATAAGTTTTGGGATCTTTTTGTACTGCAGATACATGTAGACCTCCCTTATGTGAAAAAGCTGCTGCTCCAACATATGGTAAATGCATATTTGGTTTTCGATTTAAAACTTCATCTAAAAGTCTAGAGCAGTTGGTTAAATCTTTAATATTTTCAGATTTAATTCCAATTTCAAATTTTGATGAAAAATCATTTTTCAAAAAAAATGTTGGTATTAAAGACATTAAATTTGCATTTCCACATCTCTCACCCAAACCATTGATAGTTCCTTGCACTTGACGAGCACCTGATAATACTGCGGCTAAAGAATTAGCTACTGCATTTCCAGTATCATTATGAGCATGGATGCCCAAATTCTTGCCAGGAATAATCTTTGAAACCTCAGTTACTATCTTGGTAACTTCATGCGGTAATGTTCCTCCATTTGTATCACACAAAACTATCCACCTTGCACCATTATCATAAGCGGATTTAATACACTCTATCGCATATTTAGAATTTGCTTTGTAACCATCAAAAAAATGTTCAGCATCAAACATAAATTCCTTTTTGGCTTTAACAAAATGCTTAGTACTTTCACTTATATTTTCTAAATTTTCTTTATTTGATATACCAAGTGCTACATCGACATGAAAATCCCAAGATTTTCCTACCAAACAAACTGCTGGAGTATTAGAGTTTAATATTGCTGACAAGCCAGTGTCATTGTCTGCACTATGTCCAGTTTTTTTTGTCATTCCAAAAGAAGTGAGTTTAGCATTTTTGAAGCTATGTTTTTTTTGAAAAAACTCTGTGTCTGTTAAATTTGCTCCTGGCCAACCAGCTTCAATATAATCTACACCGAGAGAGTCTAAGGCAAATGCAATTTTTTCTTTATCCTCAAGTGAAAAATCTACACCTTGAGTTTGAGCACCATCTCTTAATGTAGTATCAAATATATATAATCGTTCTTTACTCATTTAAATTTCCAAATTGTTTTACCATCTTTATCCTCTATTAAAACACCTTTGTCTAAAAGCTCATTTCTTATTCTGTCAGCTTCCTCATAATCTTTATTTTTCCTAGCTTTATTTCTTAACTCAATTTTATTTAATATGTCATTTTCATTAATTGAAGCTTTATCCTTTTTATATTGTTGCCAATTTTCATAATCTTCATTTAATAATCCAACAAATTGACATGCAGAGACAAATAAATGTGGATCATGACCTTTTGATGCCTTTTCATAAAGTTGGTGTAAATTGGCGATGTATCCTGGAGTATTCAAATCATCAAACAAAGGTTTTAGAATTTCGTCAGAGATTTTGGTAATTTTAAAATTATTTGAGTATACACGATACCATTTATCGAGAGTATTCTCACATTCACTTAAAAGTTTATCATTCCAATCTAATGGTTGCTTATAATGAGCACTCATTAAAGCTAATCTAAGAACCTGACCACTTATTTTTTCTCGAAAACTTTTTATTTTTAAAATATTCCCCTGAGACTTAGCCATTTTTTCATTTGACATTGTTATAAAAGCATTATGAACCCAGTAATTTGCAAAAGTACTAGTTTCATTTGCACATCTTGATTGAGCGATTTCATTTTCATGATGAGGGAATAATAAATCTATACCTCCACCATGAATATCAAACTCATTACCTAAAAACTTTTTTGACATAGCTGAACATTCTAAATGCCAACCAGGCCTACCTTTTCCCCATGGTGAGTTCCATGAGGGTTCATGGCTTTTTGAAGGTTTCCATAAGACAAAATCTTCAGAATTTTGTTTATTATCACTTATTTCAACCCTTGAACCAGCTATCAAATCCTCTAATTTTTTATTTGATAACTTACCATAATCAGAAAATTTTTTAACCTCAAAATAAACATGTTTGTTATTTTCATAAGCGAAACCCTTTTTTAATAATTCACCAATCATTTCGATCATTAAATCTATATGTTCAGTTGCTTTAGGTTGATGTGATGGGTTTTCGCAATTTAGATAGGAACAATCTTCTAAAAAACTTTTTGTTATTTTTTCTGTTAATTCTTTTGTAGATATATTCTGATCTTGAGACGATTTAATAATTTTATCATCTATGTCCGTAATATTTCTTACATATTTAACCTTCTTAAATTTATTTTTAAGTAGTCTATATAAAATATCAAATATAACTAATGGTCTAGCATTTCCAATATGAGGATCATCATAAACAGTTGGACCACAAACATACATTCCTACTTCTTTATTGTCTCGAGGAACAAACTGTTCTTTTTTATTAGTTAAATTATTTGTTAAATAAATATCCATTATAGTTGATTAAGAAATATACCTTATTTTGGGATTTGTTAATCTAATTGATTAACTTGGAATTTTGCATACAGGAATGGGGTCCATTTTATGCAAATTTTGTTTTCTTATCTTTTCGTATTCTGCTCTATGAGGTGAGTCGGGATTGATCATTGCCTCTTCTAATTCATTATAATTAAATCCTAGCTGTCCTTCGTCAGTTCTTCCATCATCCCAAAGACCATCAGTTGGAGGAGCATCAATAATTTCTTTTAATATTCCTAATTCTTTACCTAGTTCCCAAACTTCAGTTTTATTGCAATCAGCAATGGGTGAAATATCTACTCCCCCATCACCATATTTCGTGTAAAAACCAACACCAAAATCTTCAACTTTGTTACCTGTGCCTACAACGATACCCTTATTGGCAGCGGCTACTTGATAAAGAGTAGTCATTCTTAATCTTGCTCTTGAATTTGCATAACCATGTTCATTATCAAATTTGTTTAGTGTTGTTGAAAATGTTTCAAACAAGTCGTCTAAGCTTATTGTGTGAGCTTCTACATTTTTAAAATTTTGTGTTAACCATTTTTGATGTTTCAAACTTAAATCATGCTGATTTTCTTTTTGTTTTATTGGCATAGTTAAAACTATAGTTTTTAAACCTGTCATAGCACTTAAGGTACTAGATACTGACGAATCTATACCTCCAGAAATCCCTATAACTAAAGATTCTGCCTTATTTGGCATTTGATCAACATAGGTTTTAATCCAATTTGATATGTATTTTACCTTTTCAGATGCATTCATGGCTTTATATTTAATAATTATTTTTCCTAAAACAATGGCTTAAGATGCCGCTTGAATAGCATTTTTAGAATAGCTGGTATTCTTTTTGATCTCATCTGAAATTAAAAAAGCTAGTTCAATAGCCTGTTCTGAGTTTAATCTTGGATCACAATGTGTATGGTATCTGCTTGATAAGTCTGCATCAGATATTTTTCTAGCTCCACCGGTACATTCTGTAACATCTTGCCCAGTCATCTCAATATGCAAGCCACCTGCGTACGAACCTTCTGATTGATGAACTCCAAAAACATTTTTTACTTCGTTAACTACATCATTAAAAGGTCTTGTTTTAAAACCAGTAGTAGATTTAATCGTATTTCCATGCATTGGATCACATGACCAAACAACATTTAATCCTTCTTTCTTAATTCCCCTAATTAGTTTTGGTAAAAATTTTTCAACATTTTGATGACCAAATCTGGAGATTAAAGTTATTTTACCCTTTTCATTTTTTGGATTTAATACTTCACAAATCTTTGCAATTTCATCAGGTTTTGAAGTTGGTCCACATTTAATCCCTATTGGATTTTCAATTCCTTTGCAAAATTCAACATGACCACCGTCTAATTGTCTAGTTCTATCACCAATCCATACAAAATGAGCTGAAGTATCATGATACTCTCCAGTAGTAGAGTCAACTCTGGTCATAGCCTCTTCAAATGGCAAATGTAAAGCCTCATGTGATGTCCAAAAATTTACTGTATACATTCTGTTATTAAAATCTGATGTTATTCCACATGCTTCCATGAAACCTAAAGCATCAGCAATTTTATCTTCTAGTTCTTTAAATTTTTTAGCTTGAGGGCTTTTTTTAATATAGTCTAAATTCCATAAATGTACTTTATTTAAATCTGCAAATCCTCCTTTTGAAAATGCTCTTAGTAAATTAAGAGTAGAAGCTGACTGCGAGTAAGCTTTAAATAATCTTTTTGGATCTGGTCTTCTAGCCTTTTCCGTAAAATCAATTGCATTAATATTATCACCTAAATAACTTGGTAATTCTTTATCTCCTTGTTTTTCAGTTGGGGCACTTCTTGGTTTAGAAAATTGACCAGCAATTCTTCCAAGTTTCACAACTGGTAAAGAAGCTGAATAAGTTAACACTAAAGACATTTGAAGTATTACTTTAAAAGTATCTCTTATATTATCTGGGTGAAATTCTGCAAAACTCTCTGCACAGTCTCCTCCTTGAAGAAGAAAAGCTTTACCATCAACCACCTTTGCTAGTTGTTCTTTTAAGTGTCTAGTTTCACCTGCAAATACCATTGGAGGAAAAGTTTTTAACTTATTCAATACATCGTCAAGTTCCTTATCATCATCATACGTAGGTATGTGCTTAACAGGATATTTTCTCCAACTATTTATTTTCCAATTTTTCATGTTCAACCTAGGATTGTTGTATCAGAGTTTTTTAATTATTCAACGGTGACAGATTTGGCTAAATTACGGGGTTTATCAATATCAAAACCTTTTTTAAGTGCTGAATAATAAGCTAATTTCTGTAAAGGTATTGTTAAAAGAAAAGGAAAAAGATCTTCATTAGTGGTTTCTACCTCTATAGTTTCCCAAATATTTTCTGATACAATCTCATCTTTACTTTTATTAGTTATCAGTAAAACCTTTGCACCTCTTGCTATTACTTCTTGCATGTTTGAAATTGTCTTTTTGTAATAATCATCCCTTGGGGCCAAAACAACAACTGGCATTCCTTCTTCAATTAAAGCTAACGGACCATGTTTCATTTCACCTGCAGGATAGCCTTCGGCATGAATATAAGATAACTCTTTTAGTTTTAAAGCACCCTCAAGAGCAATTGGAAATGAAAATCCTCTTCCTAAAAACATTGATCCCTTAGCTTCATTGAAAGTACTGGATACTGCCTGAATTTTATTATCTAAAGATAAAGTTTTTTCAATTAATTTTGGAAGTTCTTTTAAATCATTAATTTTTTCTATAAATGTTTTTTTTTCTATATCTTTTTTCAATGATCCTAATTTTAAGGCTAAAATATAAAGAATTAAAATTTGACCTAAAAATGCCTTTGTAGATGCAACACCAATCTCAGTTCCGCAATGAATAGGTAAAACAAATTCACTATCTCTAGCTATTGAGCTTTCAATTACATTGACTACTGCACAAGTTTTCATATTATTTTTAATGCACAAGTCTAAAGCTGCATAGGTATCTGCAGTTTCACCAGATTGAGATACAAATACATATAAAGTATCTTTTTTAAATCTATTTTTCCTGTATCTAAATTCTGAAGCTATATCTATATTAACATCTAAAGAGGTAAGTTCTTCGAACCAGTATTTTGCCATTAAGCAAGAATGGTATGCTGTTCCACAACCGATTAAAGTAACAGACGATATCTCATTAATTTTCCAAGGAAAATTATGAATATTGATGTCATTATTTGATGTATCGATATATTCTTTAATTCCATTTTTAAGTGTAATTGGTTGTTCCTCTATTTCTTTTGCCATGAAATGTTTGAAATCACCTTTGTCATATTTCTCTTCTTCTGAGGATAATTCTAAAACTTTTTTATTAATTTTTGTTCCATCTTCACTAAAAAATTCTACATGATCCTTTTTAATAATACAGAATTCTCCATCATTTAAATAAGTGATCTTATTTGTCATCGATTTAAGCGCATATGAGTCTGAACCTAAATAATTTTCATTAGGACCATATCCAACAGCAAGAGGAGAACCTCTTCTTGCTCCAACAATTAAGTCTGGCTCATCTTTAAATATAATTCCTAATGCGAAACTTCCATGAAGAGATTTTAAAGTTTTTTTAATTGAATCAACAATATTTTCTGTTTTTAAATTTTCTGTTATTAAATGAACTATCACCTCTGTATCAGTCTGAGATTTAAATTTATGACCTTTTCCTACTAAAAACTTTTTTAATAATGTTGAGTTTTCAATAATTCCATTATGAACAACTGAAACATTTTGAGATGAATGAGGGTGAGCATTTATACTATTTGGTAATCCATGTGTTGCCCATCTTACATGGCCAATACCTACAGTGCCTTCCATATTTTTTACTAAAGAACTTTTTTCAAGGTTATCTACTCTTCCCTCAGATTTAATTTCATTAATTGAACCATCATAAAGTGTGGCAATACCAGCCGAGTCATAACCTCTGTACTCTAATTTTTTAAGAGAGTTAATGATTGTTGCTGAAACTGGTTTACTACTATTTATGCCAATAATTCCACACATAATTATTTTCTTTTTCTTTTATAATTTTTTACCTCAGTTTGTAAGCTCCTAGTGAGAGCTAAAGATTTTCTTTTTACTTTTTTAGTTATAACCGAACCAGCGCCAATAGTACTGCCTTCCTCTAAGGTTAAAGGTGCCACTAATGATGAATTTGATCCAATAAATACATTATCTTTTATTATTGTTTTATTTTTTTTAATGCCGTCATAATTACATGTAATAGTGCCTGCACCTATATTTACATTTTTACCAATATTTGCGTCACCAATATATGTCAAATGATTAACTTTAGAATTTTTTCCAATCTTGCTTTTTTTAATTTCAACAAAGTTTCCAACTTTTGAACCTTTTTCTAAAATAGTATTTGGTCTAATTCTTGCATAAGGTCCTATTTCAACTTTATCTTTAACAATGCAATTCTCTAAATGGCTAAATGATCTAATTAATACATTACTTCCAATTTTTACTTTTGGGCCAAAAACTACATATGGTTCAATAGTTACATTTTTTCCAATTTTTATATCTTTAGAAAAATAAATTGTTTCTGGTCCAATCATTTTTACACCTGACTTTAAAAATTTATCTCTTAATCTATCTTGGTCTTTTTTTAAATTTATCTGTTTCATCTAGGAAAATCTTTATATTAAGTATATATAATTCTTAATTCACAAAATATTTCTTAAAAATACTTTTGATTATGAAACAAAATTTTACAATTCTTTTTGATTTAGATGGTACTTTAGTTGATACAGCACCAGATTTAATGCGAGCTCATAATCATGTGATGAAAAAATTTGGTTACCCAACGAAATCAACTGAGGAAATCAGAAATTTAGTTGGTCAAGGTGCTGGGGCAATGCTTGGAAGATCCATATGGGGACAAGCGAAAAAAGAATTTGGAAAAGTACAAGATGAAAAAATTAAGAAAGAAATGGTTAAAGATTTTGTAGATTTTTACGGAAAAAATATTGTTAATGAAAGTACTCTTATTAATGGTGTTAAAGATTTTCTGATATGGTCTAGAGATAAAAATATTTCAATGGGTGTTTGTACAAATAAGCAGGAACATCTGGCTGTTGATCTTTTAAAAAAAATTGGCATTTATGATTTTTTTGAATATGTAGCTGGTCATAATACTTTCAATTACTGCAAACCTGATCCTCGACATCTAACGTCAGTAATAGAAATTTTAGATGGAGATATAAAAAGATCCTTAATGATTGGTGATAGTGAAACTGATGCAAATGCAGCAAAAGAAGCTGGTATGCCAGTAATTCTATTAGAAGATGGTTATACTGAAAAAAATACTAGTGAAATATATCATAATCACCTGATAAGAGACTTTGTAGGAATTGAAAAAATTGTATTAAAATATCTTTAAGATTGATTATTTTTTTTTAACTATTAAAAACAATTCCGTAAATTAGGAGTTATTTTGATAGTACACAAAGTTAAAGTTTATCCATCTAAGATTCACCTCCCCAAAAAAAACCAGCTTGCCTGGAAAATTGCAGAGATTGCAAGTGACAATGCTAAATTAGATAAAAATGCAATTGAAATGGCAATTAATAGAATTATTGATAATGCTTCAGTTGCTATAGCTTCTTTAAACAGAAGACCTGTTGTTTCTTCAAGAGAAATGGCTTTAAAACACCCAAGAAAAAATGGGGCTTTATTATTTGGTGTAAGCAACAAATTAAAATTTGATTGTGAGTGGGTAGCTTGGTCTAATGGAACTGCAGTAAGAGAACTAGATTTTCATGATACTTTTTTAGCTGCAGATTATAGTCATCCAGGAGATAATATTCCTCCATTGTTAAGCGTTGCACAACAAAATAAAAAAAGTGGTTTAGATCTTCTAAGAGGAATTATAACCGCATATGAAGTCCAAGTAAATTTGGTTAAAGGTATTTGTTTACATAAACATAAAGTTGACCACATAGCTCATTTGGGACCAAGCGTTGCTGCAGGTCTTGGTACAATGTTAAGATTAAATTCTGAAACAATTTATCAAGCAGTACAACAAGCATTACATACAACGGTTTCTACAAGACAATCAAGAAAAGGTGAAATCTCAAGTTGGAAAGCTTACGCACCTGCTCATGCAGGAAAACTTGCTATTGAAGCTGTTGATAGAGTGATGAGAGGTGAAGGTGCACCAAGTCCAATCTATGAAGGTGAAGATAGTGTGATTGCTAGAATTCTAGATGGAAAGAAAGCTTTATATAAAGTTCCTTTACCAAAAAAAGGCCAAACAAAAAAAGCAATTCTTGAAACTTATACTAAAGAGTATTCTGCTGAATATCAGTCTCAAGCTTTGATTGACTTGGCTAAAAAACTTAAAAAAAAAGTTCAAAATTTAAATCAAATTAAAAAAATTGATATTTATACTAGTCATCACACCCATTATGTTATTGGAACTGGTGCAAATGATCCTCAAAAAATGGATCCTAATGCTAGCAGAGAAACGCTAGACCACTCTATTATGTACATATTTGCAGTAGCTTTAGAGGATGGTAGTTGGCACCATGTCAAATCTTATACAAAAACTAGGGCTAAAAGAAAAAGTACTATTAAAATTTGGAGATCAATTAAAACTCATGAAGATAAAAAATGGACGAAAAAATATCATGATCCAAATCCAAGA
Organism: Pelagibacteraceae bacterium AG-325-J17; assembly: GCA_003282825.1. GTDB lineage: Bacteria > Pseudomonadota > Alphaproteobacteria > Pelagibacterales > Pelagibacteraceae > Pelagibacter. The sequence goes on along the minus strand of QBYM01000005.1, from coordinate 8,441 downwards.
AAAAAAGCATTCGGTGCTAAAGTAGTTATTACCTTAAAAAACGGGAAAAAAATAATTGAAGAGCAAGACAGAGCTGATGCTCATCCTTATGGTTCTCGACCTTTTAAAAGACAAAATTATATCAATAAATTTCTAACTTTAACTGAAAATATTTTAGAAAAAAAAGAAAGTGATAGATTTTTAAAGACTGTACAAAATTTAAAAAAACTAAAACCTGGACAATTAGATAGATTAAATATTGAAGTCAAAAAAAATAAACTTAATAGAAATTTAAGGAAAGGTATTTTTTAATGCACTTTGTTGAAAAAGAACCTAAGCAAAAAAGATCTGATTTTGTTGAAAAATTAAAATCAAATAAAATCTTAAGAGTTCCAGGAGCTTATAATCCTTTAACAGCAAAGTTAATTGAGGAAATAGGTTATGATGCTGTTTATGTTTCAGGGGGAGTAATGGCTAATGATCTTGGATTTCCAGATATTGGCCTAACAACTTTACAAGATGTTAGTACAAGATCTTATTTAATATCAAGAGTTACAAATCTTCCTACAATCGTTGATATAGATACAGGATTTAAATCTTGTAAAGAAACTGTTGAAACATTTGAAGAGTTTGGAATTACTGCCGTACATTTAGAAGATCAGATTGAAAGGAAAAGATGTGGGCACTTAGATAATAAAGAATTAATAACTACTGAATCCATGGTTAAAAAAATTAAGGAATGTGTAGCTTCAAGAAAAGATGAGAATTTTAAGATTATTGCTAGATCAGATGCAAAAAGTGTTGAAGGTATCGATAAAATGATTGAAAGATGTAAAGCATATGTAGACGCTGGAGCTGAAATAGTTTTTCCCGAGGCTTTACATGATGAAAAAGATTTTGAAAAAGTGAGGAAAGAATTATCATGCTACCTACTGGCGAACATGACTGAGTTTGGAAAAACCAAATTGTTCAACTATAAAGAATTAGAAAAATTTGGTTACAATATTGTTATTTATCCAGTTACAACACAACGTTTAGCAATGAAAAATGTTGAGGACGGATTACGAGACATTTATGCAAATGGACACCAAAACAATATTATAGATAAAATGCAAACTAGAAAAAGACTTTATGAGCTTGTTGATTATGAAAAATATAATAGTTTAGACGAAAAAATTTATAACTTTAGTACTGAAGGACATGAGTGATGAGTGATGAAATTAAAAAAGGTTTGCTTGGAATAGTTGTAGATGAAACTGAAGTTTCAAAAGTTATGCCTGAAATTAATTCTTTAACTTATAGAGGATATGCTGCGCAAGATTTATGTGAATATTGTAGGTTTGAAGAAGTAGCCTATTTGATTTTAAATAAAGATTTACCAAATACAATAGAATTAAGAAAATTTGAAAAGGAAGAAAAAAACAATAGAGATTTATCTAAAGATCTTTACTCAATTATCAAAAAAATGCCAAAGAAATCTCATCCAATGGATGTTGCTAGAACAGCTGTCAGCATAATGGGACTTGAGGATAAAGAAACCACTGACTCTTCTCAAGAGGCAAATACAAGAAAAGCTATACGAATTTTGGCTAAAACCCCAACTGCATTAGCTGCTTTTTACAGATTAAGAAAAGGGAAAAATATTATTAAGCCTAAGAAAAATTTAACTATGGCTGAAAATTTTTTTTATATGTGTTTTGGTAAAGTTCCGCAAAAAGAAATAGTAAAAGCTTTTGATGTTTCTTTAATTCTTTATGCTGAGCATAGTTTTAATGTGTCAACTTTTACAGCAAGAACTATTACAAGTAGCTTATCTGATATTCATGGGGCTATTACTGGTGCGATAGCAAGTTTAAAAGGTCCTCTTCATGGTGGAGCTAATGAAGAAGTAATGCATATGATGAATAAGATTAAGAAACCTGAAAATGCACTTAAATGGATAAATAAAGCCTTAGATAATAAAGATGTTGTAATGGGATTTGGTCATAGAGTTTATAAGTCTGGAGACTCTAGAGTTCCAACTATGAGAAAATATTTTTCAAAAGTAGCAAAAATTAAAAAAGATAAAAAATTTGAAAAAATTTATGACATTGTTGAAAAAGTAATGATTGAAAGAAAAAATATTCATCCTAATGTAGATTATCCTACTGGTCCTACTTATCATTTGATGGGTTTTGATACAGATTTTTTCACACCAATTTTTGTTATTTCTAGGATTACAGGTTGGTCGGCGCATATTATGGAACAACATGCGGCAAATAAATTAATAAGACCTTTGGCGAGTTATAAAGGTAATCAACATAGAAAAGTTATTCAGCTAAACCAAAGGTAACTATTTAGTTGCAAGAATATTTTCTTTGTCTATTTGTTTCAAGTTATAGCCATTTAAAATTAATTTATCTTTAATTTTTTTTAGTTTTTCTCCTTCAGTAAATGTTCCATCGAAATGTTTTGACTCAAAAAAAATATTTTTAATCTTAATCTTATTATAATCAATTGAATTCATAATCTTATACTCTGCACCCTCAACATCAATTTGTAATTTATTAATTGAATTAATTGAATACTTTTTTACTAAGTCTTGAAAAGTAATAAATTCAACCTCTGTTATTTGAATATCATCATCTTTTATGTCGAATCTTTTATTTTTATGATTAAGAATATGGTTTTTATCAAAAGAGCCTATTTGGCTGGCCCAATGTTTTCCTAGTTTTTTTATAGAGTCTTTTTTGACGTGGTAAAAATTGTCTTTTTTAGCTTCATCTAATATTGCATTTCTACATATAAAAATATTTTCATTATTCTTGTAATCATTTTCAAGTATTTGATAATTATAAGGAACCGGTTCAACTAACAAAACCTTTTGATTAGCATATTCAGATATAAGATCTTTTATATGAATACCTGAATGTGCTCCAATAACAACTAATCCAAAATCATGCACTAATTACTAACTAAATGCTTCTACCCAAGTTCCTTGTGTTGATGCTTTAGAATACTCTGTTGCTCTACCTTCAAAGAAATTCATGTGTTCTACAGCATTTAACATAGTATCTAGCCATCCTAATGGATTTTTTTGAACATCATAAATTGGTTCTAAACCTAACTGGACCAATCTACGGTTTCCAATAAATCTAATATAGTCTTTAACTTCTTTTGCGGTAAGACCTTCCATTGGTCCCATTTCAAATGCAAGATCTATAAAAGCATCTTCATGTTCAATAATAGTTCTACATGCTTCGTAAAGTTCTTTCTTTAGTTTTGCATTCCATATTTCTGGGTTCTCTTTAATGAATTCTTTAAAAATTCTTATCATAGAATTGCAATGAAGAGTTTCATCTCTAACAGACCATGTAACTATTTGGCCCATACCTTTCATCTTATTATGTCTTGGAAAGTTCAAAAGAATTGCAAAACTTGCAAACAACTGTAGACCTTCTGTGAATGCACTAAAAACTGCAACTGTTTTAGCTATGTCTTCTTTTGAACTCATATCAAAATTTTGCATGTAGTCATATTTGTCTTTCATCTCTTTATACTTCATGAAAGCAGAGTACTCAGATTCAGGCATACCAATTGTATCTAAAAGATGTGAGTAAGCAGCAATATGAACTGTTTCCATTGATGCAAAAGCAGTCATCATCATCAAAACTTCAGTGGGTTTAAATACTGTTGTGTAATGTCTTAAATAACAATTACTAACTTCAACATCTGCTTGAGTAAAAAATCTGAATATTTGAGTTAATAAATTTTTTTCTGATTGTGACAAATTTTTTTGCCAGTCTCTAACATCGTCACCTAGAGGTACTTCTTCAGGTAACCAGTGAATTCTTTGTTGTGTTAACCATGCATCGTAACACCATGGGTATCTAAATGGTTTATAAACAGGATTTTCAACTAATAGTCCCATTTTCTTTGGTTGGATTATTTCTTTTTTTTCTGATTTTATTTTTTCTGCTACTGACATGATAAACACTCCTCGTACTCTGGTTCTTCGTTAGTTTGTTGATTTTTAGACTTATATACATTGGCTGTAACATCAGTTGATTTTGAATCATTGATATTTTCAGCTCTTTGAATTGATTTTGATCTACAATAGTAAAGGCTTTTTAAGCCTTTTTTCCATGCATCAAAATGAATTCTATGTAATTCTTTTTTATGAACATCTGCTGGTAAAAATAAGTTAACTGATTGAGCTTGAGAAATAAATGGTGTTCGATCTCCACTTAATTCAATAATCCATTTTTGATTTAACTCAAATGCAGTTTTAAAAACATCTTTCTCTAAATCAGTTAAAAAATCTAGATGTGAAACAGAGCCCTGATTAGTCGTAATAGTAGACCAAGTTTCATCATCATTTTTTCCATGACTATCTAAGATTTCTTCAAGATATCTATTTCTCACATTAAAAGAACCTGATAAAGTTTTATGGGTATAACTGTTAGCAGCGATAGGCTCTACGCCTGGTGAAGCTCCACCACAAATAATTGAAATAGAAGCTGTAGGAGCAATTGCAGTTTTATTTGAAAATCTTTCTTGAAATCCATATTCTGCTGCATCAGGACATGCACCTCTTTCTTCAGCTAAATTTTTTGATGCTTTATTAACCTGTTCATCAATTTGTTTAAATATTTTTTTATTCCAGGACTTTGCCATTACAGACTCAAGCGGAATTCTATTTTTTTGTAAAAAAGAATGAAAACCCATTACACCTAAGCCAACACTTCTTTCTCTTTCAGCTGAATATTTAGCATCTCTAAACTGGTCTGGAGCTTTATTAATAAAATCAGATAAAACATTATCCAAAAATCTCATTACATCTCCAATCATATCTGGATCATCTTTCCACTCATCATATTTTTCTAAGTTTAAAGAAGATAAACAACAAACAGCAGTTCTATCATTACCATCTTTATCTATTCCTGTAGGTAAAGTTATTTCACTACATAAGTTCGATGTTTTAACTGTTAAGTTTGCAAGTTTATGATGTTGAGGAATTAATCTGTTAACTGTATCAATATAAATAATATAAGGTTCCCCAGTTTCAATTCTAGCTGTTAATAGCCTAATCCATAAATTTCTAGCTGAAACAGTTTGTTGAACTGTGCCATCAGCAGGACTTTTTAATGCCCATTGCTCATCTGTTTCAACTGCACGCATAAATGCATCTGAAAGTAAAACACCATGGTGTAAGTTTAATGCTTTTCTATTTGGATCACCGCCTGTGGGTCTTCTCATCTCTATGAACTCTTCTATTTCAGGATGATCAACTGGAAGATAACAAGCAGCAGAACCTCTTCTTAATGAACCTTGGCTGATCGCCATTGTTAAAGAGTCCATTACTTTTATAAATGGAATTATTCCAGAAGTTTTCCCAACTTTACCAATTTTCTCTCCTATAGATCTTAAATTACCCCAATAACTTCCAATACCTCCACCCTTTGCAGCCAACCAAACATTTTCACTCCAAAGATCTAAAATACCACCAAGACTATCTGACGCTTCATTTAAAAAACATGAAATTGGCAGTCCCCTTTTGGTTCCACCATTAGATAATACTGGTGTTGCCGGCATAAACCATAAATTGCTTATGTAATTGTAAATTCTTTGAGCGTGTAAATTATCATCTGCGTAAGAACTCGCGACACGAGCAAATAAATCTTGAAAAGATTCATTTTGACCGAGGTATCTATCTTTTAAAGTTGCTTTGCCAAAATCAGTTAGGTTAGCATCTCTAGAACGATTGATCTTGATAATTATGCCTTTCTCATTTTGAAAAAGTTCTGTTTCACTATTTAGTGAAAAAAGATCAGGTCTGTTATTTCTTTCTACCTCTTTGACTTCTGGGCTATACTCGGAGACAGCTTTCTTTAGGGCCTGCGATAGAATTTTATTCATTTTTAAGTATTATAATTTGTTATTTATACGAAAACAACTATATATTGTATGCGCATTCAGTTAATATACTATATAAACAGTAAATCAATAGAACATTTATAGAACATAATGAAAAAAATATCAATAAAAAAATAAAAAAAAAGGTAAGTAATTAACAATAATGTCTGAAAAATTAAAAATTGATCCATATGGATTTAGGGAATATGACGCCCGATGGTTGTATGAAAAAGATATTAATCTTTCAGGAATCAAGAATCTAGGTAAGGGGCTAGGTTCACAGATTATAAAACATACAAAAAAAAATAATCCAAGAATAGTAGTAGGTCATGATTATCGATCTTACAGTGAAGAAATTAAAGGTGCATTGATAAGTGGATTAATTTCAACTGGATGTTTTGTTGAAGACATAGGTTTATCTTTGTCACCAATGGTTTATTTTGCACAATTCAATTTAGATGCTGATGGAGTTGCAATGGTAACAGCCAGCCATAATGAAAATGGTTGGACAGGAGTAAAAATGGGGATCAAAAAGGGATTAACCCACGCACCAGAAGAAATGAAAGAGTTAAAAGAAATTACATTACAAGAAATATTTGTTCAAGGAAAAGGAAACAAAAAAGAAATCAAAAATTTTAATAAAATATATAAAGAAGATTTAGTTAAAAAAAATAAAATAAAAAAAAAAATCAAAGCAGTAGTTGCTTGTGGTAATGGGACTGCAGGAATTTTTGCACCAGATATTTTAAGACAAATTGGTTGTGAAGTAATTGAATTAGACTGTAATCTAGATTGGACTTTTCCAAAATATAATCCAAATCCTGAGGACCTACAAATGTTACATGAAATTGCAAAAGCTGTTAAAAAAAATAACGCTGATATTGGCTTTGGCTTCGATGGAGATGGTGACAGAGTTGGAGTAATAGATGATGAAGGAAATGAGATTTTTTCAGATAAAATAGGTTTACTAATTGCAAGAAATTTATCCAATAAACATAATAATTCTAAATTTATTGTAGATGTTAAATCTACTGGTTTGTATTCAAATGATAAAGTACTGATTAAGAATAAATGTAAAACAATTTATTGGAAAACCGGTCATTCGCACATTAAAAGGAAAGTTAATAATGAAAAAGCTTTAGCAGGATTTGAGAAAAGTGGACATTTTTTTTTCAACCAACCTTTAGGATATGGATATGATGATGGTATTAACTCAGCAATCCAAGTTTGTCATTTAATAGATAATCAAGACAAAAAATTCAGTGAAATAGTAAATCAACTACCAAAAACTTTTCAATCACCAACAATGGCACCTTTTTGTAAAGATAAAGAAAAATATGAAGTTGTTGAAGATATCAAAAAAGAGATTGAAAAAAGTAAAAAAGAAAAAATTAAGATTGATAACCAAGAAATAAGTGAAATATTAACTGTTAATGGTATAAGATTTTCATTTAAAGATGGATCTTGGGGATTAATTAGAGCTTCATCTAACAAACCATCGTTAGTTGTAGTAACTGAAAGTCCAACTTCTGATGAACGAAAGCTTAAAATATTTTATTTTATTGATGAGTTACTAAAAAAAACAGGAAAAATTGGAGAATACGATCAAAAAATATAAATAATTAATTCTTATTATCTATATCACTTTCAGTAGTATTATCTATTTGTGACTCATTTTGGCTTTGATTGGTAGATTGATCGCTATAAAATTTTTTTATTAATTGCTCTTCTTTAATTTTTTGCTCTAAATCAAATTTTTGTTCCCATTCTTTAATTCTTTGATTTTCTTGCTTAATTCTATCTTCTTCTTCAGCTTTTTGTTTTAAGGCTAGTTCTTTTTCTTGTTCAGCTATTTTTTCCTCTTCTTGCTCTCTTTTAAGTGCTATGGCACGTTCTCTTTCCTCTTTTTCTCTTAAAAATCTCTCTTTTTCATCAGCTTTGATCTTCTCTTCTTTTAATCTTAACTCCTCCTCTTTTACCCTTTGCTCTGCTTCTTCTTTTAATAATTGTCTTTCTTTTTCTTGTAATCTTTCAGATTCTAATTGACGTAATCTATCTTCAGTTTCTCTTAATTTTTCTTCCTCATATTTTAACTTTCTAGCAGCTTCTCTTATTCTCTGTTCTTCATCTAACCTTTGTTGTCTTTCAACTTCTTTGATTTCAAGTTGTCGCTGTCTTTCATTTTCTCTCATTTCTCTTATTTTTTCCGCTTCTATATCTTTAGCCTTAATAGCTTCCTGTTTAGCTTTAATTTTTTCTGATCTAATTCTTTGTCTTTCTAACATTTTAATTCTAAGTTCTTCCTCTTTAAGCTTTCGAGCATCCTCTCTTATTTTTTTAGCTTGTTCATCTTTAATTCTTTGATTCTCAATCTTGAGTCTTTTAGCTTCAATTTTTTTTCGTTTTTCCTCATTTTTTTGAACTTGTTTTTCATTATCAAGAATTAATTTTTTTTGCGCTAATATTTGTTTTTTTTCTTCTCTAATTAAGTCTAGTCTATCTTTTTGAGCTTGTTTTTTTTGATTTTCTAAATCTCTTTTTTCATCTAATTCTCTTTGTCTATCTTG
>QBYM01000004.1 GCA_003282825.1 Pelagibacteraceae bacterium AG-325-J17 | reverse complement strand
AAATCAATAATTTTTTCAATTTTTTTTTCTCTGCCATATATAAGCCATGGTGAATATAACAAATTTGAGTTTTTTGTTTTAATTTGAAAATCATTTATTATTTTTTGATCAGATACTGTATAAACATCAAACCTTGGTAGAGGAAATTTTATAACGGTTTTTTTTAATATCTTTAGATTAATTTTTAAATTTTGTAGAATTTCACTTGTTTCATCAATTAAATTTTCAACTGGATTACTGGTCAAAATACATTCTATTCCAATTTTTTTTTTTTTATTTAAAGTATAAGTTTGAATTCTTAGTATTTTACTTGTGTCAGAAAAATTTTGAAGAAAAAAATTTTTTTTGTGATTCGAATTAATATTTGCGCTTATTTGAAACGTTTTAAATATATTTGATTGTAATTTGTTTTTATTAAAATTGTAAATTAAATTTGTAGGATTGCCACTCCAAAATATAAGGGAGTCGGTAATATGTTTTTTATCATATTTTAAAGTCAATTTATTTTTATCCCAAACAGGTTCTGTCTTTGTATTCAGAATAACTTTAATACCAATTTTTTTTAGATCTTTTAAAATATTATCAAATAAATTGCTATATCCATTCAATGGTGTTGAATAATATAAATGATCTTGATTATTCACTTTTCGTGAAACAGCTAGATTTTGATCAAATATTAATTCAGTTTTTTTTAAGTCAATTAATTCTTTATCTGAATTAAAAATATTTATCCTTGAAATTTGTAAATTTTGAGCACAATTGTAATGAATCTTTTTAGGATTAAGTCCACAATTTTTAATAAAATCAGTTAATTTTTTTTTTATTTCTCTAGGATACAAAGAGACTTTATCGTCAAGAGATATATTTTTTATGTTATCTAATTTAAAATTTTTTTTCGAAAACTCTTTTATTTTAAATATAGGGACTGCTATATCTTTTTGAAATAAAATTTCATTATTAAAAATATTATATGATGCATAATTATATTTAAAATTATTAAATTTTATATTTGAAATATCTTTAAATTGATCAATCCAATCAATTCCATTTTCTAGATACTGACATCCTCTTAAAAAAAAATCATCTTTAATTTTATAATCTCTTAAAATTCCACCAAGAAATTTTTTTTGCTCTAAAATAGTTACATCATATTTTTTTTTTTTAAAATAAATAGCTACAAGACAGCCTATAATGCCTCCACCAACTATGGTTATTTTTTTTCTGCGACTATCATCCATGAAGCAAATATAATTTTATTCCTTAGTTTATAATTTAAAATTTTTTTTTCATTTAAATCTAAAATATTAAATTTATTAAAATTATTACTAATATCCCGTAGGTTAAAAAAAAATATTTTTCCCATTTTAGCAAATGGTCCAGAATGAAATGAAAAAAAATTCTTTTTTGAAATTTTCTTATTTGACTTACTTTTAAAATATGATGAACTTTTAGAGTACATGTCTACACCAATAAATAGTCCTTTTTTTTTAAGATTAAATTCAATTAATGAAATAATCTTTTTTATTTTAATTAAATCATTTCCACAAGAAATTGATCCTCTATCAATAATCAAATCAAACTTTTTTTTTTTAAATTGTTTATGAATAAAATCTTCTGCAAAAAAATTATTTTTAAATTTTGGGTATCTTTTTTTTAAAATTTTTATTGCTACATCACTTTTATCTACGCCAAAAATATTAAATCTTTTTGATATATAAAATGGAACATTTGCACCACTTCCAATACCAATTTCTAAAACTGATATTTTTTTTTTTTTATTTAAATGTCTATTTATTAATGTGATAAGATCTGTCCAAGGCCAAAAAAAATTTTGACCTTTTCTTTTATAAAAATTATTCCAAAATAATTTACTCATAAATTATTTACTCATTTGTATTGTATAATATGGATAAATATTTCCTCCATATCCCAATTTATTAAATCCTCTTTTTGGACTATTAATTCCCTCTAAATCAACAAAATCTACACCTAATTTTTTTAAATTAATAAAAGAATTAATCATTCCATAAGTTAATGAATAGTCATCTTTATCATCATTTAATCTTCCTCCATATAAATATATTGCTTGATCACCCAAGCGACTAAATAATAAAAAGGATTTTTTTTCATTATTTTCTTCAACAGAAATCATATAAATTAATCCATTCTTATTTAATCTTTCAAGAATTTTACAGTGTAAATTTAAATCAAAATTAACTTTTTTATTTTGTCTTTCAAATGTTTTGATTATAGTTTTTTTGAAAGTTTCTATACAAAAATTAATATTTATTTTGTATTTCTTTTTAGTTTTAGCATAATTAAATTGTTGTCTAACTCTGACCGAAAGATTTTTGTAAAAAGATGATTCTTCCAATTGTATTAGATCATTAATTTTTTTTAGATCAACAACAGAAGTGTATCTTAATTCTTTAATTTTAAATATTTCTTTATTAGAGTCAAAATTTTGCCAATAAAATGGTCTTAGATCACTTAAATAATAATCTGATAAAAATTCAATTTTTTTATAATTTTTAGTAAAAAAATTTTTTATTTCATTAATTATTTCAAACTTGCTATTATTTACACTTGATAACGGTTTATTTTTAAAATTTTTAAAAATAACTGGAGTGTAAATAATTTTGTCGCTTAGTTTTATAATTTTATTCTCTGATCTTAAAAAAAAAGAAGCAAAAATTTCTTTATCTTTCTTCACAAAAAATTTTTCATATTTTTCTCCTAAATTTTCTAGATAAATTGAGTGAGAATAAATGTTTTTATTTTGAGATTTTTCTAGAAAATTATCCCAAGCAATCTGATCACTAGTAGGTGAGATTGTGAGATTACTCATTTTTTTATTATTAATAAATTCAAAAATATATGATTAAATCAAATTTAATAGTTTTTAAATAATTAATATTAAAATTGTAAATAATGACTTTTTAAAAATTTTTTTCAGTGCATAAATCAAGCCAATTGAGCTATTAGTACTGGTCAGCTGCACGCATTACTGCGCTTCCACATCCAGCCTATCAACGTGGTGGTCTACCACGGCTCTATAGGAAGAACTAGTTTTGAGGTGAGTTTCCCGCTTAGATGCTTTCAGCAGTTATCTCGTCCATACTTAGCTACCCGGCACTGCAGCTGGCGCTACAACCGGTCCACCAGTGGTATGTTCAACCCGGTCCTCTCGTACTAGGGTCAACTCCTCTCAATTCTTCTACACGCATAGCAGATAGGGACCGAACTGTCTCACGACGTTCTGAACCCAGCTCACGTACCACTTTAATTGGCGAACAGCCAAACCCTTGGGACCTGCTCCAGCCCCAGGATGTGATGAGCCGACATCGAGGTGCCAAACACTGCCGTCGATATGAGCTCTTGGGCAGTATCAGCCTGTTATCCCCGGCGTACCTTTTATCCGTTGAGCGATGGCCCTTCCACTCAGAACCACCGGATCACTATGACCGACTTTCGTCTCTGCTCGACTTGTCAGTCTCACAGTCAGGCAGGCTTATGCCATTGCACTCTACGAACGATTTCTGACCGTTCTGAGCCTACCTTCGCACGCCTCCGTTACTATTTGGGAGGCGACCGCCCCAGTCAAACTACCCACCATACAATGTCTTGATGCCGGATTACGGCTATCAGTTAGATATCAAGAAAAACAAAAGAGGTATTTCACTGGTGACTCCATAAAAGCTGACGCTTCTACTTCAATGTCTCCCTCCTATACTAAATATGTTTTTCCTAATACCAATGTAAAGTTGCAGTAAAGGTGCACGGGGTCTTTCCGTCTAACTACGCGAACTCCGCATCTTCACGGAGAATTCAATTTCACTGAGTTGATGTTGGAGACAGCGGAGAAATCGTTACGCCATTCATGCAGGTCGGAACTTACCCGACAAGGAATTTCGCTACCTTAGGACCGTTATAGTTACGGCCGCCGTTTACTGGGGCTTCAGAAATGAGCTTGCACCCATCGCATTAACCTTCCAGCACCGGGCAGGCGTCAGACCCTATACATCCACTTACGTGTTAGCAGAGCCCTGTGTTTTTGATAAACAGTCGCTTCTCCCTAGCTTGTGCCACCTTTTTATAGTTACCTAAAAAAAGGTCTTCCTTATTCCGAAGTTACGGAAGCATTTTGCCGAGTTCCTTCAACATCATTCTCTCAAGCGCCTAAATATACTCTATTAATCCACCTGTGTCGGTTTAGGGTACGGTCTAATGATGGAGCTATTTCTTGGAACCTTTTCGCGGCAAGTTCAATCCATTAAGAACTTACAACTTACAAGATCCGTCACTACCATCTGGTTAAGGAATATTAACCTTATTTCCATCGACTACGGCTCTCGCCCTCGCCTTAGGTGCCGACTAACTCTGCGCGGATTAACCTTGCGCAGAAACCCTTGGATTTTCGGCGAAGAAGTTTTTCACTTCTTTTATCGTTACTTATGTCAGCATTCGCACTTCTGATACCTCCAGGATCCTTCACAGGTATCCCTTCACAGGCTTACAGAACGTTCCGCTACCAGTTATAATTTTCGAAAAAATTATAAATCCACAGATTCGGTATATGATTTTAGCCCCGTTACATCTTCGGCGCAGAAACTCTATTAGACCGGTGAGCTGTTACGCTATCTTTAAAGGATGGCTGCTTCTAAGCCAACCTCCCGGCTGTTAAGGAATTTCCACATCCTTTCACACTTAATCATAATTTGGGGACCTTATCTGGTGGTCTGGGCTCTTTCCCTCTCGACCATGGACCTTAGCACCCACAGTCTGTCTGCTGAAGAACAATGTTTAGCATTCGGAGTTTTATTAGGTTTGGTAAGAATCTCTTCCCCCTAGCCCATTTAGTGCTCTACCTCTAAACATCTATTTATTCAACGCACTACCTAAATAGTTTTCGCGGAAAACCAGCTATCTACGAATTTGGTTGGCCTTTCACCCCTTACCACAAGTCATCCAAAGACTTTTCAACGTCAACTGGTTCGGTCCTCCGGCAAGTGTTACCTTGCTTTCAACCTGCTCATGGTAAGCTCATTCGTTTTCGGGTCTAATTCATTTAACTATTCGCCCTATTAAGACTTGCTTTCGCTGCGCCTACACCTAGATGGCTTAAGCTTGCTAAATAAATTAAGTCACTGACCCATTATACAAAAGGTACGCCGTCACTCTAAAAAGAGCTTCGACTGATTGTAGGCATGCGGTTTCAGGTTCTATTTCACTCCCCTAATAGGGGTTCTTTTCACCTTTCCCTCACGGTACTAGTTCACTATCGGTCACTGAAGAGTATTTAGGCTTAGAGGGTGGTCCCCCTATATTCGAGCAGGATTTCACGTGTCCCGCTTTACTCATGAGTTTTAACAAACATTACTTATACGGGACTATCACCCTCTTTGGTTAGCTTTTCCAAACTATTCAAATTTTTTTATCAAAACTGCTGGCCTAGTCCGTTTTCGCTCGCCACTACTAACGGAATCTCAATTGATTTCTTTTCCTCTGGTTACTTAGATGTTTCAGTTCTCCAGGTTGTCTCTTTAAACCTATGTATTCAGTTTAAAGTACCACATAAAGTGGTGGGTTTCCCCATTCGGAAATTTTCGGATCAAAACTTACATACAGCTCCCCGAAACTTATCGCAGTATATCACGTCCTTCTTCGGCTTTCAGTGCCAAGGCATCCGCCACACGCCCTTAAACGCTTGATTTATGCACAGAAAAAAATTCTGTGTTGAATCAAATTTTTATTTTGAACATTAGCTAATAACATTACTAATGTTCGGATATAGATATTGATATTATTTATTATATTTATTTACAATTTTTTATAACTAAGTGTTTTTTGGTGGAGGATAGCGGGATCGAACCGCTGACCTCCTGAATGCAAATCAGGCGCTCTCCCAGCTGAGCTAATCCCCCATGATCTTAAATTGGTGGGCCGAGAAAGACTCGAACTTTCGACCCCACCCTTATCAAGGGTGTGCTCTAACCAACTGAGCTACCGGCCCCTATGCAAGAGAAACACTACTTTAAGAAGAGAAATGAGGACGGTCAACATTACCTATGTATATTATTTAGAATGAAATTTTACTTTCATTCATCCTTAGAAAGGAGGTAATCCAGCCGCAGGTTCCCCTACGGCTACCTTGTTACGACTTCACCCCAGTCGCTGACTATACCGTGGTCAAGGGTTTAAAACCTTGCCTTAAGGTAGAACCAACTCCCATGGTGTGACGGGCGGTGTGTACAAGACCCGGGAACGCATTCACCGTGGCACGCTGATCCACGATTACTAGTAATTCCAGCTTCATGCACTCGAGTTGCAGAGTGCAATCCGAACTGAGGTATCTTTTAAGGATTTGCTTAACATCGCTGTTTTGCTTCCTGTTGTAGATACCATTGTAGCACGTGTGTAGCCCAACACGTAAGGGCCATGAGGACTTGACGTCATCCCCACCTTCCTCCAGCTTATCACTGGCAGTTCTTTCAGAGTGCCCAACTTAATGATGGCAACTAAAAGTGAGGGTTGCGCTCGTTGCGGGACTTAACCCAACATCTCACGACACGAGCTGACGACAGCCATGCAGCACCTGTGTTTCGTCCGGCCGAACCGAAAACTTTAATCTCTTAAAGTCGCGACGAACATGTCAAGTGTTGGTAAGGTTCTGCGCGTATCTTCGAATTAAACCACATGCTCCACTACTTGTGCGGGTCCCCGTCAATTCATTTGAGTTTTAACCTTGCGGTCGTACTCCCCAGGCGGTGTGTTTATCGCTTTCGCTGCGACACTGAAAATAAATTTCCAACGTCTAACACACATCGTTTACGGCATGGACTACGAGGGTATCTAATCCTCTTCGCTACCCATGCTTTCGTTCCTCAGTGTCAGTAATGATCCAGAAAGCTGCCTTCGCAATTGGTATTCTTTCTAATATCTACGAATTTCACCTCTACACTAGAAATTCTGCTTTCCTCTATCAAACTCTAGCTGAAAAGTTTTGATGGCAGTTCCAGAGTTAAGCTCTGGGATTTCACCACCAACTTTTTCAACCACCTACGAACTCTTTAAGCCCAGTAATTCCGAACTACGCTAGGTCCCTTCGTATTACCGCGGCTGCTGGCACGAAGTTAGCCGGACCTTCTTATTCGGGTACAGTCATTTTCTTCCCCGACGAAAGAGCTTTACAACCCAAGGGCCTTCTTCACTCACGCGGCATCGCTGCATCAGAGTTTCCTCCATTGTGCAAGATTCCCCACTGCTGCCTCCCGTAGGAGTTTGGGCCGTGTCTCAGTCCCAATGTGGCTGATCATCCTCTCAAATCAGCTATTGATCACAGTCTTGGTAGGCCATTACCCTACCAACAAACTAATCAAGTGCGGGCTCATCCAATGGTGCATAAAGCTTTCTCTGTAAAGACTTATCCGGTATTAGCACAAGTTTCCTCGTGTTATTCCAGGCCAAAGGGTAGATACCCACATGTTACTCACCCGTCTGCCACTAAGTATTGCTACTTCGTTCGACTTGCATGTGTTAGGCGTGCCGCCAGCGTACGTTCTGAGCCATGATCAAACTCTCAAGTTTAAAAACGGCGCACACTAGCTTCTATATAAATTCTAAGAATAAAATTTATATAATGTTGAAGTGTGTACGACAAATTTTGGTAACCTTAACCGTCCACACTTCTCTTCTTAAATTTTGACTTTTTAAATAGCTAATTGAGCAAAAAAAGCTCAATAATTCTCGTTTATTTTATTGTAAAACAATAATTTCATTGAGAAAGTTCGATGCTTATAGGCTAAAATTTTAGGAAATCAAGCTTTTATGGTTAAAAAAATCGATTAAAAGCCTCATTTTTAAAGGGTTTTTTTTGATTTTTAGTAAAACCTAAACTAATAATACTACGCTCAATAAAATCTAATGGTAAAAAAAATAAAAACAAAAATCAAAAAAAATTTTGAAATTTTTAGCTTAATTTTAGTATTGCTAATTACAGTAACTTTTACCTCTTACTATAATTATAATAAAAAAAAGATTAAAAACAGCTATGGAGACTTATTAGAAAACGTTTATTTTAAAAAATCTATAAATCATTTATTTGATAACTTAGAACCTAGATTTAAAAAAATTAAACACACTGTAGATATTGGAGAAACTTTTGACAAAATATTAGAACAATATTCTGTTAATAAATTTGAAATTCAAGAAATTAAGAATGAATTATCAAAAAAAATAGATATCAACAGACTTAAACTTAATCAAAAGTTTCATTTTACAGTAGACCAAACAAGTTCTTTAGTTAAAGAATTTATATTTCAGGTTTCTAAAACAGAAAAAATCTTTTTAAGTAGAAATAATTTTGATAATAAGTTTAATCAAAAAATTGTAGTTACTAAACTTAATAAAAAAATCATTTATGATGAAAATATTATTTTAGAAAGCCTTTACAAATCAGCTATAGAAGAAAAAATTCCTGCAAATATAATTATTGAATTTGCTAGGATTTATGGATTTCAGGTTGATTTTCAAAGAGATATTAGAAAAAAAGATGGTTTTCAAATTATGTATGAAGTTTTTTTTGATGATAAGAATAATATCATTGAAACTGGTAATATTCTTTACGCAAATTTAAAGTTAAGTGGTGAGAATAATTCTTTATATTATTTTGACTTAAAAGATAGTGAAGGACATTATGATAAAAATGGAAAAAGTGTTCAAAAGGCTTTAATGAAAACACCTATAAATGGTGCAAGATTATCCTCATCATTCGGTATGAGAAAACATCCAATTGACGGTTTTAATAAAATGCATCAAGGAACTGATTTTGCGGCTCCGATGGGTACACCTATTATGGCGTCTGGTAATGGAAAAATAAAAAAAGCTGGATGGTGTGGTGGAGGAGGAAATTGTATTGTTATAAAACATAACTCTACATATCAAACTGTTTATGCTCATATGTCTAAATTTGCTAAGGGTATAAGAAGTGGTGTTAGGGTTAAACAAGGACAAATTATTGGATACGTTGGCTCAACTGGAAAATCTACAGGTCCTCATTTACATTATGAAGTCATTATTAATGGAAAAAAAGTAAATTCCCAAAAGCTTAAATTACCATCTGGTAAAATTTTGAAAGATGAGAAGAGAAAACTTTTTGAAACTAAAAGAATTAAGTTAGATGTTCTTAAGTCCGAAAAGATTATAGGTTTAAATTAATTAGATTCTGACTGCGTCTCATTTAAGTTACTAACACCTTTATCAGTAGAACTTTTATTTTCTAGATTCTCAGTAGACTTATTTAAATCAGCAGAGCTTTTGTTATTAAAATTTTTTTTTTGGATTTCTTTTTCATTTAAAATTCTTGTAAAATGATCTGCATGCTGAAAATAATTCTCTGATAAAATTTTATCACCATTAGACAAGGCTTCCCTAGCTAAATTATTATATTTTTCTATTAGTTTTGGGGCATTATGGTTATATCTTCCTGGAACTTTTCTTTGAAAATTATCGCTATTTGAAAAGTTATTACTAAATTTATTCCTATCACCATTAGATTTATAGTTTCTATCATTCCTTCTAAAACTATTTCTTCTGCTGTTGTTGTTGTTTCTAAATGTAACCATTATATTTTATTAAATTTTTTTACTTATTATGCAGCGATCATTATTAGATAAATCTCTAACAATCTTCTTAATATAAAATCCTTTATTTTCTAATATTTTTTTAACTTTCCATTTTTGATCAAAGCCAATTTCTAAAATCAAAAAGCCATTTTTTTTTATCAGTTCAGATGACCTATTAATAACTTTACTGATTTCTGATAATCCTTCTATTCCTCCATCTAAAGCCTGCTTAGGTTCGAAACCAATTACATCTTTTTCCAAATATTTAAGCTTATTTTTTTCAATATAAGGAGGATTAGATATAATCAAATCATATTTGCGAAAATGAAAATTGTCAATATCTGATTTAAATAATTTTAATCTATTAATAACCCCATGATTTTTACCATTAATCATACAAGTATCTAATGATTTTTTGCTTATATCAATTCCTGTGCCATAAAAATTTTTTTTATCCTTTAAAATTGAAATAAGTATACAGCCTGAACCAACCCCTACATCTAATAAATTTAAATTATTTTTATTTTTTGTTAATTTCAAAAACTCTTCAATCAAAACTTCGGTGTCTGGTCTGGGAATTAAAACATCTCTATTTACATAAAATTGATATTTCCAAAAATATTTTTTTTTAACCAAGTAGGCTATCGGTTCACCTCTAGCACGTTGATGAATGAGTTTGTTAAAATATTCTAGGCTTTTGTTTGAAATTTCTTTATCAAAATTAAAAATTATAAATTCTTTTTCCTTATTAATCGCTTCAGACATTAAAATTTGGCAATCTAAAACCGGGGTTTTTATATTTTTTTTTTTTAAAAATAGTTGCGCTTTCTGAATGGCAGTTTGAATATTCATAATTAGAGTTTACTAAGACTTTCCTCTTGAGCTTTTAATGATAAAGACTCAATTATTTCATCAAATGCCTCTCCCTCTAAAAATTCATCTAATTTGTGTAATGTTAAATTTATTCGATGATCAGTTACCCTACCTTGAGGAAAATTATAAGTTCTTATTCTTTCTGATCTATCACCAGTTCCAATTTTACTTTTTCTATCTTCAGATCTTTCTTGATCTATTCTTGATCTTTCTAATTCATAAAGTCGTGCTCTTAATATTTTCATTCCTTTAGCTTTATTTTTATGTTGAGATTTTTCATCTTGTTGTGACACTGATAACCCTGATGGTATATGTGTAATTCTTACAGCGCTATCAGTTGTATTCACTGATTGACCGCCTGGACCTCCAGCTCGAAAAACATCAATTCTTAAATCAGACTCATTTATTTTCAAATCAACCTCTTCTGCTTCAGGTAAAACTGCAACTGTAGCAGCTGATGTGTGGACTCTTCCTTGAGTTTCAGTGTCAGGAACACGCTGAACTCTATGAACTCCACTTTCATACTTTAAAGTAGAGTAAATATTTGTTCCTTTAATAGAAGCTATTACCTCTTTCAATCCTCCAGCTTCACTTTTTGAAATTGATATCAATTCTAAAAACCATTTTTTTTTATGGCTTATTTTTTCATACATTTTAAAAAGATCAGCGGCAAATAAGCTTGCTTCCAGCCCTCCAGTTCCAGCTCTAATTTCAATAATGGCATTTTTTTTATCAGCTTCATCTTTTGGTAATAAAAATAGTTTTAATTTTTTTTCATTTTTTTCGTACTGTGTTTTTAGATTGATTAATTCAGTTTGTGCCATATTGATTAATTCTTGATCTGTATTTTGATCTTGTAAAATTTTTTCTAATTCAATCTTATCTGTTTCATAAGTGATATATCTTTTTGCATCTTCTACTATTTCGTTTAAATCTGAATATTCTTTTGATTTTTCAGCAAAAATTTTTTTATCAATTGTGCCAGAGGATAAATCTTTTTCTAAAAGTGAATGTTTATTAATCAATTCCTTAATTGTTTTTTCAGGTATCATTTTTAGTTGTTTTCTATTTCAGAGACTTTTTTTTCAACTTCACTGACTACTCTATTTATCATATCTTTAGTCAAAACTTTTTCTTTTTGCATACCAGACAGATAGAGCATATTATTTCCATTTCTACCTCCCGTAATCCCTACATCAGTAAATGCAGCCTCCCCAGGACCATTTACGACACACCCTATAACTGACAAAGTTATTGGTGTCTTAATATGAGATAGTTTTTCCTCTAATAATTTAACAGTTTCAATTACCTCAAAACCTTGTCTGGCACATGAGGGACAGGAGATAATCTTAACACCTCTATTACGTAAATTTAAGGATTTTAATATTTCATTTCCAATTTTTACTTCTTGAACTGGATCATCTGATAATGAAATTCTGATAGTGTCGCCTATACCTTCTAAAAGTAATGTTCCTATACCTATAGAGGATTTTATACTCCCAGATACATAACTACCTGCTTCTGTAATACCTAGATGAAGTGGGTAGTCTATTGCTTTTGAAAGCTGTCTATAAGCTTGAATTGTCAAGAAAACATCTGAAGACTTTACACTTACCTTTAAGTTAAAAAAATCCTCATCCTCTAGAATTTTGATATTTCTAATCGCACTTTCAACTAAGGCTTCAGGGCAAGGTTCCTTAAATTTTTCTAAAATATCTTTTTCTAAGGATCCTGCATTTACTCCCACTCTAATTGAGCAATTGTAGTCCTTTGCAGCTGCTATAACTTCTTTTATTTTTTTTTTATCTCCAATATTTCCTGGATTTATTCTTAAACAGCTTGCACCACTTTCAGCAGCCTCTATAGCTCTTTTATAGTGAAAATGAATATCAGCTATTATTGGTACATCCACATTTCTTACAATTTCTTTTAAAGCTTTTGATGAAGCTTCATCTGGGCATGACACCCTAACTAAATCAGCACCTTCATTTTGAATTTCATTAATTTGTTTGATTGTACCCTTTACATCAGTTGTTAATGTGTTAGTCATAGACTGGACTGATATAGGGTTTTCACCACCTACCTTAACATTTCCTAAACTTATTATTTTTGTTTTTCTTCTCTTGATATCTCTAAATGGTCTAATGCTCATTTTTATTTATCTAACTTAAATTCTTTATGTAAAGCTATTAAAGCCTTTTTAACATCTTTTCTGTTTATCAAAACTGAAATTTTAATTTCTGAAGTAGAGATTACTTGTATGTTGATATTTTTACTTGATAAAGATTGAAACATTCTGAAAGTAACTCCGGGTGTAGTAATCATACCAACACCTATTATAGAGATTTTAGAAACTCCTTTTTCAAACAATATTTTTCTAAAATCAATTTTTTTGTTTTCTTTAATTATTCTTTTTGTTTTATTAAGATCATCTGTTTTAATAGTAAAAGTAAGATCTGTTTCCTTACCATTAGCAGAAATATTTTGAACTACCATATCTACATTTATCGAATTAATTGACAATGGTTTAAAAATAGATGCTGCAACACCTGGTCTATCTTTTACTCCAACTAAAGTTACTTTTGAATCATTGTGAGTTGAAGAAATTCCAGTAATAATTTTATTATTTGTAATACTTGATTTTTTTGTAATTAGCGTACCTGGTTTATTTGTAAAAGATGATTTAACCTCGATATCAATTTTATTTAATCTTGCATCTTGAATTGAAACTGGTTGCATAACTTTTGCACCTAAAGATGCCATTTCTAGCATTTCCTCGTAAGAAATAACTTTAATTTTTTTTGCTTTACTTAATTTATTAGGGTCAGTTGTAAATACACCTTCCACATCAGTGTAAATTATACATCTTTTAGCTTTAAAAAACTTTGCAAGCATTATGGCGCTTGCATCTGATCCCCCTCTTCCAATTGTTGTAATTCTGTTTTCTTTATTTATTCCTTGAAAACCAGCAACTATTGGAATTCCTCCTTCTCTTAAATATTTAACAATTTTATTTTTGTTTATTTGATAAATTCTAGAGTTTTTATGAGGACCATTAGTATAAATTGGTATCTGCCATCCTAGCCAAGATCTAGATTTAAATCCATTATTGATTAATCTCCCCGCTATAAGAGAGCAGGCCATTTGTTCACCAGAAGAGACTAGAACATCGTACTCTTTTTCAGAAAAATTTTCACTTATAAATCTAGATTTTTTAACTAACTCATTTGTCACACCACTCATTGCTGATGAAACAACGATAACTTTATATTTTTTTTTTCTAAATTCACCAATAATACGGCAAACCTTTTTAATTTTTTCTGTTGTCCCAACTGAAGTCCCACCAAATTTAAGTACTACAATTTTCATGATAAAATATTATCTTAAAGTTAAAATATATTGATAAAATACATCTTGAATATAAAGTCAAAATTCTAATGAAAAATAACACAATTAATAAAGAAGAAATAGAAAAATTTTCAAAAATCGCAGAGGAATGGTGGAATCCAATAGGTAAATTCAAACCATTACACAAATTTAATCCCATAAGAATTTCATACATTAGAGATAATATAACAAGCTCTTTTAAACTTAAAAATAAAAGAAAACCCCTCGAAAAGATTAAAATTTTAGATATAGGCTGTGGGGGAGGATTGTTATCTGAACCAATGAGGAAATTAGGTGCAGAGGTAGTCGGAATTGATGCTTCAGAAAAAAATATTCAAGTTGCAAAACTACATGCCAAAAAAAATGGTTTAAATATTAAATATCATTGCACTTCTCCAGAAAATTTTATTACAAATACAAAATTTGACGTAATTCTAAATATGGAAATCGTCGAGCATGTTGAGGATGTGGATTTTTTTTTAAAATCTTGTGCTAAACTTTTAAAAAAAGAAGGTATAATGTTTGTTGCAACAATCAATAAAACTCTAAAATCTTATGTATTTGCAATTATTGGTGCAGAGTACGTTATGCGATGGCTCCCTATCGGAACTCATGAATGGGAAAAATTTGTTATACCAGAAGATCTAACAAAAATTTTAAAAAAATATAATCTTTCCTTAGAAAAATTAAATGGGATGAAATTTAATTTAATAAAAGATCAGTGGTCTATTAGTTCAGACAAGTCTGTCAATTATATTGCAAAATTTGTCAAAGACTAGTTTCTTTTGTCCTCTATCCAGGGTATTATTTCTGTTTTAACACCTTCTTCCTTAAGTTCTTTAATTTCTTCTTTTGTAGCTTCTCCATAGATACCTTTGTTATGTTTTTTATTATTGTAATGGATAGATCTTGCCTCATAAGCAAAATTTTTTCCAACAAACTCAAAATTATTTTTAATAAATTTTTGGTATTCTTTAATTTTATTACCAATTTTTTTTAACTTCAAATGTTGATTATCAAAACTTTTTACAATAGGTTTATTTATCAATTTTGGTGCCATCAAAGATTTTTCTACTTTCTGTGAATTACAAACATGGCAATTTAACAAATTTTTTTTTTTGAGTTTCTCATATTCTTTTGATGAGGCAAACCAGCTATCAAATGAGATATCACAACTTTTACAACTAAGCTTATATTTAATCATAATTTATATTTAATAATTCTTTTTTAGAATTCAATCAAATTTATCTTAGCTTCTATAATCTGCATTAATTTCAACATATTTTTTAGTTAGATCCATTGTATATGCTGTAAAATTTTTTGATCCACTTGAGATATTTACAAAAATATCAATACTATCATTTTTCATATACTCAGCTGCTTCTTCCTCTTCATAATTAGGGTTAACTTTACCGTTTTGAACTATCGTTATAGTTCCAAATTTAATAGACAATTTTTCGTAATTCAGATGTACACCAGCCTTTCCTATTGCCATAATAATTCTTCCCCAATTAGGATCTTCGCCAGCAATTGCTGTTTTTACTAAAGGAGAATTAGATATCGAAAAGGCAATTTTTCTAGCTTCAACATCACTCTTACATTCTTGAATATTAACTGTGATAAATTTGGATGCTCCTTCTCCATCAGCTACAATTCTTTTAGCTAAATTTAATAAAACTTTATTTAATGCATTATCAAAGTCTTTAAGCTTTTCATCATTTGAACTATTTATTTTAGGATGTTTTGATTTTCCTGTTGAAAAAATAGAAACCATATCATTTGTACTAGTGTCACTATCACAAGTAATTGCATTAAATGTTGTGTCTATATTTTTCCTTAAAAGTTTCTTTAAAATATCATTTTTGATGTCTGCATCTGTAAATATATATCCTAAAGTGGTTGCCATATTTGGCTGGATCATGCCAGAGCCTTTTGCAACTCCAAATATTTTTATCTCACTATTTCCAATAAAACATTTCTCCATTGCCATCTTTGGTTGAGTATCTGTTGTCATTATTCCTAGAGCTGCCTTCATCCAAATTAATTTATTTTGAGTGTATTTTATTTTACTTATCAGTTCAGGTATTTTAGATTTTATCTTATCTTCTGGAAAATTCTCTCCTATTGTGCCAGTGCATCCAAAAATTATCTCTTTTGATTTAATTTTTTTTGGTTCATCTTCATCTTCTTTTTGTTTTTCCGTTAATTTTTGAGAAGTTATCTCAGCTATTTTTTCTAAACTTTTGTAACCTTGTCTTCCAGTAAAACAGTTAGCATTTCTTGTGTTAATTAATAATGAAAATATTTTTTTGGCTTTTTGATTTAAATTCCATTTTATATTTTCAGATATTATTTTTGACTGAGTATATACCGAGGCACTATTTGCCCCATCCCTGAAATAAAACATAACTAAATCATCTCTCGAATTATTATATAAATTTGCGCAAACAGTTGAAATTGATACACCATCAATATGATCTAAATCTTGAAATTCCATCATTCTCTTACTTTTTGATTTAGAAGATAAAAAATTGGTTAAATTAATACCCATAGTATTTAAAATAATTATTTCATAATTATATTAAAGGATATATGTAAATAATATATCAAAAAGTCATGTTAAACCCTCTCAACTTATTCTCAAAATTCATTAAATCTAGCAATCAAAGAGAATTAGATAAGATAGAAAAAATTGTTCAAAAAATTAATTCTCTAGAAGAGTCTACAAAAAAGCTGGTTGATTCGGACTTCCCAAAAAAAACTCTTGAATTAAAACAAAAAATAAAAAATGGTGGGACTCTCGATGAGATACTTCCAGAGGCTTTTGCTCTCGTGAGAGACGCTTCTAGAAGAATGAGGAAAGAAAGGCACTTTGATGTACAATTGGTAGGTGGTGTAGTCTTGCATCAAGCCAAAATTGCTGAGATGAAAACTGGAGAGGGTAAAACTTTAACTATAACACTCGCTGCATATTTAAATGCTCTTTGTGAAAAGGGTGTACATATAGTCACTGTAAATGATTATTTAGCAAAAAGAGACTCTCAAGAAATGGGAATTATATATAATTTTCTTGGGCTCACATCTGGTTATATAAACAACGATCAAGATGATCAGCAAAGAAAAAAAAATTATAATTGTGACATCACCTATGCAACTAACAGTGAGCTTGGATTTGATTATCTAAGAGACAATATGAAATATTCAAATGAAGAAATGGTTCAAAGAGAACATTTTTTTTCAATTGTAGATGAAATAGATTCTTGTTTAATAGATGAAGCTAGAACTCCTTTAATAATCTCAGGAGAGGCAGAAGATAGAACTACTCAATATCTTGCTATTGATAAATTAACAAAAAATTTAAATGAAAAAGATTATGAGATAGATGAAAAAGAAAAGAATATTCTTTTAACCAACGAAGGAATAAACAATGTTGAAAAAATTTTTTCAAATGCTGGTATTCTTAAAAATAATAATTTTTATGATCCTGAAAACTTAAGTTTGGTTCATCATGTTAATCAAGCTTTAAGAGCTAATCATCTATTTCAAAAAGGTAAAGATTATATTATTCAAAATGATGAATTAAAAATTATTGATGAATTAACTGGTAGAATTTTAGAAGGAAGAAGATTTGGAGATGGTTTACATCAGGCTCTAGAAGCTAAAGAAAAAGTTCATATTGCAGTTGAGAATCAAACTTTAGCATCAATTACATATCAAAATTACTTTAAACTTTATAAAAAAATCTCTGGTTGTACAGGTACTGCAGTAACAGAGTCTCAAGAATTTTTTGAAATATATAATTTACCAGTAGTGGTAATTCCAACTAACAAAAAGATGATTAGAAATGATTTTAATGATCAAATTTTTAGAACTGAGAGTGAAAAAAATAAAGCTATAGTATTAAAGATAAAGGAATGTCATAAAAAAGGACAGCCATTATTGGTATTTACATCAAGTGTAAATAAATCAGAAATATATTCTAATCTTTTAAAAACTGAAAATATTAAACATCAGGTACTGAATGCAAAAAACCACGAGAACGAAGCTGAAATAATTGCTAATGCAGGAAAAGAAAATTCTGTAATAATTACAACTAGTATTTCTGGTAGAGGGGTAGATATTCAGCTTGGTGGAAAGAAAGGGTCGATAGATGAAGATCAGCTTAAAATAAATAAGGAAAAAATTAAATCTCTTGGAGGTTTATATGTGATTGGTACTGAAAGAATGGAATCCAGAAGAGTAGATAATCAGGCTAGAGGAAGATCTGGAAGACAAGGTGATGAGGGTAGCTCAATTTTTTATGTAAGTCTCGAAGATGATCTAATGAGAATTTTTGGATCAGAGTCTATGAATAATATTTTAGAAAAGCTTGGTTTGAAAGATGGTGAAAGTATTGACCATCCCTGGATAAATAAAGCCTTGGAGAGAGCGCAACAGAAAGTTGAGGCAAGAAATTTTGATATTAGAAAAACTTTGATAAAATTTGATAATGTGCTGAATGACCAAAGATATGTAATTTTTTCTCAAAGAAAAGATGCTATGAATAGTGATAAAATTTTTCAATATTCCACAGATTTTTTAAACGAAATAATTGAAAGTTTAATACCTTTAAAAATACTAAAAAAATCTAATCCTAAAAATTCTGATTTTGATAACAAAATTAAAGGTATTTTGGGTAAGGACTTTTTAGAGTCTGATTTAAAAACATTGAATGAATGTAGTGATAAAGAGCTAAAAGAAATATTAAATAGTAAATTTAATGAAGCAAGAAATGAAAGAATAAAACTTTTAAGTGAAGATCAAGCAAAAGATATAGAAAAAAGGATTTTTTTACAATCAATTGATATTAACTGGAAATCACATATTCAATATTTAGAACAATTAAGACAAGTTATAGGACTAAGATCTTATGGACAGAGAGATCCATTAGTTGAGTATAAAAAGGAAGCATTCTATCTATTTGAAAATTTATTAAATAAATTAAAATTAGACTTTATAACAATTTTAATGAATTTAAAAATAGTCCAAGAATCTCCAGCGTTAGAAAAGACTAAAATTAATTCAAATGATCCAAAATGTTTATTAATTCTACATAAGGATAGAAAGATTTCTAGAAATGAAAAATGTGAAGCAACAGGGAAAAAGTTTAAAAACTGTTGTGGAGCATTATAAAAAATAAATTAATGAAGTTAATAGAATAACTGACACTCCAATAGCAATGATCAATGTTTTTTTAGATTTAAAAATTTGATTAAAATTTTTACTTAGTCTTGTAGTGCTTAGGCTATCTAGATTAGTTGTAAATCCTTTACTTCTACCAATTTTAAGAAATTTATTTTTTCTATCATTATATATTTCTTCTGGTGTCATTATTTTAAAGTCCTGTAAGTTTTTACTTATTGATATTTTAAGATTATTTAGCATTAAATTTTTATCCCTATGTGCCCCACCAAGTGGTTCAGGAATTATCTCATCAATGATTTCCAGGTTTAATAGATCTTTTGCTGAAAGTTTCATTGCTCTAGCTGCATCTAACATTTTTTTTGGGTCTCTCCATAAAATGGTGGCACATCCCTCAGGTGAAATCACAGAATAAATTGCATTTTCTAACATTGCTACTTTATTAGAAGATGCTAAAGCAATTGCCCCTCCAGAACCACCTTCTCCAATTATTATTGCAATTGTAGGAACTGTTAATTTCATACAGCATTCAATTGATTTAGCTATAGCTTCTGCTTGACCTCTTTCTTCTGCTCCTACACCAGGATAAGCTCCGGGAGTGTCAATAAAGGATATTATTGGTAAATTAAATTTATTAGCTAATTCCATTAAACGTATAGTTTTTCTGTAACCTTCGGGTCTCATCATCCCAAAGTTTCTTTTAATTCTAGTATCTAAATCATCTCCTTTTTCTTGACCTATAACTAAAACTGATTGACCTTCAAATTTGGCAAAACCAGTTAAGACTGCATTATCTTCACCATAATGTCTATCACCAGATAGTGGAATAAAATCCTCAAATAAATTATCAATAAAAAATTTTGATTTTGGTCTATCTTCATGTCTAGCTACCATTGTAGTTTGCCATGGATCAAGATTAGAATAAATCATTTCCAATTTTTCATCAAGGTCACTTTGAATTTTGGAAATTTTTTGTGTGTCAACTTCAGAAACCCCACTTTGATTAAAAGGGTCTTTTAATTTTTCTATTTCTGTTTCTAATTCTTTAATATCAGTTTCAAAATTGAGATAATTTTTCATATAAAATTTTGGTATTACATAAGTATGGAAAATGACAAGAAAATGTCAATGCTACTATTAAATATTTGACTTAATTTTACAAGGGTTTTAGATATATTCTAATGAATAAGAAATACCAAAACGTTAACAATCTTAAAGTTTCTGATGAGTTATTATCATTTGTAAATGATGAATTGTTAAAAGAAACTTCAATTTCCCCAGAAAAATTTTGGCAAGGATTTGATAATATAGTTCATGAATTATCACCACTAAACAAAAAATTAATTGAAAAAAGAGAAATTTTACAAAAAAAAATAGATGATTGGCATATTAAAAATAGAGGAGCTGAAATTAAAATTGAAGAATATAAAAAATTTTTAAAAGAGATTGACTATTTAAAGGATGAAGGATCTGATTTTAAAATTGAGACAAGTAATGTAGATGATGAAATTACCCAAATAGCTGGGCCACAATTAGTAGTGCCAATAATGAATGCTAGGTACACCCTCAATGCTGCCAATGCAAGGTGGGTAAGCTTATATGATAGTCTTTATGGAACAAATATAATTGAGTCTGAAGAAGGTGGAAGTGAAAGATATGATCCAAATAGAGGGCAAGAAGTAATAAAATATGTAAGAGAATTTTTTGATAAATTTATTCCAATTCAAGGGACAAGCTGGAAAAATATTACAGCTTTAAAAATAATTAACAAAGAACTTGTTATTTTAAAAGATGATTATGAATATAAACTTAAAGATAAAAGTAAATTTGTTGGCCACAGAGGTGATGCAAATAAACCAGAAGCAGTAATAATCAAAAATAATAATCTTCATTTTGAAATAATAATTAATCCTAAAGCATTTAGTGCTGCTCATGATATTGCAGGAATAAGTGATGTTATTGCTGAGTCAGCTGTTTCAACAATTTGTGATAATGAAGATAGTGTAGCAGCTGTTGATGCTGAAGATAAGGTTGCTTGCTATCGAAATTGGTTAGGGTTGATGAAAGGTAATTTAAAAATTCAATTCGAAAAAAATGGAAAAAATTTAGAAAGAAAACTTAACCCAGATCGAAGTTATATCTCAAAAGAAGGCATTGGTTCGAAATTGCATGGTAGAAGTTTACTTTTAATAAGAAATGTAGGACACCTTATGACTAATTCATCTATAATTTTGAAAGATGGAAATGAAGTTCCAGAAGGAATTATGGATGCGTTTTTAACAACTGCATGTGCTCTTCATGATTTAAAAAAAAAAAGAAATTCAAGAAAAGGGTCTGTTTACATCGTAAAACCTAAAATGCATGGTCCTGAAGAAACAAAATTTACTGACTTAATCTTTTCTAAAGTTGAAGAGCTGCTTGGATTAGAAAGATATACCTGCAAGATAGGTATAATGGATGAAGAAAGAAGAACCTCAGCAAATTTAAAAGAATGCATCAGAACCCTAAAAAATAGAGTTTTTTTTATAAATACAGGTTTTTTAGATAGAACTGGAGATGAGATGCATACATCAATGGAAGCTGGGCCTATGATTAAAAAGGGAGAAATGAAATCATCTAAATGGATTTCAGCTTATGAAAATAACAATGTGGATATTGGACTAAAGTGTGGTTTTTCTGGTAAAGCTCAAATTGGAAAAGGTATGTGGGCTATGCCAGATAAAATGAAAGAAATGATAGACGAAAAAATTAATCATTTAAAAGCTGGTGCTAATTGTGCTTGGGTGCCTTCTCCTACTGCTGCCTCTTTACATGCTCTCCACTATCATCAGATAAATATTTTTGATGAGCAAAAGAAAATTCAAGATAGAGAGCAAGCTAAAATAAATGATCTTTTGGAAATTCCTATCGCTGATAGACCCAATTGGTCTGTAGATGAAATTAACTCTGAAATTTCAAATTCTGCACAGACATTATTGGGGTATGTAGTTAGATGGATAGACCAGGGAGTTGGCTGTTCAAAAGTTCCAGATATAAACAATGTGGGATTGATGGAAGATAGGGCAACCTTAAGAATTTCCTCACAACACATAGCGAATTGGGTACACCATGGAGTTACAACAAAAATTCAGGTTTTAGAAATAATGAAACAGATGGCCAAAATTGTAGATAAACAGAATGAAAATGACAAAAATTATAAAAAAATGAGTGACAATTATGAAAAATCTATAGCCTTTAAAACTGCTTGTGATTTAATTTTTAAAGGAAAAGAGCAACCATCTGGGTATACAGAGCCACTTCTACATTTAAATAGAATTTTAAAAAAATCTAATCAGAATTAGAATTTAATTTTGACCTATTTTTGAAAGCAGAAAATAAAGTACCATCATCTAAACTTTCAATCTCTCCTCCAACTGGTAATCCTTGAGCAAGTTTTGTGATCTTAACTTTAGTATTTTTAAGACTATCTTGAACATAATATGCAGTAGTTTGACCTTCAACAGTTGCACTAGTTGCTAAAATTACCTCTTCAATATTATCTCTATTAACCCTTTCGACTAATGAATTAATCAAAAGATCTTCCTTTCTCTGGCCCACAGAGGTAATCGTACCACCTAAAATATGAAAGTATCCTTGAAAAATATTTGAAGTTTCAATTGACCATTGATCAGCAATATCTTCGACTACACAGATTTTTGTATATTTATTTTTTGAACTATCACAATTAATACAACCTGTTAAATTTGACTTTAATGATCCACAAGAATTACATCTATTCACATTCTTATAAACTGTGGCCAATACATTAGCTATCGGCTTAACCAATTCATCACGATTATTAATTAATTTTAAAACAATACGTTTAGCTGATTTAGGACCCAAACCTGGAAGTCTTGAAATTAATTTTATAAGTTCTTCAATCTCACTAATATTTTGCATTTCCTATAAAGGCCATTTAAAACCAGGTATTCCAAAACCTCCTGTGGCTTTTGAAATTTCTTCTGAAGTTTTTGATTTAAGCTGAGATTTAGCATAATTATGCGCTGCAACAATCAAATCTTCAATTATAACTTTGTCTTCGTGCATAATTTCATCAGACAACTTAATTGTCTGCATCTCTCCTTCCCCATCTAGAGTTATTTTTACTGAGTTTGATCCTGAAACTCCTTCAACTCTTATTTCTTTAATTTTTTTTTGACTTTCTTTCATTTTAGCTTCCAACTCTTTAGCTTTATCTAAAATTTTATTAAAATCAGTCATGATCATCACCTTTGTCTTTTGATTGAACATTAATTAATTCAGCATCAGGAAAATTGTTAATCATATCTTTATAAATTTCAGAGTTTTTAGAGTCGTTAATTAATTTTTCTTTAATTTTTTTTTGCTGATCTTTTATAGACCTTGCCCCCTTTGATTTACTGAATGTAATTATCCATCTTTCATTAGTCCATTCAAAAAGTTTAGACGATAATTCTTTTACAAAATTTTTATTTAAACTTTCGTTAAAAGATATTTCAATTCTATTGTTTTCAAACTTTACAAGATGAACATTTTTTTCAAGCTCATATTTTAATTTTATTTCTTTTTTATTTGAACAAATCTCAATTAAATCATTAAATGACTTAATAATAAAATTTTTATTAGCTTTAATTTCAGTTTGAACTTCTGGCTTATTTTTTTCCTCTTGAGAAACATTCTTTATTTGATTAATCATTTTAGAGGAAATATTAGTTTCTTTATTTTCAATAGGATTATCAATTTTAATTTCTTTTTCGAAATTATCTTTTAAATTTAAAGAACTTAAATGTATCAGCCTTGTCAAAAACATTTCAATCGATAAATTTTGATTTGAAACAATATCTAGTTCTTCAAGAGTTTTTATAGTGAACTGCCAAAATAAAATTAGTGTTTGACTTTCTAAAACATTAGAAATTTCTTTAATCTTTCTAAATTCATCATCATTTAAAGAAAAATTTGTACTTTCTAAACTTAATGAATTTATATTTTTTAAATAATAAAGTATTTCTAAAAAATCATTAATAAAAATTTTTGGTTCAACTCCCTGGTCATAAATTTTTCTATAAATTGAAATAACCTTTTTTTCATTTCCTTCAAAAATTAGTTTAAAGAGATCTATTAGTTGTGACTTATCAAAATAACCAAAAATTTTTTGAGCCGCTTTTAAGTCTAATTCAGCCCCTTTATCTAAACTTAATAGAGCTCTATCTAATAGAGATAAGGCATCTCTAACTGAACCTTCTGATATTTTTACGATTAATCTTAAAGCTTCGTCTGAAGCTTTACCATTTTCTTTATCTTTAATCTTTTTTATAAATTCGAATAATTCAGATGATTTTATTCTTGATAAGTCAAACCTTTGACATCTTGATACAACTGTAATTGGAATTTTTTTAATTTCTGTCGTAGCAAAAATAAATTTAAGATATTCAGGTGGTTCCTCTAATGTTTTTAACAAAGCATTGAACGCTTGTTTGCTCAACATATGAACTTCATCAATTATAAAAATTTTATATTTTGCTATAGTGGGTCCATATCTTGAGAATTCAATTAAATCTCTCACATCATCAACACCAGTCTTACTTGCAGCATCCATTTCCAAAACATCAATATGATTTGAATTAGTTATAGCATCGCAATTTTTACATTTTATTTTACATTGATTATCAAGTGGTTTTGAACAATTAATAGATTTTGCAACTATTCTTGCAATTGTTGTTTTTCCTATGCCTCTAATTCCAGTAAATAAATATGCATTAGGTATTTTGTCAGCTTTAATGGAATTTTTTATAGTTTCTGAAACAACATCTTGACCAATAAGATCTTCAAAAATCTGAGGTCTATATTTTAAAGCTAATACTTTAGAATTATTATTCATATAAATTTTATTAAGGAGACTAGAACCTGAATAACTGTCTCTACGACTGCTTCCGTTAAGATCTGGTCGGGTTCAAGCAGCACCCACCTCTAGCCTCCAAAAGTATTATAGCAGTAATAATTTCTAGTCTACAAGAAAAGAATAAAATTTTATTTTTCTCGTTGTTTGTCAGCTTCAAAAACACCTAGGACGTGAAAATCTTGACAATGTAATCCTAATTCTTCTAAAGATTTTTGTACTCTTCGATCTTCAATATGACCATCAAGATCACATAAAAAAAAGAAAGAATCAAAACTATTCTTTTCAGGATAGCTTTGTAATTTTGTTAAATTAACTCCGTTAATAGCAAATCCACCTAAAGATTGATATAAAGCTGCTGGTTTACTTTTAAGTTTAAATAAAAATGAAGTAATATATTTTTTTTTACCAAACTCAGGTTGAGAGATATTTTTTCCCATAATTAAAAATCTAGTTAAATTTCCATTTTCATTTTCAATATTTTTTTTTATTATTTCTAAACCATAAGTTTTTGCACTTAGTAAAGATGCAATTGCTGCTTTTTTATTATCTTTATCTTTTGAAATCATCTCAGCTGACCCTGCAGTATCTGCTCTTACATGTTCAACTAAATTATTTGATTTTATAAATTTAGAACACTGCGATAATGCTTGACCATGTGAATAAACATCTTTTATATCAGAAATTTTTGTGCCAGGAATACCCAATAAATTATGTTCAATTTTTTGAAAATATTCTGAATAAATGTTAAGCCTGTATTCAAAAATCAAATACTCAATACCAATGTTGCCTGTAATTCTATTTGACTCAGGAATTATGATTTTTGAATTTGGGTCTTTTGATGCTTTTAAAAAACATTCATCAAAAGTTTTACAAGGTAATATTTCTGCTTTAGGACTAATTGATAATGCTGCTAAATGCGAGTATGCTCCAAAAGTTCCTTGAAAATATATTTTATTCATTTAGATTTATATTCCATTATTTTTTTTATGGCTACAAAATCCTCTTTAGTATCAACACCTATTGGAGAAGATTCTGCAAATGCAACATTAATCTTTATTTCATTATCCAGCGCTCTCAACTGTTCCAATTTAAACTTAATTTCATTAGCAGATTGATTAAGTGAAACAAATTTTTCAAGAGTTTTTAGTTTATAACAATAGATACCCAAATGCTTATAAATATTTTTAGGTTTATCATTAAGTTTTCTTGCAAAATTAATAGCCTCTGGAAATTGACTATTATCTAAACTCTCTTTAGTAACAACTTTTACTACATTTAAATTATCATATGATTCTTGATCTATAATATTTGAAGCTAAAGTACCCAATTCAAATTTTGTTTTAACCATTTGAGCATGCAACTTTTGAATATCTGCTACATTCATTAATGGTTCATCTCCTTGAAGGTTCATAATTAATTCGACATCTGTCCTTCCAAGTTTTTTAATTGCTTCATTTATTCTATCAGTGCCAGTTTTATGATTTTTATTAGTTAATATTGCCTGACCACCATTTTTTTTTACATCATCAATAATTGCTTGATCTTGAGTTGCCACAAAGACTTCACCAATATTTGTCTCCTCAGCCTTTTTAAAAACATGTGAAATAATTGATAAACCATTAATTTTAAGTAATGGTTTGCCAGGTAATCTGGTTGCTGACAATCTAGATGGGATAATAATTAATGTTTTCATTCTATTTTTTATTTAGTTTTAGATTATAAACAGAGGCAAAATTGTACATTAAAATATAAGCAATTTTTAATTTATAGTGTTATACGTTCAAAATATATTTTTATAAAATGGATTCTTTTGAAATTAATAAGGTGATTGCAGCTATTTTAATGGTTGCTTTGCTAATTATTGGATTAGGTAAGATTTCTGGAGTCATTTTTCATGTTGAAAAACCTGAAACCCCTGGCTACAGCGTTGAAGTAGATCAAATTACTACAACGGTTGCTTCCACAAATGAAACGATAGAAAAGGTATTTGATATTGCTGTATTAATGTCAATGGGTGATGTTGCTAGTGGAGAAAAAATATTTAAAAAGTGTGCGGCTTGTCACTCTATTGTAAAAGGGGGAAAAAATAAAATTGGTCCAGCTTTGTATAATGTAGTTGGTAGAAAGGTTGGAGCTGTTAGTGATTATAAATATTCAAAAGCTCTTGCAGGATATGAAAAGTCATGGACCTTTGAAGAGCTTAATGGCTACCTTATAAAACCTGCTAAATGGATTAAGGGAACAAAGATGGCTTTTGCAGGACTAAGAAAAGAAAAAGATAGAGCTTCGGTTATCAAATATCTAAACCAAAATTCAGATAGTCCTTTATCTTTACCTTAGTTTTCCAAAGCAATACAATAAAATACTTTTTTGAACATGTACTCTATTGAGAGCTTGCTGCCAAACTTTTGATTGTTTGCTAAAAAAAACTTCCTCATCTACCTCTGAGCCTCTTGGTAAACAATGTAAAAATATACAATCACTTTTTGCTTTTTCCATTAATTTTTTTGTAATCCTAAAATTTTTAAAATCATTTAATTTTTTCTTTTTGTTCACTTTATCATTCAAAGATATCACTTTATCTGAAAATATTACGTCTGCTTTAGATGCTGCTTTAGTTGCATTATCAAAAATATTAATTTTATTTTTAAAACTCTTGACCCAATCTAAGATTGGTTTACTAGGGGAATATTTTTTTGGACATCCAACGCTTAATTGAAAGTTAAATTTTATAGAGGCTGCTATTAAACTATTTAGTACATTATTTGAGTCTCCTACCCATGCTATATTCATTTTTGAGATTGGTTTTTTTTTAATTTCTTCTACAGTAAAAATATCAGATAAAACTTGTGTTGGATGTGAAGAAGGACTTAAACCATTTATTACTGGTATTGTAAGAAATTTTTTGAAATTTTCTATTTTTTTATCTTTATCTGTTCTTAACATAAAGCCATCACCATATGTTGATAAAATTTTTGCTGTATCCTCTAATGTCTCTCCTCCTAAACCTAAGTGAAGTTCATTGGCTCTCAAAGTTAATGTACCTCCCCCTAGTTGCTTTATTGCTAGATAAAAACTCAGCCTAGTTCTTAAACTTGATTTTTCAAACATTTGAATTAATAGTTTACCTTTTAGAGGGGATCCTTTATCTATCTCAAGAGTATTGAGTGAATTTCTTTTTTTTTTTCTTTTTTTAGCATCTAATAAGATTTTTCTAAGATCTTTTGATGAGATATCTTTAAGATTAATAAAATGTTTCATTAGTTATATTTTGAACAAACCTTCTTTATGATTTTAATAGCTTTATCAATTTCAGTTTTTTTTACATTTAAAGGAGGCAAAATTCTAACAACATTTTCCGCAGCTTTAATTGTTAATAATTTATTATTCATAAGTTGTTTTATGAATTTTGTTTGGTCTTTATAAAGTTGTAAGCCAATTAGAAAACCTTGGCCTCTTACCTCTTTTATAATATTCGGAAACTTTTTTTTAATTTTCCCTAAATGAATATGGAAGTATTTAGAATTTGATTTAACTTTATTTAAAAAGCTTTTTTTTGATATAATATCTAAAACTGTAATACCAACTTTCATTGCAAGTGGATTGCCCCCAAAAGTTGATCCATGTGTTCCTGCGGTCATACCAGAAGCAACTTTTTTATTCATTAAAACTGCCCCTATAGGGAATCCACCACCAATCCCTTTTGCAATGGGTACTATGTCTGGCTTCACTTTAGAGCTTTCAAATGCAAAGAAATCTCCTGTTCTACCTATTCCACATTGGACTTCATCTAATATTAATAAAATTCTTTTTTTGTTGCATAGTTTTCTTAATCCTTTTAGGCACCAATCTGGTATTTTTTTAATTCCACCTTCTCCCATAATTGTTTCAACCATAATTGCAGCTGTTTTTTTTGAAATTAATTTTTTTAATTTTTTATGATCTCCAAAATTAAAATGATCAAAACCCCCAACCTTTGGGCCAAAACCTTCTGTCATTTTTTTAGAACCACTAGCGTAGATTGCAGCTAAAGTTCTTCCATGAAATGAATTTTTTATACAAATAATTCTATTTTTATTTGGTTTTCCTATTGAAAAAAAATATCTTCTTGCAACTTTTATAGCAGCTTCAGTAGCTTCTGCGCCACTATTTTGAAACATAATATAATCTGCAAAAGTTTTTTCTGCTAATTTTTTTGCTAACTCTTCACCTTCAGGTATTTCAAATGCATTGGATACATGCCAGAGTTTTTTTGATTGTTGGTTAATAGCTTTAACTAATTGTGGATGAGCATGCCCTAATGAATTAACAGCTATTCCCTGAACAAAATCTAAATATTTATTCCCATTTTTAGTGTAAAGGAAGCTTCCTTTACCTTTTACAAAGGATATTTTTTTTCTATTATAGTTTTTAGCTAAATAACTCATTTTTCTATTTTATAAACTTTTTATAAACTAAAAAATTAAATACAAGTTACGATTGAATAATAAATATAATTGTTTTTTCAAATATGTGTGCATAACTAATAAAAAATCCTTGTTTATTTTTTATATATATCAGTATATTGTGGTTAATAAATATATTAACACATTATATAGTTAAAATGAGCTGGACTGAAGAAAAAGTATCTAAATTAAAAGAATTATGGGGAAAAGGAAATACAGCTAGCCAAATAGCTGAGATAATTGGTGGAATTAGCAGGAATGCAGTGATTGGTAAAGCTCATAGGCTTAATTTATCAGCAAAAATAAAAACTAGAACGGCAACCTCAAATGAAAGTTTTGAAAATGCAGTAATTGATAAAGATATTAAATCTAAAAAGGGTCGCAGAAGTAAATTTAAATCTTTAATAATTGAAAAAGATTTTGAACCAGAAAATCCTAAAACTTTAGAACAATTAGATGAAAATTCTTGTAAATGGCCAATAGGTCATCCTGATGAGAAAAACTTTTATTTTTGTGGAAGATCTTCTCTCAAAGATTTTTCATATTGTAAACTTCATCTTCTTTATGCATATCAACCAAAAGGCAAGAAAGAGGATGTAACTGATAAAGAGGAGGTTCCAGAGTTCATTGAAAAAAAAATTAAATCAGCTTAGTTTTTATTTAATTTTTCAATATACGTTTGCCTAATTTTTTTTTTTACTTTTATTTAGTGAGAATTGACCTCCTTCTCTCCACATGTAACAATATTTTTCAACCTCTTTTTCAAAAAAACATTTCGCAGGACATCCTAAATCAAAATTAGTTTTATAATTACCTGATTTAATATTATCATATTTCAATAGTGCTAATTGATCTTCAGTGAGTAAAGGTTTGGGAAAAAGTTGAAAAAATTTCGCAGATAATCTAGCTAAAGGAAGTGGAAAAGTTACTAAAAATCTTTTTTTATCAATTAATAGTAATAGTTTTTCCAAAATTTCCTTGAATGTAATTGTTTCTGGACCAACACACTCAATAATTTGAGAATAAATATTTTGAGAAATTACAGTAAAAATTACATTAACTATATCGGAAGAATGTATTGGCATGAACTTTGTTCTTCCTGAGTAGTAAAGTGGGAAAATTGGCAATCTATTCAGTAAAGTCATAAAATTTGTGGTAAAATTATCATCTACAGAATAAACTATTGAGGGTCTTAAAATTGTAGATAAAGAAAAATTTTTTAGTATTTCTTTTTCCCCTTCTATTTTAGTTTTTGCATATAAAGAGTCAACTGCATCACTTATCCCTAGTGCTGACAAATGAATAAAATGTTTTAAATTGTATTGCTTACAAAGTTTTGCTAAAATTGACGGAAATACCGTATGTATATTCTTAAATGAATTTCCTCTTTTTTCGAATAATATTCCTATTAAATTTATACAAATATCTGCTTCCACAAATAATTTTTTGATTTTAATTTCATCAAAAATATTTGCTTCAACGATATTGATAAATCCTGCATTTCCTTGCGTTTTAATAATATGACCTTTTTGATGGATATTCCTGGTAACTACGGTTACTCTATAGTTGTTTTTAGTTAACTTTCTAATAAGATGTCTTCCTATTTGGCCACTTCCACCAAAAATTAGACAATTTTTTGCTTTCATATATATATGACTGAATAATGAGTATTGATATTAAACTTCACAAAAATGATTTACCAGATGATTTAGATTTAGGCAACGTAATAGCTGTTGATGGAGAGTTCATGGGTCTAAATGTCAGACGTGATCCTTTGTGTTTAATACAAGTTTCTTCAGGAGATTCTGATGCTCATATAATTCAGCTCGATAGATCTAAATATGAAGCTCCAAATTTATCTAAAATATTATATAATGATAATATTACAAAAATTTTTCATTATGGTAGAGCTGATATTGCTCATATAAAATATTATCTTAAAACTGATACAAATAATATCCTTGATACTAAGATTGCATCAAAACTTGCGAGATCATATTCTGATAATCATTCCTTAAAAACGCTAATAAAAGAATTTGTAAATGTAGATATAAGTAAACAATTTCAAAGTTCAGATTTTGGTGGAGACTTAACACCTGCTCAAATGAAATATTGTGCAAATGATGTAATTTACCTTCACAAAATACATAATGAATTAAATAATATTTTAATTAGAGAAAAAAGGATTGATTTATATAAAGATTGTCTTAAATTTTTAAAAACAAGGGTTGAACTTGATTTAGCTTTTTTTAAAGATGATATCTGGTCTCATTAAATGAAAAAAAAAAATTTTATCAAAATTGGTAAGGATGTAATAAATCTAGAAATAAAAGCATTAAACAAATTAAGAAATAGTATTAGCAATTCATTTAATTTAGCTGTTGAACAAATTGTTAAATGCCAATCCAAAGTTATCCTGTGTGGAGTTGGAAAAAGTGGACTAATTGCAAATAAGATAGCAGCAACATTTTCATCCGTTGGGACTCCTTCATTTTATCTATCAGCTAGCGACTCCTCTCATGGAGATTTAGGAAGTATTTCAAAAAAAGATATTGTAATTCTAATTAGTAATTCAGGAGAAACTAATGAATTAAAAAATATCATACAATATGTTAATAGAAACAAAATTTTACTAATAGGAATTGTTTCAAAAAAAGACTCTGTGCTTTACAGATCTGCAGATATTAAACTGTTAATACCAAAAGTTACTGAGGCAGGTAGTATTATTCCAACTT
The DNA here is from genome assembly GCA_003282825.1 of Pelagibacteraceae bacterium AG-325-J17. Lineage (GTDB taxonomy): Bacteria > Pseudomonadota > Alphaproteobacteria > Pelagibacterales > Pelagibacteraceae > Pelagibacter. The sequence goes on along the minus strand of QBYM01000004.1, from coordinate 54,169 downwards.
CAAGTACGACATCACAGCTCTCTTTAGGCGATGCATTAGCGATTGCTACAATGAGACAAAAAAAGTTCAATAATAAAGATTTTAAAAAAATTCACCCTGCTGGAACTTTAGGATCACAATTAAAAACAGTAGAAGATATAATGCTTAAAGATAAAGCTATACCTTTTGTTAGTGAAAATTTAAAAATGAAAGATGCATTAAAAATTTTAAATTTAAAAAAATTAGGTTTTTTACTTGTAAGAGATAAAAAAAAGTTAACAAGAGGGATAATTACTGATGGAGAATTAAGAAGATTTACTCAAAAGAAACAAAATTTGCATAATTTGTTAGTTAGTAAAATTATGACTAAAAACCCAATTGGAATAGATAAAAATGAACTAGCAGCTAAAGCTCTTTCTGTAATGAATAGTAAGAAAATTACTTCCTTATGTGTTTTTAATAAAAAAAATAAACTTAAAACAATAGGTGTACTTCATATTCATAATATTTTGCAGTCAAATATATCTTAAATGGAAAAAAGTTTTTTTTTAAGAGTATCTTTTATAATTTCTATTTTAATTCTGTTATTATTAATCATTTTCAATTTAAATCAGAATAATAATGAGTTAATAGAGGAAAAAAAAGAAATTGTTCAAGAGGAAATAGAAAGCTCAAATGTTATCAAAGATGTTGAATATAAGTCTAAAGACTCTAGTGGTAATCAATATATTTTAAAGGCAACTGAAGGAATTATTGATCAAAATAATTCAAATATTATTTATTTAACTACAATTGATGCTGTAATAAAATTAAGAAATTATAATACTATAGATATATCCTCTAACTTTGGTAAATATGATATTGATAATTTTGATACTATTTTTTCAAAAAATGTAAAAATTCAATATCTAGATAATATAATTATAGGAGAATATCTTGAATTTTCATTAAATAAGAATTTAATGATAATTTCTAAAAATGTAATTTTCAAAAACAAAGAAAGTTCACTAAAAGCAGATGTAATTGAGGTGGATATTAAAACAAAAGATATTAAGATTTCTATGTATGAAGAAAATAAAAAAGTAAATATTAAATCTTTAAGTAAAAAAAATGGCAGTAATTAAAAAATTTAGAATCAAATCTTTTAAAAAAATTAAATCTATAATCGAATTTGAAAATATATCTCTTGCATATGGTAATAGGTTAATTCTGGATAATATAAGTTTTAAAATAAATGAAGGTCAAATTTTTGGCATGCTTGGTCCAAATGGTGTGGGTAAGTCAACTATTTTTAATCTTATAACAGGATTAATCAACCCTAAACATGGAAAAATTAAAATTAATGGTGAAGATGTATCTCAGTATCCTATTTATTTAAGAACTAAAAAATTTAAAGTTGGATATGTACCACAGTATGGTGGCTATTTTAATGATTTAACACTTCTAGATAATCTTAAAGCTATTAGTGAAATCGTAATACAAAATAAAAATTTACGACAAGAAAGAATTGATTATTTGCTTTCGAAGTTTGAACTAGAAAATGTTAAAAATATAAAAGCAAAATTTTTATCAGGAGGTCAGAAAAAAAAATTAGTTATTTCATTATCTTTATTGAGCAATCCAAAAGTACTTCTCTTAGATGAATGTTTTGCAGCCTTAGATGTGTTAACTATAAAAATGTTACAAGAAATAATAGTTAATCTTCAACAGGAAAATCAAATAACTATCTGTATTTGTGATCATCAGGCAAGAGACCTTTTAGCTTGCGTAGATATAGCTATGATTTTAAGTAATTGTAAAATAATTGCACAAGATACTCCATCAAATCTTGTTAAAGATATTAATGCTAAAAATGCTTATTTTGGTAACAGTTTTAAATTTAATTAATTATTAATGGCAAATAAGATAATTTTTAACAAAAGAATAAACAACTTTAATAGAAAGATTATAATTCCTGGTGATAAAAGCTTAAGCATCAGATGGGTATTAATCTCATCTCTATCTAATGGAGTTTCAAAAGCCCAGAATTTACTTTTTTCTGAAGATGTTATGGCTGCCATACAGGCTGTAAGAAAACTTGGAATAAAAATTATTATAAATAATAAGATATGCAAAGTTTACGGTAAAGGAATTGACGGATATAGATATAAAAAAAACCTTACTATTAACGCAAAAAACTCTGGAACACTTGGCAGATTAATTCTTGGAATTTTAATAGATACTCCAGTCCCAATCAAAATGATAGGTGATAAAAGCTTATCAAAAAGAGATTTTAAAAGAGTAACTGATCCACTAAGTGATTTTGGTGCAACTTTTAAGCTTGATAAAAACTATGGATTACCATTAACCATAAAAGGATCTAATAAATTAAAACCAATTAAATATTATGAAAAAAAAGGATCTGCCCAATGTAAAAGTAGTATTATGTTCGGAGGAATAAAGACAAATGGAAGGACGATTATAAAAGCAAAAAAATCAAGAAATCACACAGAACTTTTTTTTAAACATTTAAATTTACCAATAAAGATTAAAAAAAAGAAAAAATTTGATTTAATTGAGATAAATAAAGTAACAAAAATTAATCCAATAAATTATAAAATTCCATCTGATATAAGTTCTAGTGCTTTTTTTATTGCTCTAACTGTATTAAGTAAAAATTCTAAATTATTAATAAGAAATGTAAATATTAACCCATCAAGATCTGGAATACTTACTATTTTGAAAAAAATGGGAGTTAAGATCTCATTTTCAAAAAAAAAAATCTATAAAGGAGAAATGGTAGCTGACATTTTTATTAAAAGTCCAAAAAAATTGAAATCTATAAACTGTCCCTCAAAATTAAACAGTGAGACTATTGATGAATTCTTAATTATTTTTTTGATAGCAGCAAAAGCAAAAGGTGTATCATTTTTTAAAAGTTTAGAAGAACTTAATAAAAAAGAAAGTCCAAGATTAAAATGGGGTTCAAAAATTCTAAGAATGATGGGAGTTAAAACAATTACAACAAAAAATTCAATTAAAATATTTGGAAACCCAAAGTTGAAAATAAATAAAAAAATTGAAATAAAGAATTATTTAAAAGATCATAGAGTCTTTATGACAAGTGTTATTGCTGCACTATCGTTTGGAGGAGAGTGGCATATATATGACAAAGATTCTATAAAAACTTCTTTTCCTTCATTTCTAAGCATCATCAAAATGTTGACAAAATGAAATCTAGAAAAAATATATTAAAAATTGCAGTTGATTCACCTGCAGCGGCTGGTGCTGGCACTTTATGTAAAACAATATCAAAACATTATAATCTTTTATATTTAGACACAGGAAAGATTTATAGAATGATAGCTTATCTTAAGACCAGTCATCGAAATAGATATAATGAAAGTTTTATAAAAAGAGAAATTAAAAATTTAAATTTAGATAAGCTTAAAAGCAAAAAGCTTTTAACTGATGAAATTGGAACTGAAGCTTCTTTAATTGCACGAAACAAGAATATTAGAAAATTAGTGCACTCATTTCAATTAAAGTGCGCATATAATCCCCCAAAAAAATTTGATGGTTCTTGTTTAGATGGTAGAGATATTACTTACAAAATCATCCCAGATGCAAATTTAAAATTTTTTATAACAGCAAATATTAAAACCAGAGCTTTAAGAAGATATAACGAGCTTAAGGGGCTTAATAAAAGAATTAATTATAAAGACGTTCTAAAAAACATTAAAAAACGTGATAAAAGTGACTATAATCGTAAAATTTCCCCTCTAAAGAAAACCAAAGATTCTATATTGATTAACACGTCAAATTTATCTAAAAGAGCCTGTTTTTTAAAAATAAAAAAAATTATAGACAAAAAATTAAACATTAATGGAAATTTATAAAGATCTTTCAAGCCCTGAGACTCAAGAATTCGAAAAACTACTAAATTCACAACTTTCAAAAATTCAAATAGAAGAAGGTAAAATTATTGATGGTAAAATAAATAAGATTACTGACAAATTTGTGTTCCTTTTTGTTGAAGGATTAAAAAGCGAGCCTGTTTTAGATATTAACGAACTTAAAAGCATGGGTCTGGGAGAAAAAATTAAAATAGGTGAAAAAATTTCTGTATTATTAGAAAAAATTGAGGATAAAAATGGTGAGGTATTAGTTTCAGCAAATAAAGCTCAAAAAATAAAAGGCTGGGATAAGCTTGTTCAGGCCTATGAAAAAAATGAACCTATAATGGGAAAAATTACTTCAAAGTGTAAAGGTGGATGCATTGTAGAGCACATAGACACTGGTTCTCTAATGTTTTTACCAGGTTCTCAAATAAGTGACAAACCTTTAAAAGATATAAGTCATTTGATGAATGAGCCTCAGAAGTTTGCTTTAATTAAATTGGATAAAATAAGAGGTAATGCGTGTGTTTCAAGAAGAGAGATTATATCGTCTTTTAAAAAAGAAGATAAAGCCAAAATAATAGAAAAATATAAAGTAGGAGATATTATTAAAGGTGCAGAGGTAAAAGGTTATAGTACATTTGGATGTTTTTTTAATGTAAACGGTGAATTAGATGTTCTAGTTCATCTTCAAGAAATATCATACTCAAGAGTTAATCATCCAGATGAAGTTTTTAACATTGGAGAAAAACATGACCTCAAAGTAATCACTGTTGATAAAGAAAAATTACAAGTTGGTTGTTCAGTAAAACAACTATCTCCAGATCCATTTGAACATATAGAAAACTATGCACTAAATAAAGTTTACAAAGTTAAGGTGGTAAAGATTATGGACTTTGGTGCTTTTTGTGAATTAGAACCAGGTTTAACTACTTTACTTCATTCAAGTGAACTAAGTTGGAGTAAAAAAAATGCTACTGCTAAAAAAATGTTTAAAATAAATGACGAGATTGATTGCGTTATAACAGAAATAGATAAAGAAAAAAGAAGAGTAGCAATTTCACATAGACTTACTTTAGAAAACCCTTTTGAGACTTTTGAAAAAAAATTTCCTGTAGGTACAATTGCAGAAGGTGAAATTGTTAATAAAAATGAATACTCGCTATTTGTTAAAATTGAAGATATTGAAATTGATACTTTTTTACATTGTAATGATTTAACTTATTCAAATAATGGTGAGGAAGAACTAATTAAATATAAAAAAGGTGACAAAATAAAGGTTAAAGTTTTAGAAATAAAAGTTCCAGATCAAAAAATTAGAGTTGGTTTCCGTCAAACTCAACCAGATCCTTTTAATTGGTTTAAGGATAAAAAAATTAAGCAAACAATTACGGTTAAAATAATTTCTACAGATAATAAAGGATTGAATGTAAAGCCTGAAGGATGTGATCTTGATTTATTAATTAAAAAATCAAACATCGCAATCAACGCAGCTGACTCAAGACCATCAAGATTTACTGGTGGAGAAAGAATTGATTGTGCCATTGCAGAATTAGATATTGAAAAAAGAAAAGTTGTTCTAAGTATTAAACTTCTAGAAGAGATAGAAAAAAAAGAAGCTCTAGAAAAATATGGATCTGAGGGTTCAGGTAAAAATTTACCATTTTCATCTTTATCGGAAGATTTAAAGAAAAAAGACAAAAATAAAGATTAAAGTATAAAATTGGCAATTGTAAAATCAGAGCTAATAAAACAGTTAAAAAAATCCTACCCTAATTTTCTATCTCGCGATTTAAATAAGCTTATAGATATAATTTTAAAAGAAATTAGAAATACTCTTAATCGAGGTGAAGGTGTAGAATTAAGAGGATTTGGAACATTCCGTACAAATATCCAGAGAGAGTCAATAAGAAGAAACCCTAAAACAGGCACAAAAATTAATGTCCCAAAAAAAAGAACAATAAAATGGAAAATGTCAAAAGACTTGTTTAAAAAGTTAAATAATGAAAAAGAATAAAATATTTGTTGCTTGTGACACTAATAACATCTCAAAAATCAAAGAAATTATCAAAAAAACACAAAGTCCAAAACTAAAAATTGGTTATAAATTTGGGTTAGAGTTTCTTAACTCAAAGAATGGTAGAAACTTTTTATCAAATTTAAAAAATAAAATAACTTTTGCGGATCTTAAACTTCACGATATACCCAATACATGTATTTCAACAATTAAGGCAATTAAAGATTTAAAAGTTAATTATTTGACAATTCATATAAGTAGCGGACCAGAGGCCCTTAAAGCTTGTAAAAAAGTTTCAGGTAAAACTAAGTTGGTTGGAGTCACAATTTTGACATCTCTGGATAATAAATCATTAAAAGAAATTGGTTTTAACAAAGATGTAAGAAAATTAGTTTATCATCAAGCTAAATTAGCAAATAAAGCAAAACTTGATGCCATAGTATGTAGTCCTCAAGAAGTAATTATAGTCAAAAAAGTATTTAAAAAAGAAATAATTACCCCTGGAATTAGAATTAACCTAAAAGCTAATGATCAAAAACGAGTTTTAACACCCAAGCAAGCTTTTAAAAATGGAAGTGATTGGCTGGTAATAGGTAGGCCTATAACTAAAGGTAACATTAAAAAAAATATTTCATCTTTAATCGATCATTTAAGTCAATGATTCTTAAATCAAAAATCTGTGGTGTCTCTGACACCAAAACTTTAAGGTATATAGTCAATCATAAAAGTCCTCCTCAATTTATAGGTTTCATTGTTAATTACCCAAAATCAAAAAGGTATGTTGATATAAAAAAATTAATAGAGCTGACTGATATTGATAAAAAAAATTCATTTTATGTTGCAGTCCTGGTTAATCCTGAAAAAGTTATTCTTGAAGAAATTAAAAATTTACCCTTTGATTATTATCAGCTCTATAACTGTAGTGTTGATAAAATAAGATTTATAAAAAATACATATAATAAAAAGATTATAACCGCATTAACTATTGAAAATTCTGAAGATGTTAAAAACTATCAGTTATATAAGGATGTTTCTGATATCTATTTATTTGATAGTAAAGGATACGAAAAAAGTATGTCATTCAATCATTCTTTAATTGAGAATATCCAGTCTGATAAAGAACTAATGCTAGCAGGAAATATTCAGATTAATGATGATCTTGAAAAATACAAGAAAATAGCAGATATTATTGATATATCTGGAGGGTTGGAAACTTCTGGATTAAAAGATATTAACAAAATAGAAACTTTCTTAAATAAATTAACTGATTTAAATAATGAAGCTTAAAAAAAATATTCCTTTAATTGATCAACACGACAAATTTGGTTTCTGGGGTGGTAAATTTGGTGGAAGTTTTATTCCAGAAACTCTTAAAAAACCTGTAGAGGATCTTACAAAAGAATTTCATAAACTAAGAAAAAAAAGAAATTTTATAAAAAAAAGAGATTTTTATTTTAAAAATTACGTAGGATCTCCTACATCATTTATTAAATTAGAAAATTTATCTAGTCATTTGGGTGGTGCACAAATTTGGGCAAAAGTTGTTTCAGAGGCAAATGGTGGAGCTCACAAAATATATAATGCAACTGTTCACGCCTTAATCTGTAAGGCAATGGGTAAAAAATATATAGTAGGTGATACAGGTGCTGGATATGCGGGAAAAATGCTAAGTATGGCGGCAAAAAAGTTTGGTCTAAAATGTAAAATTTTTATGGGAGCTAAAGATATTAAGAGACAAAAACCAAATTGTGATGCAATGAGAAGAAATGGTGCAGAGATTGTACCAGTATATTCTGGAAGTCAAACTTTAGTAGATGCAGTGAGTGAATGTATGAGATATTGGGTTTCAAATTGTGATAATACTCACATGTGTGTGGGTTCAACTGTTGGCCCTAACATTTTTGTTAAAATCTGTGGATGGTCTACAGCTCAAATCTCAAGAGAACTTAAAATTCAATTGAAAAAAGAATTTAAGAAAATTCCAAAAAAAATAAAATTAATTAACTGTGTTGGAGGTGGAAGTTCAGCTTATGGTTTTTGGAGCGAATTTATTGATTATGATAAAAAGCATATTGAATTAATTGGTGTAGAAGCTGGAGGACCTAAGAAATCAAAATTACATGCAGCTCCTTTAAGTAGAAATGCTAAGATTGGAATTTTGCATGGTGCCGCGTCTTATGTATGTCAAAATAATGAGGGACAAATTCAAGATACAGAGTCAATCAGTGCTGGTCTTGATTATCCTGGAGTTAGTCCGATTCATTGTTTTTTGAAAGATACCAAAAGAGCAAGATATACGTATGCAACAGATGAAGCTGCTTTAAACGCATATAAGATGGTAACAAAATTTGAAAAACTAAATCCAAGTTTAGAACCAAGTCATGCTTTTGCTGAAGCCATAAAGATTGCACCGAAATTAAGTAAGGATACAATTTTAATAGTCAATTCCTGTGGGGATGCCAAAAAAGATAGAGATATTTTAAAGGATAGATTGGGTAAATATTAATGAATAATTCTCTAATAAATCAATCTTTTAAAAAAGCTAAAAAAGAAAATAGGCCTGCTCTTCTTACCTACACTGTAGCAGGTGACAATACTAAAAAAAAATCATTAGAAATTTTAAAATCAATCTCAAAATATGCTGATATTTGTGAATTAGGATTTCCACATAACACACCTATTGCAGATGGGGGACAAATTCAAACAAGTGCTTATCGTGCAATAAAAAATGGGGTTAAAATAAATGATATCTTTTCGATTGTAAGCAAATTTAAGAAATTTAGAAAAGACAAACCAATTATACTAATGGGCTATTATAATATGATTTATCAATACAACGAAAATAAATTTATTAAAAAATGTAAGAAATCAAAAGTTGATGGCTTAATAGTTGTGGATCTACCTCATCCAGAAAATAAAATTTTTGCTTCAAAATGCAAAAAAAATAAGATTAATTTTATTCAGCTTATTTCGCCTACTACCTCTAAATTAAGATTAAAAAAAATTATCAAAGACTCTCATGACATGATATATTATATTAGTATGTTATCTACTACAGGAGGAAAATTAAAAGTTTCACCAAAAAGAATAATTCAAGAATACCAAAAAATTAAAAAACAAAATAAATCAAAAAATGTTGTAATTGGATTCGGTATTACTGAAAAGACTATAAAATTATTGAAAAAGGCTGATGGATTAGTTGTTGGAAGTGCGATTTGCAAAGAAATTACAAAATCAATTAAAAAAAGACAAAATACTGTCATAAATGTTACTAATGTAGTGAGAAAATTAAAAAATAAAATTAAATGAATTGGATTACTAAAATAATAAAAGCAGGTGAAAAAATTAAAACTGCTATACATAAAAGAGCATCCAAAGAAGATATAGCTAATAGTGACTGGACGTCATGCTGTAAAGGTCCAATCTTAAAGAAAGATTTGGAAGAAAACCTTTGGGTATGTTCTGACTGTAATAAACATCATCGTATAAAACCGAGACAAAGATTTGATATTTTATTTGGAAAAAATAATTATGAGATTTTTAAAACACCTATTCCAAAAGATGATCCTTTAGAATGGACAGACTCAAAATCTTATAAAGACAGATTAAAGAGTGCACGAAAAAAAACTGGAATGGATTGTGGAATGATGGTGGTAAGTGGATCAATTAATAATATTAAAATCACTGCAGTGGCATCTGACTTTGATTTTTTAGGAGCCTCAATGGCTGCTGCTGAAGGAGAGGCTTTTCTGTATGGTATTCAACACGCTATAGAAAATAAAACTCCATTTTTATGTATTAGCGCTGGTGGTGGAATGAGGATGATGGAAAGTTTAATTTCATTATCTCAAATGACTAGAACAACTCTTGCAATTAATGAACTTAAAAAAAATAATCTTCCTTACTTAGTTTGTATTACTGATCCAACGGCTGGGGGTATTACAGCTTCATATGCTATGTTAGGTGATATTCATATTGCTGAACCAGGAGCTTTAATAGCTTTTGCTGGTGCAAGAGTAATTCAGGGCACTGTCAAAGAAGAGCTACCAGAGGGTTTTCAAAAAAGCGAATATGTTGAAAAAACTGGTTTTGTAGACATAATTATTGAAAGAAAAAATCTGTCTGAAAAAATTGGAAATTTATTATCAATATTGTTAAGGAAAAATTCTGCTATAAGCACTGAAGGAAATGAAACTACAGAAAATACTCAGTCGCTTTCTAAAGTTGCATCCTAAAGAAATTGATCTAAGCCTAGATCGAATTTTAAATCTTTGTGAAAAGCTTGGAAATCCACAAGATAAAATTAAAGCTATAAATGTGGTGGGCACAAATGGGAAAAATTCAACCATTCAAGCATGTTATTCAATCTTAAAAGAGGCAAATATAAAATGCAATGTTTACACTAGCCCCCACATACAAAAGATAAATGAAAGGTTTGTATTTAATAACCAGGAGCTGAAAGATGATGAACTAGCTGACCTCTTTGAAGAAGTAGAAAAAGTTAATAATAATCAGCCAATTACTTTTTTTGAAATTCTTACAGCATGTTACTTTTATAAGGCTGCTCAATATCCAAAGAATATTAACTTAGTTGAGTCTGGGTTATTTTTTAGATTTGATGCCACTAACATACTAAAGAAAAATTTAGCAACCATCATAACATCAATAAGCAAAGATCATTTGGATTGGCTTCCTAAAAATGACCAAACTATTGAGAAAATTGTTTTTGAAAAAACTTCAAATCTTTTGAATTCAAATGTCATAGTAGCAAAACAAAATCAAAATACGATGAACTATATCAAAAGGAATATTTCTAAGAATCAATCAAACAAGATTTTCTTTAATGAAGACTTTTCTTTTACAAATGGAGAAAATGGTTACTTTTATTATGAGGATAAATTTGGTGGATTGAAACTACCAGAACCAAATGTTCTTGGTCTTTATCAATTAGAGAATATCTCAACCGCTATAGCAACCTTAAGAATGTTAGATTTTAATATAAAAGATGAAAATATCAAAATAGGCATCCAAAAAATTAACAACATTGCAAGACTTCAAGAGATTACTACTGGAAACTTAAAAAATTTAGTTAAGGATAATCTATTTTTAATATCAGGAGATCATAATGAAGATGGTGCAAGGGTATTAAATGATTACCTCCAAAGTTTAGATTGTAATAAACATATAATAGTTGGCATGATGGCCAATAAAGACCATGAAAGTTATATTGGATATCTAAAAAATATTTCATCAATTACAACTGTTGATATACCAAATCAACCAAATGCTATTAGCGGTAAAAAGTTAAAAGATAAATTTAATCACTTACCAAATGTAAAGTATGCAGAAAGTGTTGAAAAGGCTATAAAATCTATAAAATTAAATCGAGGAGACTTATTAATAATTACTGGATCACTTTATTTATGTTCAGAAGTTTTAAACTTAAATTAGATATTTTTTTCTAAAAATTCTTTCATGTGGCTTTCTGGTACTCCACCAACTTTCCTATCTACTTCTATACCCTTTTTGTAAATAATAACTGTGGGCACACCTCTTATTCCTGCAGCACTTCCTGTATTTATCCCACCATCTTCAATATCTGCATAATAAAATCCTGCTTTATCTTTATACTCTTCAGCTAATTTATCCATAACTGGCTTTAAGGCCTTACATGGTCCACACCAAGCAGCACTAAATTGAATAACTGACACATCTTCATTTTTAACTTTATTATCAAAGTCTTCATCTTTAAAATCTACAAGCATAATCCCTTTCTATAAATTAGTGTCCTAAAGTCAACTAGGCAATTTCATATTTTTTTTCAATAGACATAATAAATTCATTAATTTCATCTAATTTTTTAAGTTCTTCATCATCATCTTTATTATCTGCTTGATCTCGTAATATATCGATTTCATTATAAGCCATTCCAATTGTTTGCCACTTTTCTTTGTTTTTACTTAAAATTCGTCTCGCAATTTCACTTTTAATATTTTTGTATAAATCTGGTGGTAAAATTTGTGGTGCCTCTTGATAGATAATTTTTTGTCCAAACCAGCTACATCTTTTATCTTGAAATTTATCTAACATTCTTAATTTTTCTTCCCAGGAAGAGCTATGCCATATTTTGAATAAAGCTGTATCTTTGTTAGGGATAAATTTTTCATAAAGAGTTTCCTCAGGTAATAAATCTTCTTGGGTTTTGGTTTGTGCTTTTTCCTCTGCTGCTTCCCTATTAATAATTTGAATATTTTGACAAAATTTTTCACTACTTCTTACTAATTCTGCTCTTTTTTTAATTGTCTCTAAATCAAGATCAGCATAAGCCTTTTCTTTTAATGCAAACTTTTTATCTAAAACTATTGGAGCTTTATTGGTTTTAATCACTCGAGTTGCTTTAGGACTAATCTTTTTTAAATTTGCTTTAAGCTCATTGACTGACATATTTAAAAATGGCTCTGGATCTCTTCTTAAATCCCATAAATAACCCCAAGATGCATAAGAAGGATGAAAGCAATGATTTGGATGTAATGTGCAAACTAGATACATCATATTTCTCCCTTTAACATTTTCAAAAATTGAATATATACCCTCACCTTTTAAAATAGACTCCACACTACTTTTTGTCGAAGTGCCTAAAAATTTTTCCCAATTTGTTTTATGTTTGTCTTTTATAATTCTTAAAATTTTTAAGGAATTATGTGCGTCTACATAAGCAGTGTGTGCTGCTGAAATATCAAAACCTTGCTGACGGGCCAAACCCTCCAAGGCCAAACTCTCATTTCCTGCTTCTGTTAATTCTGTTTTTAATGTTTTAGAATCTATAGTTTGAGCAGCTCTTGCTACATGTAAGCCATCGTGTTCCTGATTTGGTGAAGAGTGAGTTAAATAAGGATACCTATTTCCCTTGAAAAAATTGAAATGAAACATTCTTCTGTCAAAATTTAAATTACTCCAGCCCATAAACATAGCTGGAGCAGCTTTTATAAAGAAATTTTCAACTGCACTTAAAAATTCATAATGTGAATAATTGCCTTTAGTAAGTAAATCAATACTTGTAGAGTTAACTAAAAGTGCTTTAGCAGAAGGGACTTCTCCTTCTGGCATTCTGCCTCTGATATTTAGTTTTCCAATCTCTTTAAGATTTTTATCAACTACAATTGCCCCGACTTCAATAATTGATCCCCAAATAGTACTGTTAGTCGTTTCTGTGTCGTAAATTACTATTTTATCCATTTTTAAATTAAATTTGAGAGTTCATTAAATTTTTTTAGTCTTCCTAAGAATAAATTTTGGTAAGTAATTAATTCTGAGCCTTGAATCTTAAATTCTTGAAATAGATTATCTACTGTACAAACAAGAATTACACAAGATGTGATGTTTGTATTATACACAATATTGTGAGCTAAAGAATACGCGCTGGTTTGTAAAAACCATGAATCTATATACTCAGCTTTTTTTGGTTTATTAGATTGCTTAAAATCAATTATGCAAGATTGTCCTTCATAAACACCAACACAGTCAGCAGTTCCTGCATATTTTTCTGGATAGTAAAGAGTACATTCAACTCCCCATATTTCTTCTAACCTATTTTTTAAACCTTTATCAATAATTTGTTTAGCCATAGATTTGTATTGTTCACCATCTTCAAAAAAACTTAAATTTTCTCTTCCTAAAAGAAAAGACTCTAAATAATTATGCATTTTAGAACCTCGACTGCTCGCAGCTTTTGTAATTGCTTCGGCTTCTTTTTGACCAGTTCTTTCGCGCCAATTGGCTAAAGCTGCTTTATCTTCTTCAGATTTGGTTGCATCTAAAATTGAAGTAACACTTGGTAGTTTTGACTCTCCTAGTACATATCTTCTAATTCCATCTACTGTTGCTCTTGATGACGAAGGATAATCATATTTTCTATTCCATTGCATGAAGTTTCTTATAATCGGTATTAAAGGAAAAAAGAAATTAATTTTTAAGCTGTTTATTTCTTTCAACAAATTTTTCTACATTTTCTGTTTGAACAGCTTTCTCAACCTGCTCGGGATCTTTTATATTTTCTAAAGTTCTACTAATTGATCTTGCATCAGTACCAAACTTATCTACCACATTCATCGCTTCTTCTAATTTTTTTCTAAGTGTAATTATATTATCGAAATGTTTTTCAAATCTTGTGGTGATAGTTTTAAGATGATTATATATTTCTGTAGCCCCTTTTTGAACTTTCAGTGATTGAAATCCCATATGTAAGGATTGTAAATAAGCTGAAAGAGTATTAGGGCCACAAATTACTATTTTATATTTTTTCATTAGTTCTTGAGTTAATAGCTCTTTTGTGCTTGGATCTTGATATTCAGTCAATTCTTTATAAAGACTCTCTGTTGGTGCATACACTATTGCAAAATCTGTTGATTTAGGTGGAACTATATATTTTTCCATTACACTTTTAGCTTTAGCTTTAAAAGCACTTGCTAGTTTTGTTCTAGCATCAGCAACTTCTCTTTTATCATCGGCTTCATGTGCATCAGTAATTGCTTTAAATTTTTCTACAGGAAAATGAGAGTCTACTGGAACTAAAACATCTCCTTGAAGTTTAATTGCAAATTCTACATTTTCACTCGTATCTTCTTTCATTTTAACATTTGTCATGAATTGAGATGCAGGCAATAAATCTTTAATTAAAGCATCAAGAGAATACTCTGCTAAAGTTCCATATTTTTTAACACCTGCTAAAATTTTAGTAATACCCTCCTGGCTTTGATTTAGTAATTGTACCTGTTGATTAAAACTACCAACCTTCTCATCAACTTTTGTTAAGGCTTCAGTCATATCTTTTGTAACCCCAGTTGATAATGCATTGAAGGAAGTCGACATGGTACCAAGTGAAGTATTGATAGTATTATTTAATGTATCTTTTAATGTAACTATTTCAGTTTTTAAGTTAGCTATTTCTTCTGGCTCTTTACTTTCTGACTTGGGTTTAGATCTGATATTCAAATACAAAATAGCTAATGTTGTGCCTAACAAAGAAACTAAAATAATTAATAAAATTGTGTCCATGATTCGTAACTTGTATTATAAGGGTTTTTAATGGAATTATATTTTATTTTGAAAATTATATTTATAATAGCCATTTTGATAGCTCTTTACGCAATATTTAGAAATTTAGATATTATCAAAATAATCCTAATTTATTTCAAAGATAAATTACTTGGTAAGTAATTTGACTAAAGCTTTTAAACCTTTTTTTTTAAAGTTTTTCCTTGAAGTAAAAATACATGCTTGGGATTTTAAAATCTCACCATCTTTAAGGATACGTAAATTATTACTTTTTATAGTCTCACCAGTAGAACTGATATCAGTAATCAAATTTGCAGAACCTGTAAAAGGATAAGCCTCGGTAGCGCCCAAACTTTCAACTAATTGAAATTGTGTTACACCCTTAGAGAATAAGAATTCTTTAGTTAAGTTTGGATACTTGGTTGCAACTCTTAATTTTTTTTTCTTTTTATCCCTAAATTCAAAAGCAATTTCTTCCAAATCAGCTACTGTTTGCACATCAATCCACGGATCTGGAATAGCAACAACTAGAGTTGCTTTTCCAAACTCATACTTTTTGACTAAGTTAATTTTTTTTTTGGATATTAATTTCTCCTTCTTTAAGTAAATCAAAGCCTGAAAAACCTATATCTAAAGAACCATCTCCTAGTCTTTGAATAATTTCTCTTGCATGCAAATAAAGAATTTTAATGTTTGATTTATTTTTAATAGAACCAATTAAGTCCCTCTCACCTCGTTCAGAAACTAGTTTTAATTTTTTCTTTTTAAAAATGTTTAAAACGTCTTTTCTAAGCCTGCCTTTACTTGGAATTCCTATATTGATTATATTTTTCATTTTAATAATTTAAATTTAATGCAGCCCCTACCGCTGATATTTGTTTTTTAGATCCAAGGTCAGAAATTAATTGATCATACCTTCCACCATTAATTATATTTTTAATCTTATTATTTAATTTGATATCAATTTTAAAAACCATACCTGTGTAATATTCAAGTTGTCTTCCAAATGAGGTTGAAAAAACTACATTTAGTTTTGAAGTTCTGTTAACTGAGGTTGGAAAGTATCTTTGATCTACCACTAAGTTTATTTGATATTTCTTAAAGAATTTGTTTAATACATCTGCAGCTTTATTGATTGGACATTTAATCTTTAAAAACTCTTTAATAATTTTTGATACATTTCTTCCTTTACTCGGACGTCTTGGATCTTTTATCTTTTTATCAAAACGCTTTAAAATTTCTTCAATTGATCTTTCAGCAACGATTGAGTTCTTGTCACCTCTGAGCATTTTTAGATAACGTTTTTTATCTATCTCAACTATAGTTGGATCAACATCAGAGTTTGTTTCCAACCTTTTCAACAAATCATTAAAATAGTCTTCTCTCCAAAAATGTCTTGATAATCTTAATTTCCATCTAGTTGGAATATCCAGTTTAGATATTAAAAGTTTAAATATTTCAACATTTCCTAATGTTAAAGTGCCCGAGGTATATTTTAAATTTTTTAAAGAATTTAAAGAAGTGTTAATAATTTCTTTATCATCATTTTTTTCATCTTTAGAACCAATGATTTCAAATCCAATTTGATTTCTAATTATAGAGTCTTTTCTATTTTGAGATTTCCTAAACGCTTGCCCACTATAAAATATTTTTTCTTTACCTCTTAAGTTACTTTCTAAATATCTTAGGCAAGAAACTATTGTTAAATCTGGACGTAAACATAGCTCATTCCCATTTTGATCAATAAATGAAAAAATAAATTTTCTAAAATTTTCACCAGATCTTTGAACAATATGATTAGTTTCAATTACTGAGGGTAATTCAATATATTTAAATCCCTTGCCTTTAACAGACTTAAGGATTTTTTCAGATAAGTTTTTTGATTTCATTTATTAAATTTGATTTTGGGATTGTTTGGTTATTTTCACCCTTAACACCTCTAAGGTTTTTAATGGTCACAGTATTATCATTAAACTCATTTTCCCCACAAATAATTGCTACTATTAATTCACGCTTGTTTGCTAAATCGAGTTGTTTACCAAGATTTTTTTTAGTGTTTAAAAAAACTTCTGCATTAATATTATTATCTCTTAATTGATCAACAATTTCATAATAATTCTTTAAATATTTTTCATCCATGACACAAACTAAAACTGGTTTCTGATATTGTACTTGAATTTGGTTTAACTGAATTAATGCGAATAACAACCTGTCTACACCAAAACTAATTCCAGTCCCAGGAACATCAACACCTCTAAACCTTGAAATAAGTTTGGCGTACGATCCTCCTGAGCAGATACTACCTAACTCAATTTCCTTACCTTTATTATTAGTCACTTTAAAATTTAAATTTGTTTCAACTATAAATGAATCATAGTACGAGAGCCCTCTCACAATCGTAAAGTTTGTTTTAACTTGATTTAAATTTGAACCATATCCAAGTAATTGAAATATATTCTCTAATTCTTGAATTCCTTCTTGAGATAATGGATTTTTTAAAGTTTCTTTTAATTTTTTTAAATCTTTTATTTTTAGAAAATTTAATATTTGTGCTGCCTGTTCATTGCTTAAATCAGCTCCTTTAGTGATAGCTCCACTTTGATCTTTTCTCTCTTTTTTAAGTAAGTCTTCAACCCCCTTTAACCCAAAACCAGGCTTATCGAGTTTATCAATTGCTCTAATAACTTTTGTTTGTTTTTCCTCAGAAATTTTTAAATCATCAATTAAACCCTGAACTATTTTTCTGTTACTCACATTAATTGTAAATTGATCTTTTTTTAATCCACAATCTGCTAGTGTGCTTGATATTAAATTACAAAGCTCTGCATTTGCTTGTGCAGGATTAACATTTCCAACAATATCAAAATCTGCTTGCATAAATTCTCTGTATCGACCATTTCCAGCTTTTTCGTTTCTGAATACATTTTGAATTTGATATCGCTTAAAGATTGATGGAAGTTCTTGGTTGTTTTGAGCATAAAATCTTGCAAGGGGACTTGAGAGATCGTAACGAAGAGTTATATTCTTGTCTCCATCCTTAAATGAGAATACATCAGACATAGGATTAGCTTCATCTTCTGCCAAAAAAGATCCTATATTTTCTGCGATTTCGAACGAGGGAGTTTCAAGAGCTTCAGCTCCGAATTTTATAAAATTATTCTCAATAGCTTCTAAAAGCTTTTTTTTGAGAAGAATTTTTTTATCCCAACGATCTTCAAATCCTGGAGGTAATCCAGGAACTAGTTTATTTTCTTTATTCATTTTTTGGTACCCGGGCTGAGAATCGAACTCAAACTTAAAGTTCCACAAACTTTCGTGCTAACCGTTACACCACCCAGGCATTCCTTGTTTTTATATTATTTTTGTGTGGATTTAAAATTATATTATAAATAAATAGCCTATAGGCTATGGAAACAGTTTTTGTGAGAACTGTTTGAAGTTATCATCAGTGTATTATTTATAATCATGCGGGTCTTTTATGACAAATATTTAAATTATTCAACCCTTAAAAGAAAAGGACGTTAATCTATTTGTGAGAAAAACGTCCTTTAAAAATTTTAGTATTAGTCCAATTTTTTTAAATTTACCGCTGATGGGCCTTTTGGACCATCTTCAAGAGTAAATTCTATTTTATCACCTTCATTAAGGTATCTCATACCAGCTGCTTTCACTGCGCTCGCATGGACAAAAGCATCTTTTTCTTTATCTTCTCTTTCAATGAATCCAAAGCCTTTCTTGCCATTGAACCATTTAACTGTTCCTTTTAATGTACTCATCTTATTTCTTAGTCCTTTTGTTATTATTATCTTACGATGTTAATTTTTATTATAAGAATTTTCAAGATATTTTGATGGTGCCTCGGGAAGGATTCGCACCTCCGACACAAGCCTTTTCAGGGCTCTGCTCTACTCCTGAGCTACCGAGGCAAAAGATTAACCTCTAAAGATTATTCTGCCTTTTGTAAGGTCATAAGGGGTCATTTCTACTGTCACATTATCACCTTGTAATACTCTTATTCTATTTTTTCTTAATTTGCCTGCAGTATGTGCAGTAACGACATGACCATTTTCTAATTGAACTCTAAACATAGCGTTAGGTAATAAATCAGTTACTTTACCTTTGAATTCAAGTAAATCCTGTTTTGACAAATTTATTTTCTCCTTATTCTTTTTTTAACAGATTGAGCATGACCAGCTAACCCTTCATAATTTGCAAGAGTTATAACTGATGGTCCAAGACTTTCAATACCCTTTTTTGATAAGTTTATATATGAAATTCTTTTATAAAATTCGTTAACACTTATTCCGCTAGAATATTTTGCTGAACTATTAGTAGGCAATACATGATTTGATCCAACATTATAATCAGTCATCGCCATGACTGCGTATTTACCTAAACAAATTGAACCTGAATTTTTGATTTTAGGTATAAATGATTTATAATTTTTTACGTTTAATTCTAAATGTTCAGGTGCAATTTTATTTATCACTTCTGTGATCTTTTTATCTGAATTAATATGTATTAAAATTCCATTACTAATTAAACTTTTTTTTGCAATAGAAACTCTTGGTAATTCTTTTAATTGCTTTGAGATTTCAGTCTTAACTTTTTGGATTAAACCTTTATCTTTTGAAATCAAAATACATTGTGCTAAAACATCATGTTCAGCTTGACCAATTAAATCACTTGCAACCCACTCTGGATTTGAAAATTTATCACAGACAATTAAAATTTCAGATGGTCCTGCGGTCATACCTTCAATTCCAACATCACCAAAAACCTCTTTTTTAGCAGCTGCCACAAAAGAATTTCCTGGTCCTACTATTTTATCAACTTTTTTAATTTTTTTAGTTCCATAAGCTGCTGCAGCAATAGCCGAAGGACCACCAATTGAATAAATTTCTTTTATTTTGCATTTTTTAGCTGCATATAAAACTGCTGGGTTTTGTTTTCCTTTATAACTAGGATTAATCATTACTATTCTTTTAACTCCAGCAACTATTGCAGGAATTGTACTCATTAAAACACTAGAGGGATACGAAGCAGAGGATCCTGGAACATAAATTGCAGCAGACTCGATTGGCAAATATTTATATTCAAGTTTATTCTTAAATTTATCAGAGTACGAAATGTTTTTGAATTTTTGAAAAGAATGAAATTTATAAATTCTTGAATATGCAAGATCAATTGCTTTTCTAACTTTTTTATCTAAAGATTTTATTGATTTTGAAATTTGTTTAGATGAGGGAATAATAGTCTTATTTTGGTTAAATTTTTTTTCATATTTTAACAAAGCTTTATCTCCATTTTTTTTCACATCGTTGATAATGCTAGTGACTGAAATTAAGCTGGATTTAATCTTATATTTTCGTTTTATAAGTAGATTATCTAAAACTTTATCAAAACTTTTATTATTACTTTTTAATATTTTCATTATTCTTTGATCTCATTTTGATCTTCTAGCCTTACTTCAATAGCTTCTGTTGTCAAAACAATGTGAGCATTATTTTTAAAAATTAAATTAATTTCATAATTATCATTATTTTTCATATAGTCTATTGCAATAAGTTCTATTATTAATTTCTCATTTTTCTGGTTAATATTCTTAGATTTTACATTATCTACGAAATCAAACCGACAAATACTATTAATCTTTTTGTTATTTTGTTCACCTTCGATTTTAGTACGCTCAATAGATAATAAAAAAACTTTACTTGAGCTAAGATATTTAATATCTGAAACTCTTACTTTTGCACCAGCACTACAGGCTGAAATCATTTGTAAACCCTCATTATCATTTGCAATAATTTGGGCTAAATATTTTTTCCCCATTAATTTATCCTTCTTATTTTTGCACCAACTCTCTTTAATTTTTTTTCTATATTTTCATACCCTCTGTCTAAATGATAAATTCTGTTTATTATTGATTTACCTTTAGTTGTAAGAGCTGCAAGAATAAGAGAAACCGAAGCCCTTAAATCTGTTGCCATTAATTCTGCAGCATTAAATTTAATATTTCCCTCTATCAAAGCTTTGTTCCCTTTTATTAAAATTTTAGCACCCATTCGATTTAATTCTGAAACATGCATAAATCTGTTTTCAAAAATGTCTTCTTTAATCAAAGATTTTTTGTTTGCTTTACACAGCAATACCATAATTTGAGCTTGTAAATCTGTGGGAAAACCTGGATAAGGTGCCGTTTTTATATTTGTGTTTCTTATTTTCTTACTTCCATAAATATGAATTTGGTTTTTTTTTACTAAAATTTTTGCACCAATTTTTTTTAAAATATCAATCTCAGTCTTTATTACTTCTGGAATTACTTTTTTGATTCTTAAATTTCCCTCTGTAGCAGCGGCTGCAACTAAATATGTTCCCGCTTCAATCCTATCAAACATCACTGAATATTTAATTTCATGTATATTTTTTACCCCTTTAATTCTAATTGTTCGATTTGATAACCATTTTAAATTACATCCTAATTTAATTAGAAAATTTGTTAAATCTTTTATCTCTGGTTCTATTGCACAATTTTTTAATATTGTGGTTCCTTTAGCTAATGTAGCGGCTATTATCAAATTTTCAGTTGCTCCTACTGAAATTTTTGAAAAAGTAATTTTTGAACCTATTAAACCTTTTGGAGCTAATGCATGAATGTAGCCCTGAGTTATTTTATATTTTACACCTAATTTTGATAAAGCTTTCAGATGAAGATCAACAGGTCTAGTACCAATTGCACAACCACCAGGAAGAGATACTTTGGCTCTACCGAATTTTGCAAGTAAAGGACCAAGAACTAATATTCCAGCACGCATAGTTTTAACTAAATTATAGGAAGCAAAATTTTTATTTTGTTTAGAATTATCAACTACTAAATTTTTTTTATTAAATTTTGTTTTTGAACCCAGTGACCTAAGTAGATTAATCATTGTTTCAATATCTTTAACTTTTGGTAAATTATCTAAATAGACTTTTTTATTTGTTAACAAAGTTGCAGCTAAAATTGGTAAGGAAGCATTTTTTGAACCTGAAATATTGATCTCTCCCTTGAGCTTATTGGCTCCAAAAACTTCTAACTTTTGCATTATTAAACTTTAGGTAAAGTTACACCAGTTTGACCCATATATTTGCCATCACGATCCGCATAAGTTACCTCAGGTTTTTCATTGCCCTTAAGGAAAAATAAATTGAGCAACACCTTCATTGGCATAAATTTTTGCAGGTAATGGTGTAGTGTTAGAAAACTCAAGTGTTACGTAACCTTCCCAACCTGGTTCTAATGGAGTAACATTAACTATAATACCACATCTTGCATATGTAGATTTCCCTAAACAAATTACCAAAACATCCTCTGGTATTTTAAATTTTTCCATAGTTCTAGCTAACACAAAAGAGTTTGGTGGTATAATACATTCTGAAGTATTTTTTGTGACAAAATTAGTTGGTTTAAAGTTTTTTGGATCTACAATTTCTGAATTTACATTAGTGAAAATCTTAAATTCATCAGATACTCTTGCATCATAACCAAATGAAGAAAGACCATAAGAAATACTATCACCTCTAATCTGTTTTTCTTCAAAAGGTGAGATCATATCCTTCTCTTTACACATTTTTCTTATCCACTTATCGGAAAGAACTGACATTATTTATTCTTTTTTTTATTTTTTTTTTGAAACAATTTTCTTTTTTTTAAATTTTTTCTTAGCGCTAAGCTTAATCGCTCATTTTTTTCTTTTATACTCATTCTTTATTTGGATTAGTTAGAAAATCTAATGTTATAGGCTTTGACGCATCTAAAGTTTTATCATGGTCATCTTCTTTTTTTGGGCCTTCTTTTGCAAGCCGTTTAGCTTTTTTTTCAGCAAGCTTTTTTTCTCTTTTGGCCTGCTTTTCCATCAGCTTAGCACTTTTAGTAGATTTATAATCGTAATGAATGCCCATATAATTTCTTTAAGTAGATATAAATCATATTAATCAAAAAATTAAGGCAATAATTTGAAAAAAATGCTTTATTATCAATATAATACAATTTGTGATAATCGCTCCTGTAGTTAAATGGTATAACAAGTCCTTGGTAAGGACTAGTTCCCTGGTCAGTACAGGGTGGGAGCACCATCAGCTTTTATAAAACAATTTTCGAAGAAGAATAGTTAACAGGACTAAAATAAAAAAAGCTAGAATAGGAACGTATACTTCTGAAGAAAAAATTATTTCTGATAATCCAGGAACTTCTGAATTTTGATCAATAACCTTTTCAAGTCCACTACCAATTGAAACAGCTATAAAAATTTGAGGAATAATGCCTATTAATGTTGCGAAGAAGAAATTAATTGCTTTTACATTAAAAATTGTTGGTAAAAGACAACTAAGTTGCCAAGGAATTCCCCCTATAAAACGATAAATTAATAAATAAAAAAATTCTGATTTTTTAAATTTAATTTCGAGGCTTTGGTATCTTTTTAAAAATTTTTCTCTAATTAGATCCTTTAAAAAAAAATTACCAAACAAATATAAAAAGGTTGCTCCTATGCTTAAACCTAATACTACAAGAATTGTCCCCAACCATTTTCCAAAAATAAATCCACCAATTAAAGCTATTGGAGATCCAAATCCTAAAAATGGAAATACCCATAAAATCGTAAAAAACAAAAAAATTGTTGATATAAAAAATAAGTTAGAATTTTTAAGTTCTAAGAAATATGATCTATTTTCTTTTATAAAGTTGTAAGATGTAATCTCTTGAAGACTAAATTTTGAAAAAAACAAAAACAGAAATATGGATATCAAGATTAAGTAAGATAAACCTACAAATATTTTAATTTTTTTAGTTTTTTCCATTATTCATTATCGTATTTATAAAATCTTCTATTTGCTATTTATATATTTAATTACTATAAAGGGCCAAATTTAATAAAAATTTAACCACAATTATGAAAAGAACATACCAACCATCAAAAATCAAAAGAGCGAGAAAACACGGCTTTAGGTCGAAAATGAAAACTAAGGGTGGGAAAAAACTTTTAGCTAGAAGAAGAGCTAGAGGCAGAAAATCATTAACTGTATCTGGTTAAATTAATGAGAAGCAAAATTGTTGCTCTTTCAAAAAACGAAGAATTTAAATCATTGCTTAAAAAGAAAAAAGTATCAAACAAATATGCTACAATTTTCTTTGGTAAATTAGATAAGAAAAATAATGATAAACTAAATATTTCCTTTGTGACAAAGAAAAAAATAGGAAATGCGGTTCAAAGAAATAAAATTAAAAGAAGACTAAGAAACATTATGAATGAAGCAGTAAAAAAAGTAACAATAAAGTTTAATTTTTCTTATCTTGTTATATGTAAGGCGAGTGTGTTACACAGTGATTATACTAATATAAAAGAAACCTTATTTCAGGAATTTAAAAAAATTAAATAATGAATATTCTCACTATAATTTTGATAAAATTAATAAAAGGATATAAATATTTGATAAGCCCTTTAATAGGAGACTCTTGCAGATATTTACCAACTTGTTCAGATTATAGTATTGATGCATTAAAAAAATTTGGTCTATTAAAAGGTTTATATATGAGTTTTAAAAGAATTTTATCTTGCCATCCTATAAAATTTTTAGGGGGTGGAGAAGGATTTGATCCAGTTGACAAAAAAATAAAGGTTAAAAAATAATGGAATCTAAAAACGTAATAGCTGCAATAGCCTTATCTTCAGCTGTAATAGTTTTATATGCATTGTTTTTTACTCCAGAGCAATCAATAACAAAACAAAATTTATCTGAAAAAAATAAGATAGAACAAAATACCGATACTCCAATTTTAGAACAAAAAGAAACTTTAGTTCAGATATCTAGAGAAGAAGCATTAGAAAAAAGTGATAGAGTAAAATTTGAAAACCAAAGTATCATTGGATCTATTGCATTAAAGGGTGCAGCAATTGATGATTTAACTTTTAAAGATTATAAAATAAGTCTGGAAAGTGAAGAAAAAGTAACACTACTAGGGCCAAGAAATATTGAAGAGGGTTATTTTATTGAAAGTGGATTCGTTACTACCGATAAAAATATTGATATTCCAAGTTCTGATACAGTCTGGTCTATCGTTGGAAATGATATTCTCACAGAAAAATCACCTATAAAATTATCTTGGACTAATAAACAAGGAATAACTTTTGAAAAAGAAATAAGTTTAGATGACAAATTTTTATTTTCTATAAATCAAAAAGTAATAAATTCTACTAACAAGAAATATAATTTTTATTCTTATGGTCAAATAATTAGAAATAAAATTCCTGAAGGTTTATCTAACTTCTATATTCTTCATGAGGGTCCAATTGCTACTTTAGATGATGAATTAATTGAAGAGGATTATGATGATATTCAAGATCAAAAATTTTCTCGTACTGCTCAAAAAGGTTGGTTAGGTGTTGGAGATAAATATTATGTAGCCTCAATCATACCACCTAAAAACAAAGAATTTAAAACAACATTTGATTATAAAAATAAGTTTAGAGCAAATTTTATTACCACAGAGCCTCTAGAACTTAACCAAAATAGTTCAATTGAAGATAGCTTGCAAATAATTGTAGCTGCTAAAAGAGTAGATGTTATTGATGGATATGCTGAATCATTAAATATAGATAAGTTTGACTTAGTTATAGATTGGGGTTTTTTATATTTCATAACTAAACCATTATTTTTTGGAATTGATTATTTTTTTAAACTTCTTGGTAATTATGGTTTAGCTATAATTGCAATTACAATTTGTATTCGGTTAGCCTTTTTTCCACTTGCTAATTTTTCATTCAGAAGTATGGCAAAAATGAAAGCGCTCCAACCAGAAATGGTAAGGCTTAAAGAGCTTCATAAAAATGATAAAATGAAGTTACAGCAAGAAATGATGGCACTTTATAAAAAAGAAAAAGTAAACCCAATGTCAGGGTGTTTACCAATACTTGTCCAAATTCCTGTATTCTTTGCTTTGTATAAAGTTTTATTTGTAACCATTGAAATGAGGCAGATGCCTTTTTATGGTTGGATTCATGATTTAAGTGAACGTGATCCAACTAGTTTATTTAATCTGTTTGGTTTACTACCATATGATGTACCATCTTTTTTAGTTATAGGCGCATGGCCTGTAGCAATGGGTGTATCAATGTGGGTGCAACAAAAACTTAATCCTGCTCCTACCGATGCTATGCAAGCAAAAATATTTATGTTTTTTCCACTTTTCTTAACTGTAATACTTGCTCCGTTTCCTAGTGGTTTAGTAATTTATTGGACTGTAAATAATATCTTAACTATGGCTCAACAAGTTTTTATTATGAAAAGAACAACAGTTAAAACTGCAACATAATGTTGTTGTTGTAATCATATAAAAGCTGATGGATCTAAAAAAATTATTACCAGAAAATGGACCACCCATAAAAGAAGTATCTAAATATATTGAAAAATACAAAAATGAATTAATAGTAATTAAATATGGAGGTAACGTTTTTATCGATAGAAATATATTTGAAAACTTCATAGCTGATATATGTTTGTTAAATAAATTAGGTCTCTCTATCGTAGTAGTTCATGGTGGTGGGCCAAGAATAAAAAGGGAATTAGATAAATCTAATATTCAATCAAATTTCATAAGAGGATTAAGAGTTACTGATAAAAAAATTATAGATATTGTTGAAAGAGTTCTTATTGATTTTAACAATGATATCGTATCTTCTTTAGAAAAAATGGGGTCTAAAGCTGTTTCTATTAACACAAAAAAAAATAACATAATCGAGGTGGTGCCAGAAGCAAAAGAGCTTGGTTTTGTTGGTCTACCAAAAAAAATTAATAACAAAATTTTATTAGATATTATTAAACAAAACAGAATACCTATTGTTTCCCCATTAGGGTTAGATGAAAATAATCAAACACACAATATTAATGGTGATACTGCGGCGATGGCTGTTGCGAAATCTCTTAAATCAAGAAGATTGCTCTTAATGACAAATGTTGATGGTGTTTTAAATAAAGAAAAAAAACTGATAGCAGAAATTTCTTCTTCTGAGATTTTAGAGATGATAAAAGATGAAACAATTAATTCCGGGATGATACCTAAGGTAAACGCGTGCCTAACAGCTGTAAATAATGGAGTTACTGCTGCTGGTATAATTAATGGTACAAAACAACATTCTTGTTTATGGGAAATTTTTTCAGATAAGGGCTCAGGTACATTAATCAGAAAATGAACTTAAAAGAAAAAAAATATCTTCTCCTCGATCTTGATGGTGTTTGTTATGGTAAACATAACAATTATTCTCTAGAGCGAGTATTTGGTCAAGTTTCAAAGAGAATGACACAATTTATATCTGAAAAACTTAAGATTGATAAAGATAAAGCCAAAGAATTACAAACTAATTACTTTTACAAATACAATACATCTCTAAGAGGATTAATGATACATGATGGAATTTCTCCAGATGAATTCTTATCCTTCGTTCACGATATAGATTTATCATTTATGAAAGCAGATAAAATTATGAGATATGAGCTTGAACAATTAAATATGGAAAAATTTATCTTCACAAACGGTTCTGCAGACCATGCTGCAAATATTTTAACACATCTAGGAGTGTATGATTTATTTGGTAGAGATAAAGTTTTTGATATCAAAGATGCTGGATATGTGCCCAAACCTGAGGCAGAGACTTTTGACACAATGGTTAAAAAATTTGGTATTGATCCAAAAGAAACGATTTATATTGAGGATATTGCAAAAAACCTAAGTATCGGGTATGAGCGTGGGTGTGCAACTGTTTGGTTAATTAATGATGAGCATTTTGGAAAAATGGATGCTGATAAAGATTTTATTTCACACAAAATTGAAAATCTATCTTTATTTCTAAAAGAAATAAGGTTATTAAAAAGTCAGTAAATTATGTCTATAGAAAAAATTATAAATGATGCTTGGGAAAACAAAGATCAAGTAAATCCTAATTCAGATCAATCTTTAAAGAACACTATTAATCAAGTTATAAGTGATTTAGATAGTGGCAAATCTCGTGTTGCTGAAAAAGTAAATGGTGAATGGATTACTCACCAGCATTTAAAAAAAGCAATCATGTTAAGTTTTAGAATTTACCCAATGGAAAATTTAAATGGACCATACTCTAGTTGGTATGACAAAGCTCATTTATTAAAAGGTAAAACTGCAGGTTGGACAAAAGAAGACCATGAAAAAGCTGGTTTTAGAATGGTACCAAACTCGCCTGTTAGAAAAGGATCATTCGTAGGAAAAGATGCTGTTCTTATGCCATGTTATGTAAACATTGGTGCTTACATTGGGGCTAAAACTATGATGGATACGTTTAGCCGTGCTGGTAGTTGTTGCCAGATTGGAGAAAGTTGCCATATATCTGCTGGTTCTGGAATCGGCGGAGTACTAGAACCTGCTCAAGCATTACCAACAATCATTGAAGATAATGTGTTTGTTGGAGCCATGTCTGAAGTTGTTGAGGGAGTAATTGTTGAGGAAGGAAGTGTTCTCTCAATGGGATGCTATATAGGCCAAAGTACTAAAATTATTAATAGATCAAATGGAGAAATTACGAAAGGTCGTATACCTCCGTATTCAGTAGTTGTACCAGGCACACATAAAGATCTATATGCTGTTCATATAATTAAAACTGTGGACTCTAAAACTAGGTCAAAGACTTCAATTAACGATCTTCTAAGAGACTAATTATGCAAACGATTAATGAATTAAAATTAGCTAAAGAGCTAATTAGGTTTCCAACTGTTACTCCAGTAGATGCTGGAGTGATGAAGTTTTTAGAAAAAAAATTAAAAAAACTTGGTTTCAAAACAAAAATATTAGAATTCAAAGAAAAAGGTTTTTCACCTGTAAAAAATTTATATGCAAGATTAGGGTCTAAAAGTCCTAATTTTATGTTTGCTGGCCATGTTGATATTGTCCCTCCAGGAAATATAAAAGATTGGACAATAAATCCTTTTAGACCATCTATAAAAAGAGGTCATTTAATTGGAAGAGGCGCAAATGATATGAAAAGCTCTATTGCAGCTTTTGTTTCTGCTGTGAGCACTTTTTTATCAAAAAATAAAAGATTTAATGGATCAATTAGTTTATTGATTACAGGAGACGAAGAAGGTGATGCGGTGAATGGAACGAAAAAAGTGGTAGAATATCTTAAAAGAAAAAAAGAAAAAATAAATTTTTGTTTAGTCGGTGAACCAACAAATCCAAATCGATTAGGTGAAATGATTAAAATTGGTCGCAGAGGTAGTTTGACTGGCAAATTAACTATATCTGGAGTACAGGGTCATGTCGCATATCCCCATAGAGCAAATAATCCCTCAACAATTATTGTAAAAATTTTAAATGAGTTAAAAAATATTAAATTTGATAAAGGGACAAAAGATTTTCAGCCTACAAACTTAGAAGTTACAAAAATAAATATAAACAACACTGCTGATAATGTTATTCCTGCGAAAGCTGAGGCAACATTTAACATTAGGTTTAATAACAAACATTCTTCAGCTTCTATCAAAAAAAGACTTAACAGAATTTTTCTTAGAACAAATAAAAATTACAAATCAAAATTCAAAATTGATTATAGGGTTTCTGGTGAAGCTTTTTTAACTAAGCCAGATAAAACAACATATATGATACAAAACACTATTAAAAAAATTGCTAAAATAAAACCAAAATTATCTACTACAGGTGGAACTTCAGACCTACGATTTATCAAATCTATATCACCTGGTTTAGAATTTGGTTTAGTTGGAAGGACTATGCACCGTGTGGATGAAGCAGTATCTTTAAAAGATTTAAAAAATTTAACAAAAATTTATGAGAACATTTTGCAAAATTACTTTAAATGAATACAGCGATTATAAATTCTGATTCTTATGAAAAACATAATACAGGTGATGGTCATCCTGAACAGCCTAAAAGAGTAATTGCCATAAAAGAAAAATTAAAAAAAAGAAATGATTTAATTTGGGAAACCCCGGTTAGTGTGCCTGATGATATTTTATCAATGACACATTCAAAAGAATATATTGAGAATTTGAATAATTCTTTTCCACAAAAAGGCCTTAAGTTTTTAGATGGGGATACAGTTGTGTCACCCGAAAGCAAAAAAGCAGTTTTTGATGCTGCAGGTTCAACAATTAAAGCAATTGATGGAATAGAAAATAATCAATTTAAAAACGCATTTTGTTTAGCAAGACCTCCTGGACATCATGCTGAAAAAGATAAAGCTATGGGATTTTGTTGTATATCAAATGCTGGAGTCGCAACAAATTATCTAATTAATAGATATAAATATAAAAGAATTGCTTGTGTAGATTTTGATGTTCATTGGGGTAACGGAAACTATGATGTCATGCGTGATAATAAAAATTCATTATATATTTCTACTCACCAATATCCTTTTTTATCCAGGAGGAGGGACAGAAAAAGATAAGGGAGACTTTAACAACTCTCTAAATATTCCTTTACCCGCTGGTACCAATTCTGAACAATATTTTAATGCTTTTGATAGAGTTTTAGAGAGATTAGTTCAATATAAACCTGATTTTCTTTTATTCTCAGCAGGTTTTGATGCACATAAAGATGATCCTTTTAGCTCAATTTCAATTAAGTTCAAAAGACTTTTATGAGATTACCAAAAGAACCTTGAATGCTACTAAAAAGTTTACTCAAGGAAAAGTTGTTTCAATACTTGAGGGTGGATATGATTTGAACGCTTTAGCTAATAGTGCTAATGAACATGTTAACGCACTTATTGAATTCAATTGATTAATTTCTAGCTCATTATATCTATCCCTCATGAAATTGTACAAAATTAAAAAATCAAAAATTGATAATAAAGGTCGGGGACTTTATGCAGCCAAAGACATTAAAGAAGGAACAAAAATTATTAATTACTCAGGTAAGATAATTACTAACAAGCAAGTTGATGAGTCCGACAAATATGATAACAATAAACCAATATATTTGTTTACTTTAAACAAAAGGTATACACTCGATGGAGATTTTTCATGGAATACAGCAGGATTAATTAACCATAGCTGTGATCCTAACTCTCAATATGATGGCAAAGGTTTAAAAATTTGGATAACAGCTATAAAAGATATTAAAAAAGGAGAGGAATTTACTTGTGATTATGGATTTGGCTTTGATAAAGACTACAAACAATTTCCATGCAAATGTCGAGCTAAAAATTGCTGTGGTTATATTGTTCGAGAAGAGTCTAGATGGCGAATCCATAAAAAATTCGCTATGAGTAAAAAAAAATTAGTAAATAACTCTCGTTAAATAAAGCCCTTCTGGTGGTGCCGGTGGAGCACATAAACTTCTTTTTTTTGACTTCATAACATTCTCAAATTTATTTAACGACCACTTTTTTTCACCCAAATACTTTAAACAACCCACCATTGAACGTACTTGTTTTTGTAAAAATGATTGGGATCTAAACTCTATTTCAATTTTATTTTTTGAGGACTTTATTTTTACCAACTTCATAGTTTTTATTGGACTTTTTGCCCTACAACTAGATGCTCTGAAAGTTGAAAAATCTTTAGTCCCTATAAATTTTTTAGCACCTTTTTTCATTATGTCTAAATCAAGTTTTTTCATAATGTGCCAACACCTATTTTTTTTCTAAAGTAGGTTGGCCTAATCGATTAATAATAATATAATTATATATTCTCATTTTAGCAGAAAACCTTGCATGAAAGTTTTTATCTCTCTTTTTTAAATTGAGAATTGTAATATTTTCATTTCTTAAAAAATGATTTATTGATTGTAAAAACCTGTCTTTTTTTTTTATTTCAATATTATAATCAAAATGTGCAGACTGTTCTTTTGCATGAACTCCACTATCAAGTCTACCTGCACCATAAATAATTATTTTTTCTTTTAAAAGTCTTGAAATTTTTTCCTGTATCAAGCCTTGAACCGTCTTCCCTTTTTTTTGAACTTGCCATCCTCTGAAGTTACTTCCAGCATATTCTACTAATATCTGATATCTAGGCATTAGATAATAATGAACCTTTTCTAATACTTGATCCGAGCATAAATTCACCAATTTTTTGAGGTTTTTTTCCTTGTCTTTGTATCTCAAGGATTTTTATTGATTGATTGTTTGTGCACGCAATTTCTAATTTATCAGATAACACTTCACCAGTTTGGCCTATACCATTTCCTATTTCAGCTTTTAAAATTTTGTACCTTTC
This sequence comes from Pelagibacteraceae bacterium AG-325-J17, assembly GCA_003282825.1. Classification (GTDB taxonomy): domain Bacteria; phylum Pseudomonadota; class Alphaproteobacteria; order Pelagibacterales; family Pelagibacteraceae; genus Pelagibacter. The sequence continues at coordinate 22,000 of QBYM01000004.1, read as the reverse complement.
ACCTTTAAAATTAAAAAAAGCACCAGGAACAGGAAATAAACCATTAATTTTTCCAATTATTTTTTCTGCTTCATCATTCCAATTAATTTCACCTTCGATTTTTTCAATTTTTTTAGCATAAGAGGCTTTTGAATGATCTTGATCTATAAACTTTGCTTTATCATCAAGTATATCATCAATATCATCTAAAATTTTTTCGGCAGCTAAAAAGGATAGTTTTTCTGAAATTTCTTCAGCACTATTATTTTGATCTAATTTAATTTTATAAATATTACTGACAGGTCCACTATCTAATGTTTCAACTAATTTCATAACACTTATGCCCGTTTCTTTATCTAAATTCATAATCGATCTTTGAATCGGAGCAGCCCCTCTCCAACTAGGTAGAATAGATCCATGGATATTTATGAAACCTTTTTTCGTTAAGTTTAAAAAATTTTTAGGAATTAGCTTGCCATAAGCAACTACAACAGCGAGATCAGCATTTAAATTTTTTATAAATTCATATTCTTCATCATTATCTTTTAAATTTTCTGGACATCTAAAATCTATGTTCAATGTTTCAGAAATACCCTGAATTGGAGATTTGTTTATTTTTTGACCTCGATGAGATTTTTGAGGTGGTTGAGTATAAACGACAGAAATTGGATAACCATTTTGATATAAGGACTTCAAAATTGGTACAGCAAATAAAGGTGTACCCATAAAAATAATTTTTTTGGCCATTTAAACTACTATTCTATCTGGATTTTTTTTTGTCTTTGAGATTTTTTTAATAATTAAATCTCTTTTTTAACTTTGACAAATGATCAATTATCAATTTACCATCTAAATGATTTATTTCATGCTGAAGACAAGTTGATAAAAGTCCATCACATTTCATATTTTGAACTTTGCCATCTAAATCTATGTATTCTAATTCACAAATTTTAGGTCTTTCAATTTCAATAAAAGTATCAGGTATTGATAAACATCCTTCTTCGTAGATTGAGGTTTCATCACTAATTTTTTTTATTTTAGGATTTATAAAGCTTAAAGGCTTATTTTTTTCATCTTTAGCTGATATATCAATGACTACAATCCTTTTAAGTATACCCACTTGTACTGCTGCTAACCCAATACCTTTGGAATGATACATTGTTTCAAATAAATCATTAATTAATTTTTTTTCGTTTACTCCAACTTTTTCAATGGGTTCAGAGATTTTTTTTTAAAGTTTCATCTGGTACAGTAATAATTTTTTTTAATGCTCATTTATTAATTAAATAAACTAAATTTTAAACTTTTAAAGGGAGAACTTGAAGTAATATTTGATTTCTTATTCTATCAATATTTAATTGATTGAGTGTAGTAACTATAAAATAAATAGTATCTTCATCAATTCTTTCAATTCTATCTTGACCAATAACTTCCGCAATTCTCAAAAGAGCTAAACCAGTTTCTTCATTGTTAATCATTATTTGAATATCAGTCGGGATCTCATTTTCATCTATTTTGTATAAATCGTCATATTTTTCTGAGATTTCTATTCCATCATATTTTAATGACTCTATCAAAATGACATCTTTCTTGGACAAAAAATATTTTTTGTTTTTTTGTATTTTCTTTAATAAGTTATTAGTATCTTTTTCAATTTTAGATTTTGCATAATCCCCATTGAAATAATTAATAAGCTTTGATTGATGAATAATATCATTGTTAATTTTTATTTTTTTATCTAAATTTTTTTCAATTTTAATATTTGTATAATAAAAACTTGTTAGGTTGTCAGGTATCTCAGTTGGTTTTATGCCCTTAAGAAACATTTTTAACTCTGTATCAAAAGCGTTCGCTAGACCATCATTTTCAAAAGATTCTTTTAATATCTTAAGAAATTTCAGTTTTTCAACTATTTCTGATTCTAATAAAATTTTTTGATATATTAGTGCTCTTGCCTCTATATTGGGTAAAGTTTTATAAGCGTCTTTAACGTTCAAAAGTTGATTTATATTAAATTGAAATCTTTTATATAATTCTAATAAATCTTTTTCAGGATAATTCTGATTATGGACTGCCTTTTCGATAGTTGCAATTTTATCTAATTCAGAAGTGTCCGTTTCTTTGAAAGAATTTAATAAATTTGCAGAGGAAAGATATTTCCAAATTATTTTCTTAGTTTTATCATTTGGCTCAAATTTAAAATTTGGATTAGTTTGATGAGCTAAGTAAAAATCAAAAATTGATTTTTCAGAAATTTCATCATCTATTTTGTCTGTATACTCTAGTAGATAATTAATTTTTTTTTCAAAATATTTATCTTTAAATCCAAGTTCTTTTTTAAGATCTAAAATGAGCTGTGCTTCCTCCTTTTTATTATCCTTAATTAAACAATAAATATTGAATTTTGAGAGATATTCATCAAATATTGGCTCAGTATTTTTTGAAAAAATTTCGCATGCTTTTTTAATATTCGTATCCGACAAATATTGATCAACTAAGAACTTGGTTAATTTTGGATGTGAATTAATAATTTGATTTTTAATCAAATATTCCTCAATAAGTTCTAAATTTGAGTTTTTAATAAGCCAATCTGATTTAAATTTTTTGAAATTCTTTTTCTGTAATATTTTTTTGTGGGTAATAAGAATTAGTCAAAAGAGATATGTTAATAATTTCTACAGCATCATTTGATAAAGGCATATTATTTAATTTATCAAATAGAATTTTTAATTGGTCTCCATTAGTATTTGACCACATATTTATATTGAGACCATAATCATCAGGATCATACAATCCAACAATTTTAATTTCCTGTGAGTCCAATCTATCCTCAAGGTTAATTGCATTTACCTCTTTCTCAGATTGCATTTTATAAACGTTAGATTTGAATTTTGTTTCACTTACTATTTGTTCTTTTAGTACCTTATCGTCATCACTCAAAGAATCAGTTTCTAATTTATTTTTATCAATGTCCCAGATATCAACAGGTTGATCTTCTGCAAATGAATTCAGTCCAAATAGCAAAATTAATATAATTGATAAACAGTTTTTATTTAACAATTTTGAAATTTTCATTATTAATTATTTTCTCTATTTCTTTTTTAGGTGCCGGAAAATCTATTTTATTTAATAAAAAAATAACTAAAAGAATAGTAATTGAAACTAAAGCTATTTTGGTAATTATCCCAATAATACTCTTGCTTGAACTTGTTTTTTTTATAAATTGCATATAACTTTAGTTAATTTCAAATTAAGACATATTTGTGATTTTTCAATAAAGAAAATTATGAAATCAAGTAAAAATATTGTGTTTTTAGGTATGATGGGATCTGGAAAATCATCTATTGGTTTTTTAATTTCAAAAAAACTTAAATTGGATTTTTTTTGATGTTGATAAATGTATAGAGGATAAGTTAGGAATGAAAATTTCAAATATTTTTAAGATTAAGGGTGAAAAATTTTTTAGAGAGCTTGAAGAAAAATTAACACTAGATATACTAAAAAAAAAACAAATTATTGTTGCTTTGGGTGGGGGCGCTTTTATTAATAAAAATATAAGAAATGAAGTTATTAATAACCACATATCTTTTTGGCTTAAATTAAACAGTGATTTGCTTATAAAAAGAATTAAAAATAGTACTAAAAGACCTTTGGTATTAAATACTTCTAATATGGAATTAACAAATATGATTAAAAATAGATCTAAATATTATGCTAAAGCCTTATTTAAAATAAATTGTAATAATAAATCAAAAACCGAAATAATGAATAAAGTTATAGATAAATATGAAAATATCCAAACTAATAATTAAATCAAGTTCTGGTAAATATCCTATATTAATAGGTTCCAATGTAATCTCTAATATATCCAAGTTAATGTTTAATAATTCAATAAATTTTGAAAAATGCTTATTGGTGGTAGATAAAAATGTTCCGAAAAAATTTATTTCTAAAATTAAAAAATCGTTAAAAAATAAAAAAATATTTATTTTTTTGATAACTGCTAATGAAAAAAATAAGAATCAAAAAACAACTAATTCAATTCTTCAAATTTTACTTGAAAAAAATTTTTCTAGGGAAGATTGTTTAATAGCAGTTGGAGGTGGAATTACTGGTGACGTAAGTGGTTTTGCTGCAAGTTTATTTAAAAGAGGTTTAAAATTTATAAACATACCTACTACTTTACTATCTCAAGTAGACTCATCTATAGGAGGCAAAACTGGAATAAACACAAATCAAGGGAAAAATCTTATTGGAAGTTTCTACCAGCCGAGACTAGTAATTAGTGATACAAATTTTTTGAAATCTCTCAGCAAAAGAGAAGTTATTTGTGGATATGGTGAAATTTTGAAACACGCAGTTATATCCAATAAAGTTTTTTATTATTTTTTAAATAAAAATTTTTTTAATATTATAAAACTCAAATCACCATTTATAGATAAGGCTATATATGAAAGTTGTAAAATAAAAAAATTAGTTGTTGAAAAAGATGAGAAAGAAAATGGTATGAGAAAAATATTAAACTTTGGTCATACTTTTGCTCACGCATATGAAGCATCATTAGGTTTTTCTAAAAAATTAAATCATGGTGAAGCTGTAATTTTAGGAATGAATACAGCTTTATCATTTAGTTACAAAAATAAATTTTTAAATTTTAAAGAGTATAACTTAATAAGAAAGCATATTTATAATTCGAAATTACCATTTAATTTAAAAAAATATTTTTCATTAAAGGATCTCAATAAAATTTTAAATTTTATGATGACAGATAAAAAAAATAATTCTAATAAAATAAATTTAGTTCTATTAAAAAAAATTGGGAGTCCAATAATTAGTAAAAGATATAAAAAGACTACCCTAAGACTATTTTTTAAAAAAGAATTAATCAATTAATATTTGCAAAGAATGAATAAATTTTTTTAATTCTTTGTCCAAGATATTATAAATTTTTTTATTACTTTCAATTCTACTTATTTTTTTTAATTCTTTGGACTTTAAAGAAATTTTTAAATGAAATTTATTTAATTGATTTCCAGGATGATTTTTATGAAGAAAGGACTTATCTTCAATTAGAATATTATCTATTTCAATTTGATTTGTTAACTTTTTTTTTATAATTGCAATTAATTGATTTATATTCATAAGTATTATTTATTATATATCATGAAAAATATTTGTGACTGGAATAATTGTAAAGAATTGGGAGAATATAAGGCTCCAATAGAAAAGGATAATAGTAAAAAATATAGAATGTTGTGCTTAGAACATGTGAAAGAATTCAATAAGAATTGGAATTATTTTTCAGGTATGGATGACCAGCAAGTAATTGATTTTTTAAAATCTGACATGATTTGGCATAAACCTACCCAAAGCTTTAGTTCTTCAGATAACTTTTTTAAAGTTTTGTGGAATGACACTTTAAAAGATGAACTAGATAAAGAAAAATTTAAAAGTGAGTTTAATCATATGCGTCAATTTAAATTTGATCATAAAGATATAAAAGCCTTTAGTATCTTAGGAGTTTCAGTGGGTATAAAATGGCAAAAAGTTCAAGAAAAATTCAAAATACTTGTTAAAAAATTTCACCCTGATATGAATTCTGGAAATATAAAATATGAGGAAAAACTTAAATTAATTACACTAGCTTATACTCAACTTAAAAATACTTATAGGAAAAAAATTGACACCTAACTTAAACATACAGCCTGATATAAAAGTTTCTATAAAACAATCTTTTGGAATTGACACCGAAATGGAGGTAAACGCTTTTTCTGAAAAAAGTGAATATGTGCCTGAAATAGATAAAAGTTATAAATTTGATAGAGATACCACTCTTGCAATAATTTCGGGCTTTGCATTCAATAAAAGAGTCTTAGTTCAAGGTTACCATGGAACAGGTAAATCAACACATATTGAGCAGATAGCAGCAAGATTGAATTGGCCATGCATAAGAGTTAACCTTGATAGTCATGTAAGTCGTATTGATTTAATTGGAAAAGATGCAATTGTTCTGAAAGATGGAAAACAAGTTACTCAATTTAATGAGGGAATTTTACCATGGTCTATTCAGAATCCAGTAGCATTAGTTTTTGATGAGTATGATGCGGGTAGACCCGATGTAATGTTTGTTATACAAAGAATCCTTGAAGCAGAGGGTAACTTTACTCTTTTAGATAAAAACAAAGTACTGAAACAAAATAAATTTTTTAGATTATTTGCTACGTCAAATACTGTAGGTCTGGGAGATACAACTGGTCTTTACCACGGGACACAACAAATAAACCAAGGACAAATGGATAGGTGGAATATTGTAACAACGTTAAACTATCTTAATCTTGAAAAAGAAATGGATATAGTTTTGGCAAAAAATAAAAGTTTAAATAATACTAAAGGTAAAGAGAAAGTCTCTAATATGATTAAGGTAGCCTCTTTAACCAGAAAAGGATTTATAGCGGGAGATATATCTACAGTGATGAGTCCTAGAACTGTTTTACATTGGGCAGAAAATGCTGAAATTTTTAAGGATATAGGATATGCCTTCAGAGTGACCTTTTTGAATAAATGTGACGAAATAGAAAAAAACACTATTGCAGAATATTATCAAAGATGTTTTGGAGAAGAACTTCCTGAATCTCTAGCAAACATTCAAATTTAGATGAAAAGTGACAACAAGAATGAAATTTTAAAAGAAAAATTAAAACAAGCTTTAACATCTACAGCAAGAGCAATTTCAGATGATTTCAAAAACAAACACAAGCCAGATAAAAATGAAAAGTCAAAATTTTTTGACAATTTTGATTTAGAAAATTTAAATTCAAAAAAAGATTTTATTAAAGCAAGAGCTGAGGCTGATTCTTTAGCCTTAAAAAAAAAATTTTCTGATGACAAAATTTTTAAGAAAAATTCACCATCTAATTTATCATGTAAATCTCTTTATTCTATTGCTGAAAAAATAAGATATGAATCTTTAGGTTGTAAAATGCTTAAGGGGATACAAAAAAATCTTATAGAAAATTATAATCAAGTAATTGAATTAAAAAGAAAAGATCAGTTAAAAAACAAAGAAGATGTTATCATAAATGAAGCCTTTGAATTATATATGCTCAAAAAATTTCATGGAATAGAATTAAATACACAATCAAAAACTATGTTAAGTTTCTGGGAAAAAGACTTCGATCAAGCAATTGAAAAACATATAAATTTTTTAAAAAAAAATTTGGAATTCCAAAATGAGTATTCCTCAAAATTTTCAGAAATATTACAAGAAATGGAAATATTTCAAAATGAAAATAATGAAGAAAAAAATGATGAAAATCAGGAGGATGGTCAAAACAATCCCTCCAATGACGATCAAGAGAACGATAATGAAGATAAAAAGGATCAAAATAAAGAGGACGAGACTGACGCCAGTCTTGATTCTGATTATGAAGTCGATGAATATAGATTGGATGAACAATTAGTTGATACAAATTTTGACCAACAAAAAGAACAGATTCTTCAAAAAAAAAATATCTCAGATTTAAATTTGGATTATAAAATTTTCACAAGTAAATTTGATGAAATTACCAAAGCTGAAAATCTAGAAAATTCCGAAGAAGCTTCAAAATTAAGAAAAACTTTAGATCAACAATTAGTCAGTTTTCAAGATATAATAACAAAACTTGCAAATAAACTTCAAAGACAATTACTAGCAAAACAAAATCGGACTTGGGAATTTGATTTGGAAGAAGGATTGTTAGATAGTTCTAAATTACCACGAATTATTTTAGATCCATATAATTCTCTATCATTTAAGAAAGAAAAAGATTTAGATTTCAAAGATACTGTAGTTACATTATTGATTGATAATTCTGGTTCAATGCGGGGCAGACCAATAACTATTGCAGCCATATGTGCAGATATTTTATCAAGAACATTAGAAAGATGTTCAGTAAAAGTTGAGATATTAGGTTTTACTACCAAAAATTGGAAAGGTGGTAAAAGTAGAGAATTATGGAACAAAGAAGGAAAACTAAAAACACCTGGAAGACTCAATGACTTAAGACATATAATTTATAAAGGAGCTGACACGCAATGGAGACAATCTAAAAATAATCTTGGCTTAATGCTAAAAGAAGGATTATTAAAAGAAAACATAGATGGGGAAGCTATTTCGTGGGCCTTTAGTAGGTTGAAAAAAAGAAAAGAAGAACGCAAAATACTAATGGTAATTTCAGATGGAGCTCCTGTAGATGATTCAACTCTATCTGTTAATTCAGGAGATTTTTTAGAAAAACATCTAAAAAAAATTGTTAGGTTTATTGAAGATAAAACCGAAACAGAAATTTTAGCGATTGGTATAGGCCATGATGTATCAAGGTATTACAGTAGAGCTATAAAAATTACAGATGTAAACGAGTTGGGTGATGTAATGATTTCACAACTAAGTGAATTATTTAAGAATAAAAAAAATTTACATTAAAGATTAAATAAATCTTTGTTATTCCATTTAATGACTACTTCAGCCCCACTTCTGGTTTCAGAATTCGAACAATTTACTGAGGCGAAATTTTTTTCTAATAAAGTTTTGCCTATAAATAATCCTAAACCTAATCCCTTTTTTTCTTTATTAGAAGTCTTGGTTGATCTTAAATATGGCTCGCCTATTTTTGATAATATATCGCTCGGATATCCATCTCCATCATCCTCAATTGCAACCATTGTAAAATCATTATTACTTTTCAAATTAATAAAAACCTTACTTTTAGAAAACTTATTTGCGTTACCTATGAAATTTCTTAAACCATAAACAATTTCAATAGATTTTGTTATTCTCTTAGAATTAAAATCTTGATCTAAATTTAAAATAAAATCTTTTTTACTTATTTCTCTAAATGATAAAATAATTTCCTTAAGATAATCTCTCATAGATAAATCTTCATCAATAAAATCATCTTCTTCATTTGGATTAAGAGATAATTTCCTTAATATTTCATTACATCTCTCGACTTGACTAGATAAAAGTTCAATATCCTGTATTACATCTTTTTGTCCTTTAAGTTGTTTAGACAATTCTTGTGTTATAATTTTAATTGTTGATAAAGGAGTACCTAATGAATGAGCTGCTGCTGCTGCTTGACCACCCAAAGATAACATTTCATGCTCATTGGCCATTATTGCTTCCATTTTATTTAAAGCATCTTTTCTTAGCTTAGACTCTGTTCCAAAAATAATGGCAAAATAATTTAAAAAAAGTAAAGCTATTACCAAAGCCAAAGGTATAGAATAATAATAATATGGACTTACATGAAAGTGATCATTTAAGGGCTCAGGTAGTTCCTGGGAGTAAAACGTCAAAAATAAAATTGATATAGAAGTAATCAACACTAATAAGGAGTTTGTTCTAAAACTTAAATTTGAAGAGGCAAAAACACTTGGAATAATTAAAAAAATTACAAATGGATTTATTATCCCTCCTGTTAGATATAGAAGTCCACTTAACTGAATAATATCAATAAATAAATAAATTAAAGCCGATCTATCACTTAGTTGAGTCTTTTTATAAATGAAAATTAAATAAAGATTACTTATAACTCCAATAGCTATAATAATATTTGAATATAAAAAATTAAAATTAAAATTAAAATAAAAATATACTAGATATACTGATATAAATTGGCCGATAGTTCCAATCCATCTAAGATTAATGTATATTGATTTTTTTAAGGAATATTGCTTTGAAGTTTCAAACAACTTCATCTTTTAAATATCTAAATTTTGAACATTAATCGCGTTAGAAACTATAAAATCTTTTCGAAGAGACACATCACTACCCATTAAGGTATGAATAAGTGCTTGGTCTTTTTTCAAATCTTTTGAGTATTGCACTTGTAATAAAGTTCTAGTTTCGGGGTTTAGTGTAGTTCCCCATAATTCTTCTGGATTCATTTCACCTAATCCCTTAAATCTTTGAATGTTCATTTTTGATTTTTCATCTTCTAGTAATTTTAAAAAATCTTTTGATCCTTTTTTAATCTTTTTTAATTCTTTGTTATTATTTATTATATATTCTTCAAGCTCCTTTTCATCTTTTATATAAATACCTTTTGTGCCTTTGTTGATTTTAAACAATGGTGGTTGAGCTAAGTATACATTTCCATTTTCAATTAACTTATTAAAAGGTTTATTATTAAAAAATGTTAATAATAACGCCCTAATGTGAGAACCATCAACATCAGCATCTGTCATAATTATGATTTTACCATATCTTAGATCTTTAAGGTCAATCTCATGAGCTTTAGGATCTAATCCTAAAGCGTTAATTAAAGTTACAATCTCATTAGAAGAAATCATTTTAGATAATGCTTTTGTTCTTTGATCATCACCATTAGATTTACCATTTCCATTTCTTTTAGTTGGTAAACTGTCAACATAAGTATTTAAAATTTTACCTCTTAACGGTAAAACAGCTTGATTGGCTCTATTTCTTCCTTGTTTTGCAGAACCACCTGCAGAATCTCCCTCAACTATAAATAACTCAGTTCCCTCTTGTTTGCCAATTTGGCAATCAGCAAGCTTACCGGGTAGACCACTTAATTCTAAAGCACCTTTTCTTCTCACATTCTCTCTAGCTTTTCTTGCTACATCTCTAGCTAAAGCAGCCTGTATAATCTTAGCTAAAATAATTTTAGCGATAGAAGGATTTTGATCAAACCATATTGATAATTTTTCATTTACTATTGTTTCAACAATCATCCTCACTTCAGAAGAAACTAGCTTATCTTTTGTTTGAGAAGAAAATTTGGGGTCAGGAATTTTTGTTGAAAGTATACATGAAAGACCCTCTTTTATATCGTCTCCTGAAATTGTAAATTTATTTTTTTTTAAGAGATTATGCTCGTTAGCATATTTATTTATTACCCTTGTTAAAGCACTTCTAAAACCAAGTAAATGTGTTCCACCATCTTTTTGATATATATTATTAGTATATGGAAGAACTTCCTCAGAATAAGTGGCATTCCATTTAAGGGAACATTCTATTTCGATATTCTCTTTTTTACCCTCTATATAAATAGGTTTTTTAAATAATTCATTTCCGTTTTTATTTTGTAATTTTTCTCTTTTTTCATCTAAAAATTCAACAAACTCCAAAACACCACCATCAAATTTAAAAACATTTGTTTTTTCTTTTTTGTTAGTTAGGTCTGTAAATATAATTTTAATGCCTTTGTTTAAAAATGCTAATTCTCTCATTCTTTTAATAAGAATATTTGGATTAAATTTTATTGAAGAAAAAATTTTTTTTGAAGGTAAAAAAGTTATTTGAGTACCTGTGTCTTTTGATTTGCCAATTTTTTTAAGTGGTGCTCTAGCATCACCATCTTCAAATTCTACAAAATATTTTTCACCATCTCTATTAATTTCTAATTTTAATTTTTCTGATAAAGCATTTACCACTGAAACACCAACACCGTGTAATCCACCAGATACTTTATATGAATCATGGTCAAATTTTCCTCCAGCATGAAGTTGAGTCATAATTACTTCTGCTGCAGATTTTTTTTCACCTTTGTGTAGATCTATTGGAATTCCTCTTCCATCATCTTTAACTGTAATGGTTCCATCTTTATTAATTTTGACATCAATATTTTTACAATACCCAGCCAAAGCCTCATCTATTGAATTATCTACAACTTCATAAACCATGTGATGCAGACCGGTTCCATCGTCTGTATCTCCAATATACATACCAGGTCTTTTTCTAACTGCCTCAAGACCTTTTAAAACTTTAATTGAGTCTGCTTGATATTTGTTTTTACTTGTCATTTTTTTATTTTTTTGGAAAAATTAATTATACCATTTTTAAATGAAATTGCTCTTTTTATAATTTAATAAAGAGTAAAAAAGGCTAAATATAACTGAGAAAACAAAGCTTATTCATGGTGGAGAGAATGGGATTCGAACCCATGAAAGAGTTTCCCCTTTACACGCTTTCCAAGCGTGCGCCTTCAACCACTCGGCCACCTCTCCTAGCTGTGAATATAATAGTTAAATTATAAATTCACTATACTTGCTTATATTTCTCATAAGATATTCTGGTAAATCATTGTTCAATTCAACTTTTTTTAGAATAACATTTCTTTCAAAAATATCTTGATAATTTTCTATCTTATTTTTTATGTAATTTTCATTTAGCATATATTCTTTAACTAGTTCATTGTGTGCAAATGATTTGAGTTTAGTTATAATTTCAGATGGTTTTTTAACTGAACTAAAATGCCATCCACCATTTTCTAATATCTGATGATTATAAAAAAATTTTTTGAAAAAGTTATTTCCATCATTCACTTTAATATTTCTCAACCATTGTGGTGATTTAAGAAACTTTTTAACACATAAACGCGATCCATACCATGGGGGTTCTGATATACATTTTAAATTAAATTTGTAATAAAATAATTGTTGTTTAAAAAATGAATATTTTTTTCTTTTATTAAAATTTTGAATAACATCTGGATTTGGTAGCTCATCAATATCCGAAATTAAAATCCAATCATCATCTGAAGCATCAGTTAGATATTTTGAAATTGAATTTCTAATTGATTGGTCTATCAAATGATATTGTGACCAATTTTTTTTTAACTTTAAATTTTTATCAATTTCTAACTTCTCCAGTGGATAATAACTTATTTTGTGCTTAAACTTTTCAAACTTATTAATATCAAATTTAAGCTTTTTGAATTTTCCAGTGTGAGTTAAATTTGATTCTACTATTATAAATTTATCTACAAAATCGTTTAAAATATTTAATCTTAAATCTAATAGCAAATCTTCATCAAAATACATGAAACAGTCAAATATCCTCATTTTATATTTGCAAAATTTAAGGCTTTTATTATAAATCTTTTAATTGTTTAGTACACCATTATAAAACAAATGAAAAACAAATTAAAAAAAATTTTTATTACTGGTGGAGCTGGATTTATTGGTTCTCATGTAGCTGAATCTTTTTTTAAAAATTTTCCTAAATGTAATATCATAATTTTAGATAAATTAACTTATGCAGGGAATAGATATTTCATTTCCTCGATTACAAAATCTAAAAGAGTAAAGTTTATTAAATGTGATATAATTAATACCAATAAATATAGTAGATTATTAAAAAATTGTGATCTAGCAATTAATATTGCTGCTGAAAGTCATGTGGATAATTCTTTTATTTCCCCACTAAATTTTACAAAAACAAATTCACTTGGTGCTCATGCTTTTTTATTAGAATGTATAAAAAGAAAAGTTAAAAAGATCCTTCATGTAAGTTCAGATGAGGTATATGGAGAAAAAATAACTGGAACTTGTTATGAAAACCAATTAGTAAATCCCACCAATCCTTATTCAGCCTCAAAAGCTGCTGCAGAAGTTTTAATAAACAGTTATAAGTATACTTATAAAAAGGAAATAATTATTGTTAGAGCAAATAATATTTATGGTATTAGACAATATCCTGAAAAATTAATATCAACCTCAATTGTAAATTTGATAAAAAATAAACCTATACCTATTCATGGGAATGGAAGAAATATAAGATTTTATTTATCTGCAGTTGATTTTGCTAATGCACTGATCTTTTTAGTAAAAAAAAGGGAAAAAGGTATATACAATATTGGAAGTAGTTTTTTTGAAAAAAATATTAATATTGCCAGACATATTTGTAAAATTTTTAAAAAAAATCCAAAAAAATTTATCAAGTTCACTGATGATAGGTTGTATAATGATAAAAGATATTCAGTTTCCTCAAAAAAAATTCAAAAATTAGGATGGAGACCAAAAAGAAATTTATTAAAAGATCTGCCAATGATAGTTAAATGGTATAAAAAAAATTATAAAATTTTTAAAAAAATATGAAAAAAAAATTTAAATTTATACATAAAACTGGAAAAGTTTTTAAGGATGAAAGAGGTTATTTATTAAAGATTCTAGATAAAGGATTTTCATCATGTATTGAAATTTTTTCAAAAAAAGGGTCAATAAGAGCAAATCACTATCATAAAAAAGATGAGCATTTTTGTTATATTTTAAAAGGTGAAATTTTATTTTTTTATAGAAATAGAAAAAAAGGATCAAAATTAAATTATAAAATTATGAAAAAAGGTGACTTGTTTTTTACTACTTATGATCAAGATCATTTAGCATATTTTTTAAAAACTACACATTTTTTATCTTATAGCAGCAGAAAAAGATCTAAGTTTGATTATGAAAATGACTTAGTAAGATTAAATATGGATAAAGAAAAAAAAGTGAAAGCGATAATTTCAAAGTATAAATAGTGCAGAAAAAAGATTGTGTTTTATTAAAATGCTGCCGTTTATGTGGCAATAAAGATATTATTGGAGTCTTCGATTTAGGCTACACACCTTTAGCAAATTCTTATTCGAATAAGAATGTTAGTAATAAATTAAAAAAATACCCTCTGAGCTTAAATTTATGTAATGGTTGTGGCCACTTACAATTATCACATTCCGTTAAACCTGAAAAAATGTTTAGTAATTACCTATATAAAACAAATACTTCTTATAAAAATTTTTTACACTTTAAAAACTACGCTAAAAAAATAGAAAAAAAGTTTAAAAGAAAAGGTGGTAAAATTTTAGATATTGCATCTAACGATGGTACTTTTTTGAATTTTTTTAATAAAAAAAAATTTTTTAGGGTAGGAATAGATCCAGCAAAAAATCTAAAAAAATTAACTACTAATAAAGGTATAATACAAATTGACGATTTTTTTACAGAAAAAACAAGTTTTAAGATAAAAAAAAAATATCAAAAATTTGATATTATTACGGCAAATCACGTTTGTGCTCATGTAGAAAACTTGAATGATTTTTTTAGAGGGGTTAAAAATTTACTAAAAGATGATGGTATTTTTATTTTTGAAGTTTCCTATAGAGGATCTGTTTTGAAAAAAAATACATTTGATACAATATATCACGAACATTTAGACTATCATGCGTTGTCTCCAATCTCTAAATTCATAAAAAAGTTTAATTTAAAATTATTTGACTTTGAAATAACTAAGGCACAAGGAGGATCTTTAAGAGTTTACATTACAAAAAATTCAAGAACTAGAAATAAAAAAAAAATTAATAATCAATTTATTAAAGAAAAAAAAATATATAAACTATTTAATATTAACACATACAAGAAATTCAGAGAGAAAATTTATAATTGTAAGGTTCAACTTCAAAAGATTCTTAAAAACTTTGATGAAAAAAATTATAATATTGCTGGATATGGTGCGGCAGCAAAGACAACAACATTGCTGAATTATTTTAATTTAGATAAACATAAAGCTTTAAAATTTATCTTTGATGATAATAAACTTAAGCAAGGCTTATATTTACCTGGTACTCAAATAAAAATTTTAGATCCAAGATATCTATTCCGAAGAAATTTAGATATTCTTATTATTTTTGCTTGGAATTACTCTGACATAATAATTAAAAATATAAAAAAAAATAAATTAAAAAAGAGAAAAAGTTTGAAATTTTTAGTTCCATTTCCAAAACCGAAAATATTACAATGAAAATATTTAATGTTGGTTTAATTGGATATGGAAAAATGGGAAAAATTTTTGCAAAAGAAATTAAAAGAAAAAATAATTTTTGCTTAAAAAAAATTTTAACAAGAAAAATTTTAAACAAAAATTTATTATCAATTAAAAAAATTTTTAATGAGAAAGATATTGATGTTTTTATTATTACTTCACCAATTTGGACACACTTTAAATATTTAAGACATGCCTACAAAGCTAATAAAGATATTATTATTGAAAAACCTATAGTTGAAAATTTAAATCAATTTAAAAAATTGCTTATCTTAAATAAAAATTTTAAAAAAAAAATTTTAATTCATCACAATGATCTTTTAAATTTTGAAAAAGATAAAGTCTTAAAAAAATTTAGTAAAATCAATAATTTAAGTAAAATCGAAATGATTTATGGAAAACATGAACGCTATAATTCCTATAAAAAGCCCTTTTTTGATTGGCTACCGCATCCACTTGCAATCATCACAAATCTTTTTGGTAAACCAAATAAATTTAAAATTTTAAAATATAAAAAAATGAAAATTAAAAGTAAAATTATAGAATATTTAGATTTATCGTTTACACTAAATAATTTTGAGATATTTCTATATTTTTCAAATAATCTTAACAAACCTTCAAAAAAAGTAATTTTTTATGAAAATAAAAAAAAAAAAAATTATAATGGTTATTTAAAAAAAAATCAAAGAACCGTCAAAATCCTGTTAGAAAAATATTGTAACTCTAAACATATAAATGATTTAAATTCAAATATTGAAACTTATAAATTGCTGTTTAAAATTGAAAAAAAATTGCTAAAACATAGCTAAGTTTTGTTGTTAATTTTTAAAACCCCAATAAACGCTTCTTGAGGAATTTCAACTTTACCAAATTGTTTTGATCTAGCTTTTCCTTTCTTCTGTTTTTCTAATAATTTTCTTTTTCTATCTGTGGCACCACCACCATGAATTTTTGTTAAAACATCTTTTTTAAAACCTTTGATAGTTTCTCTTGCAATAATTTTTCCACCAATCGCCGCTTGTACTGGAATCATAAAATTATGTCTTGGAATTAAATCTTTCAGTTTTTCACAAACTTCTCTTCCTGTTCTTTGAGCAAAATCTTTATGAATCATTATTGCTAGAGCATCAACAGTCTCACCATTTACTAAGATACCGAGTTTAACAAGTTCACCTTCTCTATACCCAACGATCTCATAATCAAAACTAGCATAACCACTGGTCATTGACTTAATTCTGTCATTAAAATCGAAAACTACCTCGTTTAAAGGTAATTCATAACTTAAAACAGCTCTGTTACCTGAATAGCTTAAATTAGTTTGTATACCTCTTTTATCCTGACATAATTTTATAATTGAGCCTAAGTACTGATCTGGTGTAATAACTGTAGCTTTAATCCAAGGCTCTTCAATAAATTTAATTAATGTTGGATCAGGAAGACTTGATGGATTTTGTAGATCTAAAATATCACCTTTATTCAGATGAACTTTATAAACAACCCCCGGAGTAGTTGTTAATAAGTTAACATCAAATTCTCTTTCTAATCTTTCAGTGATTATCTCAAGGTGAAGCAGACCTAAAAATCCACATCTAAAACCTAATCCTAAAGCTGATGAAGACTCAGCTTCAAATGAAAAACTAGCATCATTTAGTTGTAATTTTGCTAATCCATCTTTTAGTTTTTGATATTCAGAACTATCAACTGGAAATAATCCACAAAAAACAACTGGTTTACTTGGTTTAAATCCTGGTAAAGCTTCAACTAAAGGTTTTTCAGAGTCACAAATTGTATCCCCAACTTTAGTTTCAGACAAAATCTTTATTCCAGTTGTTATAAAACCAATTTCACCAGCTTTTAATTCGTCTATGTCTTTTGGTTTTGGAGTAAAAATTCCAACTTTTTCAATAACATAGTCTTGACTAGTCGATAACATTTTAACTTTCATATTTTTTCTAATCTTACCGTTTATAACTCTTACTAAAATTACCACTCCAAGATAAGTGTCATACCAACTATCAACTAATAAACATTTTAAATCCTCATTGAGGTTTCCTTTTGGACTTGGCAATTTGTTAATTATTTGTTCTAAAATTTCTTCAATACCTTCCCCAGTTTTACCAGAACATGGGACTGCATTTTCAGTATCTATACCAATTACATCTTCAATCTGCTTATTGGTTTTCTCTAAATCTGATGCTGGTAAATCAATTTTATTTAGTACTGGAATGATTTCATGATTTATATCCATTGCTTGATATACATTTGCTAGAGTTTGAGCCTCTACACCTTGAGTACTATCTACAATCAATATGGAGCCCTCACAGGCATAAAGAGATCTACTAACCTCATAACTAAAATCAACATGTCCAGGTGTATCTATTATATTTAAGATATATTCTTTTCCACTTTTGGCCTTGTAATTTAATTTAACTGTTTGTGCTTTAATAGTTATCCCTCTTTCTCTCTCAATATCCATTGAATCTAAAACTTGAGCTTTCATTTCTCTCTCAGTTAATCCCCCACACTTGTGAATTATTCTATCAGCTATTGTAGATTTACCATGATCAATGTGGGCAATAATTGCAAAATTTCTTATGTTATCAATAGTGCTCATTTTAATTTTTAGGATCGAATTTTAGCACCAGTTTTATTTTCTACTGTTTCGATAATTAATTTATTAATTTTTTCTAAATCACTATCGTTCAATGTTTTTTCTAATGACTGTATTGTTAAGTTGATTGCTATCGACTTTTGATTATCAGGAATATTTTCACCTTCATAGACATCAAAGACTTTTATATTGCTAATTAATTTTTGATCAACACCAGAAATAGCATTTATCAAATCTTGGGCTTTTACATCTTTATTAACTATAAATGCAAAGTCTCTCTCTGATTTTTGAAAATCTGAGGTAGTAAATTTTGACTTCTGATCATTCAACGTTTTTTTAGAAAACTTTAAATGTTCAAGAAAAATTTCAAAACCTATCAAAGTGTCTATTTTTATATCTATCTTTTTTAAGATATTTGGATGAATCTCACCAAAATATGCTGCAACTTGATCTTTATCTTTATTTAGGAAAATTCTACCTGACTTACCTGGGTGATAATAATTTGGTGTATCGTCATCTATAAAAAATTTGTCAGAATTATAACCTGCTTCGATTAGAGTTTGTACCACATCTCTTTTAACATCAAATACATCCACGTCTCTCTCTTTATCAATCCAAGATAGTCTAGATTTTTTACCTGATGATAAACCACACACAACTGTTGTTTGTTCGCCTGGACTAGAACCAAAAAAAACAGGACCTATCTCAAATATTGATAAATCTCTAAAACCTCTATCTAGATTTTTACTCATATACATAATCAGATTTGAAAATATTGAGCTTCTCAAAACTCCTAATTCAGAACTTATGGGATTTATAATTTTAATTTCTTTTTTTGTTTGTTTAAAATAATCATTATAATTTGAGTCTGTAAAAGACCAGGTTATCGCCTCTAAATACCCTTTTGAGGCAATTGCTCTTTGTAAAAAATGAAACATTTTTTGCGTTTGAGTTAGTGTAGGTTTAGTTCTTTCTTTGATTGGGGGTATAATTTTTATTTTATCAAAACCACTTATCCTTACTAATTCTTCAACAATATCTATTTCTTGCGATATATCAGGTCTCCATGATGGAACAGTTAACTTCAAATATTTTTTTTCTTTTTTACATTTAAAACCAAGATCTTCTAAAATTTTTATCATTTCTTTGACAGAAATTTTAAAACCAGATATTTTTTCAAATAAATTGGTATCAAATTTAACAATTTGAGTTTTATGAGTTTCAATTTTTTGGACATCTATTTTACTAATTTTTCCACCACAAATTTCTTTTATCAATGATGCTGCTTTATTTAAGCCTGCTTTAATGGATAATGGATCAATACCTCTTTCAAATCTAAACTTTGCATCAGTATCGAGATTTAATTTTTTTGATGTATTTCTAATTGATCTTGGTTCAAAATAGGCTGATTCTAACAATATATTTTTAGTATCTAATTCTGTACCTGATCTAATTCCTCCAATAATTCCACCTAACCCTAAAACTCCTTTTTGATCGCTTATCACGCACATATTCTTCTCCAATTTATAATCTTTATTGTCTAGAGCAGTAAATTTTTCTCCAGGATTTGAATTTCGAACAATTATACTTTTTTCAATCTTATCAGCATCATATGCATGCAATGGACGATTTATATCAAGCATAACATAATTTGTAATATCAACTATCGCTGATATTGGTTTTTGACCAACTGAAATTAATTTATTTTTTAGCCATTGGGGACTTTCTGTATTTTTTACATTTGTAATTAAACAGCTTCCAAAAGCAGTACATCCTTGATTTTTTTCTTTGATAATTTTAATTTTTAAAGTTTGTTTTGTTATTGATTTAATTTTTTTTTCTTTTAATTCCAATAATTTTCCAAAACCTGATGCAGCAAGGTCTCTGGCTATTCCTCTAAAACCAAGACAGTCTGGTCTGTTAGGCGTTATTGACAAATCAATAAGATTGGACTTTGATTTTGCAAAAAAATTTTTACCGATACTTTTTTCAAATTTAGTTGATAATTCAGTTATCCCATCACTTTCATCAGACAAATTTAATTCTGACTCTGAACAAAGCATTCCATAAGAAGTGACATCTCTAATTTTAGCTACTACTAATTTTGTTTTAGTTTTAGGAATAGTTGCGCCTGGTGGTGCATAAATAGTAATTAGTCCTTTTCTTGCATTAGCAGCTCCACAAACAACCTTTTTAAATTCTTTTTCTCCAACATCAACATCGCAAACTTTAAGTCGATCTGCATTTGGGTGTTTTTCAGTTTTGACAATTTTTGCTATTTTAAATGCTTTATTATCAGAAGATAGACTATCCACACTTTCCACTTCTAATCCTATATTGGTAAGTTGCTTTAGAAGATGTTTTTCTTTTAAATTAGTCTTTAAATGATCTTGAAGCCAATCAAATGTAATTTTCATCTGCTAAGGCCTCTATAATTTGTTGGTACATCCAAAGGATCAAATCCAAAATGATTCAACCATCTATAATCACAATCAAAAAATGCTCTTAAGTCATTGATCCCATATTTTAACATTGCTAATCTGTCAATTCCAATGCCAAATGCGTACCCTTGAAACTTTATCGGATCAACTTTCACATTTTTCAAAACATTTGGATGAACCATTCCACATCCTAGAATTTCAAGCCATTGATCACCTTCTCCAATTATTATTTTTCCATCTTTCATTTCATATCCGATATCAACTTCAGCAGATGGCTCAGTAAAAGGAAAATGGCTAGGTCTAAATCTCATTTTAATTTTATCTACTTCAAAAAACTCTTTGATTAAATGATTTAAACATCCTTTTAAATGACCCATATTTATATTTTTATCTATATGAAGTCCTTCAACTTGATGAAACATGGGAGCATGTGTTTGATCGCTATCTGATCTATAAGTTCTGCCTGGGGCAATAATCTTAAATGGTGGTTTGTCTTTTAACATGGTTCTAATTTGAACTGGAGAAGTATGAGTACGTAATAATTTTTGTTTTTTTTCATCTAAATAAAAAGTATCATGCATATCTCTTGCTGGATGGTTATCAGGAGTATTTAGTGCAGTAAAATTATTATATTCATTTTCTACATCAGGACCTTCCTCTACACTAAAACCGATTTCAGAAAATATAGACGATATTTCATCAATTGTTTGTGAAACTGGGTGAATTTTTCCTCTAACGAAAGGTCTTTCTGGTAGAGTTATATCAATTTTTTCTCTATCCAATTTCTTATTTATTTCTGCATTTTTAACTTCATTTATTTTTGAATTGATTAAATCTTGTAGCTCATCTTTAATAACATTTAAATCAGATGCAAATTTTTTTCTTTCGGACTCGACTATTGTTCCAATTTTTTTAAATTGAGAAGAAACTAATCCACTTTTACCAAATAGATCGGATTTTATTTGATTTATCTCTGAGAGATCTAATTTACCCTTCAGTTTTGAAATAAATTCATCTCTTATTTTTTTTAGATCAGACATTTTAACAGATTATTTCTTCAGGAAAATAAAACAATAGTGAAGATTAATTTAAAGCAGATTGTGCTTTTTGAACTATAGTTTTAAAGGCTTCTGGACTATCATACGCTATCTCAGCTAGAATTTTTCTATCAATTTTAATTCCGCACTTATTTAATCCATTAATAAACCTTGAATAAGTCATGCCTTCGGCTCTCACACCTGCATTAATTCTTTGTATCCAAAGAGATTTAAATTCCCTTTTTTTATTTCTACGATCTCTATAAGCATATTGCATAGCTTTTTCCATAGCTTGCTTTGCAACTCGGATTGTATTTTTTCTTCTTCCCCATTGACCTTTAACAGCTTTTAG
>QBYM01000003.1 GCA_003282825.1 Pelagibacteraceae bacterium AG-325-J17 | reverse complement strand
TTGCTTATAGAAAATATTCAAAAAAATTTATTAAAGATGAAGATTATGCAAGAGTTAATAATCTGGGGATGTGGTCTATGAATTTTGAATTCCCTTGGGATTATAGAAGAAAAAATTAGTCTTTATTCAATTTTTTTTCTAATTTTCTTACAAGATAAGAAACAATTAATATCAAGACCAAATATTCTAGAATTAGAAATGTATATATTTCCAGTGGTCGATAAGTCGTGACAACTAATTCGTTTGCTTTTCTAGTTAAATCTCCAATACCAATTATAGATACAAGAGAGGACATTTTTAAAACATAAACAAATTGATTGCCAATAGCAGGTAAGATATTTTTAATTGCCTGAGGAAGAATTACTAAACGTAATTTCCTAAAAAAACTTAGTCCTAATGAACTACCAGCTTCCCATTGAGATTTTTTAATTGAATTTATTCCAGCTCTAAAAATTTCAGCCTGAAATGCGCTCTCACTTATTGATAAAGCAATAATACCAGATACAAATGGACTAAAACTTATTCCTGTCATTATTGGTAAGCCGTAATAAATCCATAAAATCAAAACAAGCAGCGGTACAGCTCTGACAATTTCAACATATCCAATATTAAGATAAGTCAGATATTTACTTTTTGCTAAAGAGGGGACTGCAACAATAAATCCTATAATTATTGAAATAAGAATAGATACTACAGAAATGTAAATTGTAGTTGTAAAACCACTAATTAGAAATTTTAGATTAGTTAAACCCTCTATATTATTTGGAGACAGTATAAACCATCCCAGTTCTTTTCCACTACAAGAAGATAGAGGTATAATTAAAAGTAAAAGAAATAAATTTCTCACTTTTAAAGTTATAAAGAATTAAAAACTAATATCTAATTGATTATAGACTTTTTAAATTATATTTTGCTAAGAGATCGGTAAAAAATCCTGACGATTTTTTCTTTTTGATCCAGCTATTGACGTATTTTCTCCATTCGTCATCACCTTTTGGAACCATCATAGCTAAAAAGGCTGGATTTTTTTCGCCATCTGGAACTATTGCTAGTTGTGGGTAAGTTATTACCAATTTATTTGCTTCTGTTGAGCTTGTTATGTTTCCATCTGCTCTTCCAGCTAATACTTCTTGAAAATCTCTTGCTGGAGCTTCAACAGAATTTAATTTAGATTTAGGAAAAAATTCTTTAGCTTTTTCTTCTTGAGATGTTCCAAGTGTAGTTGCTATTGTTACTTTTTCATTATTAAGCGAATCCCACGTAGAAAACTTCTTTAAATTCTTTTTAAGTACAAGTGGGACTGTACCATATTTATAATATGTATCAGTAAATCCTGCAACTTCAGCTCTTTTAGGAGTTTTGGTTACACTTGTAGAAATATCATATCTTGATGAAGTAATTCCAGAAACTATTGTCTTCCATTCTGCTGGAACAAACTTAATTTTAACACCCATATCTTTAGCAAGTTCATTCATCACATCGATGTCAAAACCTTTGTATTTATTTGTAGCTGGGTCTTTAACGGTCATTGGATCCCAATCACCTGTTGTACCAACTTTTAATTCACCTGAAGATAAAATCTTGTTAAGGTTAGATTCAGCATTAACGGAAAAGGGCAAAAGTGCTAAAAGCACTACTAAAAATATTTTTTTCATTCTATTAAATAACTGATTTATTTATTAATTGAGACTATAATCTTGACGCAGCGTCAGTCATCCAAGAAAATAAATGTTCAGAAAAGGACCTTCTGACAAATAAATTTACGTCATTTTTGTCCTGATTATGTATAATTACATCTACCTTTGCTATTATAGTTTGAGTTACTGCACCTTTTTTGTTTTGAAAGGCATTGAAATTAAAAGGTGATCCGGTTTTAAATAATTTATATGCCTTATCTCCTTTAAGATTGATCATTACAAATTGATCTGTGACATCTGTGACAGCACCAAGGTTTAAACTAGATATATTTTTAATTAATAATTCTTCTGTTTCATTATAATTTGAATTTTTATCAGATGTTTCATTAGAAAAAATCATCCACTCATCTGGACTTAACCACAAAGCCGAGAGCTTTTGACTTTGTGTAGAGGTATTACTTTCTACTGGTAAAAGAATATTTAACGATTTACCTATGGCTGAAAAAAATTCTCTTTTTTTTCCTCTTATAATCAATTTCATAATGGGTGTGATCTCACTAATTTGAAGATCTTGAAATAATTTTTTTTCTGGTAGTGACTGGTTATAATTAAGCATTTAATCTTTTATTCTCCTTATCTAAAAACACCGGATCCGCAACAGTTACATTAATTGTTTTATTTTCCATTGGTATGATCAATTTTTTACCCATCATATTTTTTCCACCTCTAACAACTCCAAGTGCAATAGATTTTTTAAGATTAGGACTATAGTAACTTGAAGTAACATGGCCCAACATCTCAATAGGCGATTTATTTACGTCAGCAACTATTTGGGCTCCCTCTTCTAATATTTCATTAGGGTTGTCTGTTAATAAACCAACTAATTGTTTTCTGTCATCTTTAATTGTGTCTGATCTATATAATGATCTTTTACCAATAAAATCATATTTTTTCTTACTAACTATCCAATCCATTTGTAAGTCTATTGGTGTCATGGTTGCATCGGTGTCTTGACCAACTATGATGAAACCTTTTTCAGCTCTTAGTAAGTGCATAGTTTCTGTTCCATAAGGAGTAATATTAAAATCTTTTCCTACCTCCATACATTTTTCCCATACCGAATTTGCATAGTTTGCCTGAATATTAATTTCATAACTGTGTTCACCAGTAAAACTAATCCTCATAACTCTACAGTTTACTTTTCCAATTTTTGTATTTTTAAATGACATATGAGGAAAATTTTCATCAGAAAGATCTAAATCTGGAATAACGTTTGAAATAATTTTTTTACTATTGGGCCCACAAACACTTATTGTTGCAAAATGGTCAGTTACGGATGTTAAGTAAACATCTAATTCTGGCCATTCAGTTTGAAGATAATCCTCTAATTTACCCAAAACATTAGCAGCCCCACCAGTGGTAGTTGTCATAATGTAATGATTTTCTCCTAATCTCGTTGTAACTCCATCGTCATAAACCATACCATCTTCGTTTAACATCAAGCCATATCTACACTTACCTACAGCAAGTTTTGACCAAGCATTTGTATAAACACGATTTAGAAACTCAGATGCATCCGTACCTTGAATATCAATTTTTCCAAGTGTTGAAGCATCTAAAATCCCAGCATTTTCTCTTGCTGCTTTACTTTCTCTTTGAACAGCCTCAAACATATTTTCATTATTTTTTGGATAATACCAAGCTCTCTTCCATTGACCTACATTTTCAAATTCTGCTTTATTTTTAAGATGCCATTCGTGCATTGGTGTCTTTCTAAATATATCAAAATATTCACCAACATTTCTACCTACAATAGTTCCAAAAGTTAGAGGAGTATAAGGTGGTCTAAAGGTAGTAGTACCATGTTCACCCATTTTAGTTCCAGCTGTCTCAGATATAATTCCTAATGCGTGCATATTACCAAGTTTACCTTGATCAGTTCCCATACCAGTCGTTGTATATCTTTTAACATGCTCAATTGATCTAAAACCTTCTCTTAAAGCTAGTTTTATATCTTTTGCAGTAGCATCATTTTGATAATCTACGAAAGATTTTGTTTTACCCAAAATTTTATCTGATGGTAATAACCAAATATTTCTCTTTGATTTATTTTCAGATGAAAATACTTCAACATTATCATAATCAGTTTTTTTAATGTTCAAAAATTCTTTAAGGTATTTTGGAGTATTTTCGATTATATCTTCCAATGTTAAATCACCATTACAGGCACCTATACTAATTTGTTCTGAAGAATATTTGTTAGGAATAAATACTTGATCTTCCTCTCTAAATTTTAATTTTCCACCTGATTGAGTAAACAAATGCACTGCTGGTGTCCATCCACCTGAAACTCCCAAACAATCACAAGATAAATTTATTTTTGAACCTATAACTTTTTGACCATCTTTAGAAAGTTTCATTAATGAAACTTTATTGATTTTTTTGTAACCATTAGTATTAACAATTGTAAAACCCTTAAAAACCTTAACGTTATTTTTTTCTACTTCGTAGAGTAATTTAGATTCTATTTCTTCCCTGTTATCAACAATAGCTTCAACTTTTATTCCTTTCTGGATTAAGCTAATAGCAGTTTCATAGGCACTATCATTATTGGTTAAAAATATATTTTTTTCTCCACAAGCAACACCAAACAAATCAGCATATCTTTTTATTGCTGAAGAAAGCAAAATTCCTGGCCTGTCATTGTTATCAAAAATTAAAGGTCTTTCCAAAGATCCTGTAGCTGTGATTACTTTTTTTGCTCTAATTTTGAGTAATTTTTGTCTGGTTTTATTTTTTCTTTGTTCAATCGGTAGATGGTCTGTAAGATTTTCACGTGCTAAAAGAAAATTATAGCCATGAAATGCAGCTACACTTGTTCTTATTCTTATATCTAAATTATCTATTTTTTTTATTTCATTAATTTCCTTTTCTAACCATGAACCTGAATTTTGATTGTTTATCTTAAAATGTTCTGAATTTTGATATATTGTTGATCCACCTAAGTTCGGTTTTTCATCAACTAGAAGTGTCTTTAGTCCATTTTTAGCAGCAGTCTTTGCAGCGATAATTCCTGAAATTCCTGCACCAACAATCAGAACATCACAATGAATATATTCATGTTCGTAAATATCAGGATCAGGTGTAGTGGGGGATTTTCCTAATCCTGCAGATTTTCTAATAAAATATTCGTATTTTTCCCAAAAACTAGCAGGCCACATAAAAGTTTTATAATAAAAACCAGCTGGTAACAGGGGAGAAAGTAAATTATTTATTCCACCAATATCAAAGTTTACACTTGGCCAACAGTTTTGACTTGAAGCTTCTAAGCCCTCATAGATTTCTATTTCTGTAGCTCGTACATTTGGTTCAGTTCTATCTGAATTATTGTGAAGCTGAACTATGACATTTGGTTCTTCAGAGCCCGAGGTCATAATTCCTCTTGGTCTGTGATATTTAAAACTTCTGCCAACTAAATGAATATCATTTGCTAATAGTGCAGATGCAAGAGTGTCTCCCTTATAACCATAATATCTTGAACCATTAAATTTAAATGAAACTCTGTAAGTTTCATCAATAAATTTACTTGATTTAACTCTTAAATTTTTTGACATATCTTATTTGACAGGCGGTTTTTCACCCATTTTATAAATTGCTTTTATTTCATCATTCGAAGTATCACGTACCATGTTAAACCATTTTCTACACCCATGTATATGATTCCATCTTTCAAATTGAATTCCTTTTATATTTTTTCTCATAAATAAATATTCTGCCCACTCATCATCGCTTAATTCTGTTGGTTGTTTGGGCCTCTCTATATGTGCTTCCCCACCAGCTTTAAATTCACTTTGTTCACGTTCACCACAAAAAGGACAATTAATTATAAACATTAGTGTGCAACAGCAGCGGCACCATGTTCATCAACTAGATCACCACTTACAAATCTATTAATATTGAAGGCAGCATTAAGTTCATGAGGTTCATCATTTGCTATTGTATGAGCAAATAAATCTCCTGATCCTGGGGTTGCTTTAAATCCTCCAGTACCCCATCCACAATTAAAATATAAACCTTTAATTGATGTTTTACTAATTATAGGACTAGCATCAGGACAGATATCAACAATTCCTCCCCATTGTCTTAGCATTCTCATTCGACTAAATATTGGGTATAATTCTAATATTGCATTTAAAGTTCCTTCAACAATATCATGACTACCTTTTTGTGAATACGAGATATAATCATCAGTTCCAGCACCAATAACTAGTTCTCCTTTGTCAGATTGACTGACATAAGCATGCACCGCATTTGACATTACAACTGTATCAATAATTGGTTTGACAGGTTCAGATACCAAAGCTTGCAATGGTTTACTCTCTAATGGTAATTTTAAACCTGCCATATTAGCTATAACACTAGAATGACCAGCTGCTACAACTCCAATTTTATTTGTTTTAATAAAACCTTTTGTTGTTTCTAAACCCTTAACACTATCACCATTTCTTTTTATAGCTTTAACTTCACAATTTTGAATTATATCAACTCCCATTTCATCTGCACCTCTGGCATATCCCCAGGCAACAGCATCATGTCTAGCTGTTCCAGCTCTTCTTTGTAATGTTCCTCCTAATACTGGATATCGAATATCTGGAGAAGTATTTATAATGGGACAAAATTTTTTAACTTCTTCTGTATTTAAATACTCTGCATCAATTCCATTCAATCTATTGGCATGGGTTCTTCTTTTTAAGTCCCTTACATCTTGAAGATTATGAGCAAGGTTCATGACACCTCTTTGACTGAACATTACATTGTAATTTAATTCCTGTGATAAACCTTCCCAAATTTTTAATGCATGATTATAAAGACCAGCACTAGCATCCCATAAATAATTCGATCTTATTATAGTTGTATTTCTTCCAGTGTTTCCTCCACCGATCCAACCCTTTTCTACAACAGCAATATTTTTCATATTATGTTTTTTTTGCTAAATAATATGCTGTTGCAAGACCGTGTCCTCCGCCACCAACAATTACAGCATCATATTCTTTTTTAGGTGTAGGGTCTTTCCAAGCTTTTTCCCAGTTTTCATGATAAGAGAAAGCATTCTTTATTAGTGAAAATATTGAGTATCTATTTTTCATTATTAATGAATAATTACTTTATTAATATTGATTATTCAATACAATCGAAAGCGACAAATTTCTTGGAAGAGTGGGTGAGAGGCTTAAACCAGTCGTTTGCTAAATGACCGTGCGAGGAAACTTGTACCGAGGGTTCGAATCCCTCCTCTTCCGCCATATTTTAAAATAGAGGGTTATTTTTGAAAAAATCTTTCATAGGAATTGGTTTTTGTTCAAGTATATATCTATATACATTATAGTTCTCTAGAACCCTCTGAACATAATTTCTTGTTTCTTTGAATTTGATTAGCTCAATCCAATCAACATAATTGGTTTGATTTTTTTGGGGATCTTTATTTATTTTTTTCCAATATCTTACACGTTTTGGACCAGCATTATAAGCTGCTATTGCAAAAGGGTATGCACCGTCATACTCAAGAATTAAACCTGCAATATAATGTGAACCTAAATTGATATTATATTCCGGATCAGTAGTTAATCTAGATTTTGAATAAGGAAGCTTTGCTTGTTTAGCAACTAACTTAGCAGTATAAGGCATTAATTGCATCAAACCTTTTGCTCCTGCATGACTATTAGCACTTAAATCAAATTCACTTTCTTGTCTTATAATAGATAAGATAAATGCACTTTCAGGAATTTTTCTTCCATTAATATATTTAGGTGTGCTTATAATTGGATAATTATATTTATTGTGAAATCTTTTTTCGTATGAAGCGATTTTTGCAACTTGTATTGCAAAGTCAAAACGTTCAATATTAGTTGCAAGCTCTGCAGCTAAAATTTCACTTCCACTATCAACATTATCGTTTGCCAAATGTCTAAGTATATGTTTTGTATATTTATCTTCATCAAGTTCATCTAATAGATAGATTACTTTAACAATTTCTTTTTTAAAAAAATAATCACGGTATTCTTTTTTAACTTCTATATCTTTTGTAAGTTCAAATTTTCCATTAGGATCTAACTCTCTAAATGCCAGTTGACCATAATATGTTGTCAAATAATTTGCTGCTTCATTAAACCATTTAGTTGATAATTCATCATAGCCTAACTTTTTATAAGTTCTTCCTAACCAGTATGCCCCTCTAGCAACACTAATTGGATACCCAACATTGTTATAAAAATTTTCGAAGTGATCTTTGGCTAATAATGGATCATTTAAGAAGCTTAAAGAAATCCAACCACTCATCCATTCTGCAGCTGCAAATTCTGGTCCTTCAGTCATAGCATGATTACTAGAAATCTTATAAGCTAATTCGTATTTTTTTTTGTAGATTAAAGATCTTGAGATAATTTCTCTTTCCTTCCACCATTTATCTGGTCTTACTAAATAATCTTTAGTATTTTTAATTTTTAATAAAATTTCAACAGAACTATCAACTCGACCTCTTTTCCTTCTCCATTTTAATCTGTCATAATTTAATCCAGAGTCATCTTTAAATTTAGCGGGCACTTTAGATATAGCATTATCTACACCATAAGATTTACTCATTAATAATTGTCTTGCATTATATAAAAGTTCATAATCTTTTGGTAAATACCTTAGCATTCGCTTCAGATCCCAATATTTATTATTCCAAGCAAGATAGTCTGCTCTTTTTACATAGTCATTAGCATCAAGATACTTTTTAAATTTTTTCCTATAAAATCTTAATTCTGATTTAGTAAGCTCCGCGGTTATCCAACCTTCTTTTATTAGCTGTATGCCTTTTTCTTTATTTCCTGTTAAAGTATAACTTTCACCAAGTACCATTCTGCCAAATCCACTTAACGGCTCAGAGGATCCATACCAATCAATAATTTTTTTTGGAGAAATTTTATCAGTTGATAGTTTATGTTCTGCCAAATATTTAACACGACCAATTCTTGGATAATCCTCATTTTTGTCCATGAAGGTTTTATAATCGTAATAAGAAGCTTGGTTTCCTTTTCTTAAGAGATGTCTCCACTGAATGAAATTATATATTGATTTGTCTTTAGCTTTTTTTGAAGTTCTCAAAGCATCAGTCCATTTAGCTCTTTTCATCTCAGAAATGGCTTTTTTGGCTAAATTAAAGTCCTTTTTATTATAGTATTTTGATATTTTTATATCTTTAACTTTTTCAGTTCCTGCTATTAAGGGTTTCTTTTTGGGTAGAATAAAACCGTTTTTATTTTCTTTCTCAACAATAATTTTTTCCTCTATTACTTTTTTTTCAGTTTGTTCTATTGGTTTTGGTAGTGGTTTTAATACATCTATTAGTAACTTTTTTTGTGTTTCCTCTTTAGTTTGTATTGGTTTTTTTAATGGGACTATCTCAGATGAGGCAATACCTGCATACCCAATAAGATTAAATAAAAGTATAAAAAAAATGATTTTTTTTGACATAATCTTTACTATATGAATCAACAATCTATGTTATAAGTATTTATGTTTAAAGGATCAAATGTTGCTTTAGTTACTCCATTTAAAAATGATAAACTTGATGACGAAACTTATATCAAGTTAATCCATTTTCACATTAAAAATGGCACAAATGGATTAGTTCCAGCCGGAACAACAGGAGAATCTCCAACATTAAGCCATGATGAACATGAAAGAGTTATAGAGCTCTGTGTGAAAGAAAGCGCAGGAAAATTACCTGTATTTGCAGGAA
This sequence comes from Pelagibacteraceae bacterium AG-325-J17, assembly GCA_003282825.1. GTDB lineage: Bacteria > Pseudomonadota > Alphaproteobacteria > Pelagibacterales > Pelagibacteraceae > Pelagibacter. The sequence goes on along the minus strand of QBYM01000003.1, from coordinate 82,197 downwards.
CAGGATCAAATTCTACAGAAGAAGCTATATCTTTAACTTCTCACGCTGAAAAAATAGGTGCTAATGGAGCACTTATTGTTACTCCCTATTATAATAAACCTACCCAAGAAGGTTTATATCAACATTATAAATCAATTAATGATAAATGCGGAATTCCTATAATAATTTATAATATTCCAGGCAGATCAGTTATAGACATGTCAGTTGACACAATGGCAAGATTGTATGAGCTTAAAAATATTATAGGAGTCAAAGATGCTACCGGTGATTTGAATAGAGTTGACCAAACTTTAAAAAAGATGGGTAAAGATTTTATGCAATTGACTGGTAACGATGATAATGCATTGGAATTTAATAAAAGGGGAGGTGTTGGAGCGATAAGTGTTACAGCAAATATTGCACCAAAACTATGTTCAGAATTTCAGAAACTTTCAATTATGAGTGATGAAAAATCAATCTCTGAAGCAAAAAGACTTGATAAGATTTTACAGCCTGTACATCATTCGATGTTTATAGAAAGTAATCCAAGTCCAGTAAAATATGCAGCTAAATTATTAGATCTCTGTGATGATGAGGTAAGACTACCGTTAGTTAAAATAACTGATCATACTAAAGAAATAGTTAAAAAAGCACTTCTGTCTGCAAAATTAATTTAATGAATAAAAAAACCAATCCTGGTTTGAAAATTATTTGTCTTAATCGTAAAGCAAGTTTTAATTATTTTTTTGAAGATTTATTAGAGGCTGGAATTGTTCTTAAAGGGTCTGAAATTAAATCTATTCGAGATGGTAAAGTAAATATTACTGATTCTTATGCAATTGAAAAAAATGGAGAAATAATTTTAATAAATTCACATATTTCGTCATATAAACAAGCAAGCTACTCTAATCACAATCCAACAGATGAAAGAAAACTTTTATTAAATAAAAGAGAAATAAATAAGCTTATAGGTAAAATGCAAAGAGATGGATTTACTATAGTACCTACAAAAATGTACTTTAAAAAAGGAAAAGCCAAAGTAGAGTTAGCAGTTGCAAAAGGTAAAAAACAATACGACAAGAGAGCAACAAAAAAAAATAGAGACTGGAGTCGAGAGAGGGCAAGATATGTCAGAAAATCCAGTTAAACCAATCTATTTGGGAATAGGTTCGAATTTAGGAAATAAAAAGAGAAATATTGAAAATACAAAATCAAACTTATTAAAGAATAATATCAATATATTAGAATGTTCGAGTTATTATGAAAGTTTATCTTGGCCCAATCCTAAAAATCCAAAATTTTTAAATATAGTAGTTAAGATTAAAACTCATTTAACACCCTTAAAACTAATTAAAAAATGCAAAGAAATTGAAACTAGATTAGGTAGAAAAAAAATGCCAAAAAATTCACCTCGCGTTTGTGATATAGATATAATCGATTTTCAAAATCAAAGAGTAGAAAATGACTTAATTTTACCACATCCAAGAATGCATACCCGTAATTTTGTTCTTTTGCCTCTTTTTGAGATAGATAAAGATTGGAAACATCCTGTTTTAAAACTTAATATAAAAAAACTAATATCATCATTATCAAATAGTGACATTAGATCTATTAAACAAATCTAAATAGATGATATAATAAATCATGTTAAATTCTGAAGAATTAATAAATAAAGTTAAAGTATATAATAAGTTTTTAAATCCAGAGAAACTTAATAAAGCCTATGATTTTGCTGTTAAAGCTCATAGTAATCAAAAAAGAGCATCTGGTGATCCTTACTCAGTTCACCCAATAGAAGTTGCTAATATTTTAACTGATTTAAAATTAGATAGTGCAACAATTACAACAGGTCTTTTACATGACACAATTGAAGACACTTATGCAACATATGAAACTATAAAAGGTGAGTTTGGTTCTGAAGTTGCAGATTTAGTTGACGGTGTTACAAAAATATCAGTATTGGAAAATACGGCCTCAGCTAATTCAAAAGCTGAAAATTTTAGAAAATTAATATTGGCTACTTCAAAAGATATTAGAGTTTTATTAGTTAAAATTGCTGATCGATTACATAACATGAGAACAATTAAAGCTATTGATAAAGAAGACAAAAGAAAAAGAATTGCTCAAGAAACAATGGAAATTTATGCTCCATTAGCAGACAGAATGGGAATGCACAGAATAAGAGATGAACTAGAGGATTTGTCTTTTGAAATTCTTAATCATGAAGGTAGGTCATTAATCCAAAAAAGACTTGAAGAAATTAAATTAGATAAAAAAGATATTTTTGAAAGTCTATCATCTGAATTTAATCAGTTGTTGATTGAAAATAACATTAATTCAAAAATATATGGGAGAGAAAAAACTCCTTTTTCTATATGGAGAAAAGTTCAAAAGAAAAGAGTTTCATTAGAGCAAATTACTGACATTATTGGTTTTAGAATTATAGTTAATGATACTGATGATTGTTATAAATCTTTAGGAATAATTCACAAAGCGTATAATTGTATTCCTGGAAAATTTAAAGACTATATTTCCTCTGCAAAAATAAATGGATATAAATCAATTCATACTTCAGTTATTGGTTCGTATAAAAAGCCTGTTGAAATTCAAATTAGAACAAAACAAATGCATGAATTTGCTGAAAGAGGTATAGCATCACATTGGCAGTATAAGTCCTCAGAAAAGTTTAATTCGTTAACATGGAAAGAGTATGATTGGTTGAAGGATCTTGTTGAAATTATTGAAAAAAATGAAAACCCTGAACACTCATATGAATATACTAAACTTCAAATGTTTCAGGAAAACGTTTTTTTGTTTTACTCCTAAAGGATCTGTAATTAAATTACCTAAAGATGCTACAGCTATTGATTTTGCTTATGCTGTTCACACCAAAATAGGTGATACAGCCACTGGATGTGAAATTAATGGTAATAAAAGTGAATTACAATCTATATTAAGAAATGGTGATAGAGTAAATATTACTACATCAAAAAATCAATCCCCTTCTTTGCATTGGATACCGACAACTAAAACTGGTAAAGCAAGAGCTGCTATAAGAAGGTATTGGCATGATAGAGGAGAGAAAAAAGAAAAAAGAATCAAAAAATATAATACTACATTGTGGATTTCTTTGCCTGATAAACCAGGTCAACTTGGAAATGTAAGTTCTTTAATTGGTGAACATAAACTAAATATCTCCAACCTTGAGATGGCTGGCAAAAACCCTAATTATATTAATTTTAAGTTCCAATTAATAATTAGAGATCTAAAAAATTTTACTAATTTTATTGCAGAGCTTAAACAAAAGGGTATAAAATTTAAGATAATCAGACACGAAGATAAAAGAAATGCTTTCACCCAAAAAATCCTTAGATATTTTAAGAAAAACTGATGCTTTGTTAGAAGGTCATTTCGTTTTATCATCAGGACTTCATTCATCTAAATATATTCAATGTGCTAAATTACTTAGCCAACCATATCTAGCTGAAAAAATATGTAAATCATTAGCAAGTAAGATAAAAAAAAGATTTAAAAAAATAGACTTAATTTTAGCACCAGCTATGGGTGGTATAGTTATTGGTTATGAAATAGGTAGAATTTTAAAAAAAGAAACAATCTTCTGTGAAAGAGTAAAGGGTAAATTTACACTAAGAAGAGGTTTCAATATTAGAAAAGGAATGAATGTCTTAATTATTGAAGATGTAATTACAACAGGAAAGTCAAGTTTAGAATGTGTTAGATTAATTAAAGATAGCAAGGCAAAACTATTAGGTTTTGCATCATTAATAGATAGATCATCAAAACAAACATTAAAAATTAAAAAAAAAATTGTATCTCAATTAAAAATAAGTGTTCCAACGTATAAAAAAAAAAAATTACCAAAGAACTTGATATCAATACCTGTTACTAAACCTGGAAGTAGATTTATTAAGTGAAACGTTTAGGAGTAAATATTGACCACATAGCCACCATTAGAAATGCTCGAGGTGAACACCATCCTGACCCTTTCTTTGCTGCTAAGTTTGTAAAAAAAAGTGGTGCAAATTCAATTACAATACATTTGAGAGAAGACAGAAGACATATTAATGATGCTGATGCCAAAAAAATCTGCTCAATAAAGAATCTTTTAGTTAACTTAGAGGTTTCAACTAATTCAAAAATGATTAATTCTGCTTTAAAGCTCAAGCCTAATTTCGTTTGTATAGTGCCAGAGAACAGAAAAGAGATAACCACAGAAGGAGGGTTAAACCTAAAAAAAAATAAAACTCAATTAAAAAAAATTATTTCTAGTTTCAAAAAAAGAAATATTAGAACTAGTTTATTTATTAACCCATCATTGAAAGATATTAGATTATCTAAAGAACTAAAAACAGACTGTATTGAAATTCATACCGGCAAAATAGCAAATTTAGTCAAATCAAAAAAAAAATCATTTGATTGAACTTCAAAAAATAAAAAAGTGTTCCATCCTTGCAAATAATTTAGGTCTAGAAGTTCATGCAGGTCATGGTCTAGATTATAAAACAACTAAATTTCTTGCTAAAATTAAACAAGTTAAAGAATTTAATATTGGACATTTTTTAGTTGGTGAGTCTATTTTTAATGGTCTTCCCAAAGTAATAAAGAATTTTAAGAGGATTATAAATAAAAGATAATATGCGTATATTGGGTATAGGTGTCGACATAATTCAAAATAAACGAATTAAATCTTCAATTAAGAATAAATTATTTATTTCAAGAACATTTGGTAACAAAGAGATTTATTTTTCAAAAAATACTTCTGATAAAACAAATTATTTTGCAAAAAGATTTGCTGCAAAAGAAGCATTAGCAAAATCAATAGGAACAGGTTTTAGAAATAATCTAAACTTTAAAGATATTCAAATTTTAAATGATAAAATTGGTAAGCCGTATTATCAAAAATCCAAAAAAATTGACAAAATTATAAATAAAAAATTTAAAGTTAAAACCTATGATTTGTTTCTTTCAATTTCAGACGAAAAGGATTATTCAATTGCATTTACAATTTTACAAACCAAATAATGTTTAATAAAAAATTTTTTATAGAGAATACAAAAACACTGTTTTATGCTTTGATAATTGCAGTTATTATTAGATCTTTTTTAATCCAACCATTTTATATTCCATCGTCATCTATGGAGCCTAATTTATTAGTAGGAGATAGAATTTTTGTTACAAAATATACTTATGGTTATAGCAAACATTCATTTCCTTTCAGTCCTCCAATTTTTAAAGGAAGAATAATGTCAAATAATCCAAAAAGAGGTGATGTAGTAGTTTTTAAAACACCAGCTGATAATAGAACTGATTACATTAAAAGATTAATTGGTTTACCTGGTGATACTATTAAATTTCAGGATGCCAATTTGTATTTAAATAATAGTGAAATAATTAAATCAAAAATACTAAAAAAAAACAGTACTTTTTGTGGTCGAAAAGAAATAAACGTTTCTTTTTTTGAGGAGATTTTACCAAATGGTAAAAAATACAATACAGTTTACCTTAAAAATTTTCCACTGCAGAACACCGATACATTCAAGGTCCCTGAAAATCATTATTTTTTCTTAGGTGATAATAGGGATTGTTCTAAAGATAGTAGGTTTTTAAGTAGTGTAGGTTATGTACATCAAGATAATTTAGTAGGAAAAGCAAGATTTATTTTTTTTTCATCTGATAGATCTATTGGAAGTATATTTTCTTTTTGGAAATGGAATAAATCGTTAAGATTTGATAGATTTTTTACTAAGATAAATTAATGAGAATTAATTATTCAGCATTAGAAAAAAAGATTAAATGTAATTTTAAAAATAAAGATTTATTAATTAAATCTCTTACTCATAAAAGTTTTAATAAAGATAATAACTATGAAAAATTAGAGTTTTTAGGAGATAGAGTATTAGGTCTTATAATTGCTAAAAAACTATTAGAAATTTATCCTAATGAGAAAGAAGGTATTTTAGATAAAAAATTTGCCTCATTAGTGAACAAAAAAACTTGTTTAGAAATTGCCAAAAAAATAGATTTACACAAATATGTTTTAACATTTAACGTTAAAAATAGAAAAAATTTAATTGAGGATAAGGTACTTGCAGATTGTTGTGAAGCCCTTTTAGGGTCAATTTATTTAGATAAAGGATTTATTGTAGTCGAAAAAGTTATACTAAACTTATGGTCCAATAATATAAAAGATAGTGTCGTTACTCAAATTGACGCTAAGACTAAATTACAGGAATTTTCTTTAAAACATTATAAAAGATTACCAATATATAAACTTATTTCAAACTCAGGTCCGAGGCATATGCCAATTTTTAAAGTAGCTGTAAAATTACAAGATACAAAATTCTATACTGCTCAAGGAAAATCAAAAAAAGATGCTGAACAAAATGCTGCTATGTTATGTTTACAAAATATTAAATAGTTATGATTTGGGACGATAAAGGATATCTATTATCAAAAAATAAATATAGTGAAAATTCAATTATATCAGAAGTTTTCACTAAAGATCATGGTAAAGTTTCAGGTATTATTTTTGGTGGAATTTCAAAAAAAATTAAAAACTATCTACAAATTGGAAATAAGATTCATGTTAATTTCAATTCAAAAAATGATAATAAACTTGGTTATTTTAAAGTTGAAATACAACAGGCTTTATCACCATTATATTTTGATAATCAAAAGAAACTATCTTGTATAACGTCCGCTATGAATTTAATTAAAATTTTAACTGCTGAAAATCAAAAAAATATAAATATATATGAATTAATAAAAGATTTTTATTTATTGCTTGATAAAGACAATTGGATCAAAAGATATATTTTTTGGGAATTAGAATTATTTAGAGTTCTTGGATATGATTTAGAATTAATAAATTTAGTTGATAAAGAAGTTGTTGGAGATAAACTTCAATACATTTCTAAATCAAATACTAACAAGAAGATAATTCCCAATTTTTTAATTGAAAAAAATGAAGAACCTGTTGACCTAACCAATCTCAAAAAAGGATTATTTTTGATAGGTGACTATTTGGAAAAAACCATCCTCAAACCCAATAATCTTTCTCAACCAATTAGTAGGTTGAATTTTATAAACAGTCTTAAATAATTATTTTAAGATGGTATCTAATCTGTCAGCGTAGTAGCTTACAATAGCATTAGCACCGGCCCTTTTAAACGCTATTAAACTCTCTATTACTATATCATTATTAGTTAAACCCTTTTTAATACCATTTTCTAAAAGACTGTACTCTCCTGAAACTTGATAAGCCATAACTGGTATTTTAAAATTTTCTTTAACTAATTTGATTATGTCAAGGTAAGGTAGGCCAGGTTTAACCATTACCATGTCAGCTCCTTCTTTAATATCTAATGCAACTTCTCTAAGAGCTTCATTACTATTTCTGAAATCCATTTGATAATTTTTCTTACTACTCTTAAGTAGACCCTTAGTTCCTACTGCATCACGAAAAGGTCCATAAAAACTAGATGCATACTTTACTGCATAGGATAAAATTTGAGTCATCTTAAATCCGTTCTTGTCTAATGCTTTTCTAATTTCACCAATTCGACCGTCCATCATATCTGATGGAGCAAGAACATCACATCCCATCTGAGCTTGTAGTAAAGATTGATCTATCAAAATTTTAATTGTTTCATCATTAAGAACATAATCTTTTTTTAATAATCCATCATGTCCATGAGATGTATATGGATCTAAAGCAACATCACACATTATTCCAATTTGATTCTTATATTTTTTTTTTATTAATTTTAATGCTCTACAAACTAAATTGTCTTCGTTTAATGCTTCGGCACCAATAAAATTTTTCTTTTTTTTTTCGGTATAAGGAAACAAAGCTATCATTGGAAGGCCTTTTTTAATTGCTTTGTCTATAACAGGATTAATCTTATCCAATGTATATCGATAAACACCAGGCATTGATTTAATCTCTTGTTTTTTATCTTTCCCATCAATCAAAAAAATTGGTAAAATAAAATCATTATGGGTCAAATTATTTTCTTCGATTAGTCTTCTAGACCAATCATTTTTTCGACTTCTTCTAAGTCTTAATCCTGGATATTTACCTGTAATCATTTTTTAAATATATTTATAATATGCGACAAATGTTATATACAAATATAACTTAAAAAAGATATTAAACAATCTTATGGAACTAAATTTTAACGACTTTCAAAGACAGGATGTCAAATTTGACATTAATGAACTTCAGAAAGCTTATAAAGAGATACTTAAAATAAAAAGCTTTAGTGGAGTAGAGGGTGTTTCAAATTTTGGGGCAATATCTTTAACCCAAATACCCGGAGACCCTGACTCAATTAAAGGAAATAAAGCCAGAGGGGTTTTTTGGACCAAGCCTGACAAAAGTGGAAAGGAATTTGTAAGAGATCAAAAAATTGATGAAGCTGCTTATTCAGAATTTATTGATGAATACAAGGATACATATTTTAAAGAAGTTTTTGAAACTTTATCATCTAAGTATAAATTGGGTAGGGTAAGAATTTTATTAAAAGAACCTCGATCCACTTTAAGTTGGCACAGAGATCCTGAACCAAGATTACACATTCCTATAATTACTAATCCTGGAGCTATTATGGTTGTAGATCATGTTGCAAAACATATGCCAGCAGATGGATCTGTTTGGATTACAAATAATACAAAATATCATAATGCTTTTAATGGTGGTGAAGAAAATAGAATTCACCTAGTTGCATGTGTGTTAGATTATAAATTTAATTAAATTGAAAAAGATATTTATTTCATCAGATCATGCAGGCTTTAATTTAAAAGAGCAAATTAAGAAAAAATTTTCAAAAAAATTTCAATTTCAAGATATGGGGACAAATGATTCTAAAACATCAGTTAATTATCCAGATTATGCACATAAACTTTCCAAAAAGGTATCAAATAATAGCAAAAATATAGGTATTTTGGTTTGTGGTTCTGGAATGGGGATGTCAATGGCAGCAAACAAGCATAAAAAAATTAGAGCAGCTGTGTGTTATTCTGTTAAAAATGCAAAATTATCTAGATTGCATAACAATGCAAATATTATTACATTAGGATCTAGATTAACAAATAAAAATACAGCCTTTAAATGTATAGAAGTTTTTGTTAATACGAAATTTGAAGGTGGAAGACACAAAAAAAGAGTAAAAAAAATATAGAATATATGTCTAGTGAAACAAAATATTTAAATTCGGATTACAAAGATTTTTTTGAAAAAAGTCTTTCACAGTCTGATCCTGATTTATTTAAAGCTATTAACGATGAGTTAATAAGACAACAAAATCATATTGAGCTTATAGCTTCGGAGAATATTGTTTCTCAAGCAGTTTTAGAAGCTCAAGGTTCAGTTCTTACAAATAAATATGCCGAAGGTTATCCAGGAAAAAGATATTATAATGGTTGTGAACATGTTGACGTGGCTGAAAAATTAGCACTGGAGAGAATTAAAAAACTTTTTAATTGTAAATATGCCAATGTTCAACCTCATTCAGGTGCACAAGCAAATGGAGCAGTGTTTCTAGCGCTACTTAAACCGAACGATACATTTATGGGTATGAGTTTAAATTCCGGTGGTCATATAACACATGGTCTTAAAATATCTATGTCTGGGAAATGGTTTAATGCAATAAGCTATGATGTTGATAAAAAATCTGAATTAATTGATTACGATAATGTTGAAAAATTAGCTTTAGAGCACAAACCAAAATTAATCATCGCTGGTGGAAGTGCTTATTCAAGAGTTATTAATTTTAAAAGATTTAGAGAAATTGCAGATAAAGTTGGAGCATATTTAATGGTTGATATGGCACATTTCTCAGGATTAGTTGCAGGTAAAGGATATCCAAACCCATGTGATTATGCACATGTTGTAACTTCAACTACGCATAAAGTTTTTAGAAGTGCCAGAGGTGGTATAATTTTATCTAACGATGAAGATTTAGGAAAAAAATTTGATACAGCTGTTTTTCCCGGTTATCAAGGTGGACCTTTAATGCATATTATTGCAGCTAAAGCAGCAGGTTTTTATGAGGCACTAAAGCCAGAGTTTCAGACATATATTAAAAACGTTTTAGCAAATGCTAAAATGTTGGCTGAAACTTTAAAAAATAATGGTTTTAAAATTTATTCAGGTGGAACAGATACTCATTTAATGTTAGTGGATTTAAGACCTTTTAATGTGAAAGGAAATTTAGCTTCAGAAAGTTTATGTAGAGCTAACATAACATGTAATAAAAATGGAATACCATTTGATACAGAAAAACCAATGATTACCTCTGGTATTAGATTAGGATCTCAAGCCGCTACAACAAGAGGATTTGGTTTAAAAGAATTTGAAAAAGTAGGAGAATTAATAACTAAGGTTATAAAAGGACTTTCTGAAAATCCTGATGATAACAGTAAAGTGGAAAATGAAGTAAGAAATGAAGTTGTTAATTTATGTTCTAATTTTCCAATATATAAAAACTTAAATAAATGATTTGTCCTTGTGAAAAAAAAGGTGAGACCTCAGTTGTAGACTCACGTCCAACAGAGGATGGAACAGCAATACGTAGAAGAAGGTTATGTGCTTGTGGTGAACGATTTACTACCTTTGAAAGAATTCAATATAGAGAATTAATGGTTGTTAAAAAAAATGGAAGAAAATCTGCTTTTGATAGGGATAAATTATCCAAATCAATCTATATAGCTTTAAAAAAAAGACCTTTAGATACAGAAACAATTGAAAAATTCATAAGTAAAGTATCTAGAGCGCTTGAAGAACTAGGACAAAATGAAATATCAACAACTACAATTGGAACAATGGTAATGGAAGGTTTAAAAGAACTAGATCCGGTTGCTTATGTTAGATTTGCTTCAGTTTATCGAAACTTTAGAGAAGAAAAGGATTTTGTACAATTTGTGGACAAAATAGATGTCTTCAAAAAAAGATAGATTTTCATCGAAAGATAAGAATTACATGAAACTTGCTATTAATTTAGCGAGATCACGCAAAGGTTTAACGGGAGACAATCCATCTGTTGGCTGCCTAATTGTAAAAAAAGATACAATTATTTCTATTGGTCAGACAGGATACAATGGTAGGCCACACGCAGAACATAGTGCAATAAAAAATTCATTTGAAAAATTAAAAGGATCAAAAATGTATGTAACCCTTGAACCTTGTAATCACTATGGAAAAACCCCACCTTGTACCAAAAATATAATTAAAAGTGGTATTAGTGAATTAATTTATTCAATGGAGGATATCGATAAGAGAGTAAAAGGAAAGAGTTTTAAGATTTTATCAAATAAAAAGATTAAAGTTAAGAGAGGCCTTCTAAAAGAAGATGCAAAAGATCTTTATGATTCTTACATTAAAAATCGAGTTAGTAAATTACCTTATGTTACAGCTAAAATTGCAGTTTCGAAAAATAAATTGATTTATAGTAAAGGAACTAAAAGAATAACTGATAAGAATTCAGATAAGATTACCCATTACCTACGCTATAAGAATGACTCAATAATGATTTCAAGCAAAACCCTCAATATAGATAATCCAAGATTGACCTGTAGATTAAAGGGTTACAATAAATTTTCACCAAAAAGAATAATTCTAGATAAGAATTTAGATATCAAATTAACAAGCTATATTTTTAAATCAGCAAAAAAGGGTAATACAATTCTTTTTTATAATTCATCTAATACTAAAAAGGTTAAAGTTTTAAAAAAAAAAGGATTAAATTTGATTAAAACAAAATTAAATAGTGAAGGATTACTGGACTTGAAGATAGTTTTAAAAAAGTTATTCACTCTAGGCACAAGAAGTTTACTTGTTGAAGGTGGTGACAAAATATCAAAAAACTTAATAAAAGATAGACTTATTGATACATTTTATTTATTTCAAAGCCCAAAAATCTTAAGAGTAAATAAAATAAATCAGGGTTTTACTTCATTTGGAATTTTAAATAGTAAATATAAAAAGACATCTAAAATTATATCTAAACTAGCCAAAGATAATATTACAATCTATAAAAGATAAAATGTTTAACGGAATTATATTTAATAAGGGTTTCATTAAGAAAATATCTAAAAGATCAAAAGGTATTAATATTTTTGTGAAATCAAACCTCAAATTAAATTCTAAAGATATTGGAGTTTCTATTGCATGTGATGGGGTTTGTTTAACATTAATAAAAATCCAAAATAAAATAATGGAATTTTATCTCTCTAATGAAACTGTTAAAAGATCAAAATTTAAATATCTAAAAGTCAATGATGTAATAAATTTAGAACTACCTCTTAAGTATGGTCAAAAGATTTCAGGACATATATGTCAGGGACATATTGATACAACTGGTAAAACTTTAAGTGTAAGAAAAGTTGATAAATCTTATATTTTTGACTTTGAAATTAATTCAAAAGAAAGAAAAAATATTATTGAAAAAGCTTCAATATGTATAAACGGTATTTCATTAACCATTTCTAAAAAAATAAAAAAAGGCTTTCAAATTTGGGTAATTCCTCATACTTTTAAATTGACTAATTTATCAAAGGTTAAAAAAGGTAGTCTTGTAAATATAGAAATAGATATTCTTTCAAAATACGTTAAAAATTTTTTCAATGTTAAAAAGTAATTATTCGTCAATAGAAACAATTATTAAAATTGCCAAAAAGGGTGGGATGTTCATTTTAGTTGATGATGAAAAAAGAGAAAATGAAGGTGATCTAGTAATTTCTACTAGTGATACAAATTCAAAGAATATTAATTTTATGGCTAAATTCGGAAGAGGGTTAATTTGTCTAGCATTGGATAGTTTACAAGCAAAGAGATTAAATTTATCTCTCATGTCTCCGATTAATCAATCTAGAAATAAAACTGCCTTTACAATATCTATTGAAGCGAAAAAAGGAATTACAACAGGTATTTCAGCAAAAGATCGAGCTAAAACTATAAAGATTGCATCCAAAAAAAATGTAAATAAGAAAGATATTGTGTCACCAGGTCATGTTTTTCCAATTATTGCAAAAGATGGAGGAGTACTCGTTAGAGCAGGGCACACAGAGGCCTCTGTAGATATTTCTAAGTTAGCAAAAAAAAATAATTCTGCCGTCATCTGTGAAATAATGAATGAAGATGGCACGATGGCTAAAGGTCAGGATCTATTTAACTTTGCCAAAAAACACAAATTAAAGATTGGAAAAATCGAAGATTTAATTTCTTATCGTTTAAAAAAAGAAAAATTAATTAAACTTAAAAAATCTTCTGATATTAAATTTAAAAATCAAAATTATAAGATTAAGATATATGAAAATTTGCTTGATGGCTCAGAACATTTTGCTTTGGTAAAAGGAAATATCAAAAAAGGTACTATTCCAAGAGTAAGAGTTATTTCTTCTAACGTAGTACATAACTATTTGATTAATCAAGAATTGCCTAATTCATTTAATAAGACTTTAAATTACTTTAAAAAATTTAATAATTGTATCTTGGTTTTTATCAAAGACACAAATCTTAAGTCAGTCACCCAAACTCTTAAAGATTATAAGAATAAAGATTTTTATAAAAAAGGTAATGACAAATTAATAAGAAATTATGGTATTGGAGCTCAAATAATTAAAGATTTAAAAATTAAAAAAATGATATTAATCACAAAATCACCAAAAAAGGTTATTGGTTTAGAGGGTTATGATATAAAGATAACTAAACAAGAGTTAATTTGATGAATAAAAATTTTTTAATAGTAAATGCTAATTATTATAAGGATATATCAAGTGGTTTATTAAGAAGTGCCACAAATTTATTGCCTAAAAAATCAAAAGTAAAAATTATAAATGTTCCCGGAGTGTTTGAAATTCCAGTTACAATCTCAAAAAATATAAAAAAATTTGATGGGTTTGTTGCACTTGGATGTGTAATAAAAGGACAAACTCCACATTTTGATTTTATTTCACAAGCATCCACAGATGCAATTATGAAACTGTCTATCAGTTCAAAAAAACCAATTGGTAATGGTATAATAACTTGCTTGAATATGAAGCAAGCAAAGGCTAGGAAAAAAAAGGGTGCTGAAGCTGCTAATGCTGTTTTGTCAGTTTTATCACAAAAATGAAAACTTCATTTAGTCCTAAAAATAACCCTAGAGTTATAATTATTCAAAAATTATATGGTAAGTTTTATAATGATGATGAACAATTAACCTATCCAAAACATAGGTTTAAAAAATTTATAAAAGATATTGTTTCAGGTACCATAGAGCGTAATGATATAATCCTTGAAGAATTAGAAAAAAATTTAGGAGAAAAATTTTCTTTAAATAATTTAGATAAATTATTTCAGGTTATTTTAAAATCAGCTACTTATGAGTTTTTGTATAAACCAAATTTATCAATGAAAATAATAATTAAAGAATATCTTGATGCTTCAAACTTTTTCATAGATGCTTCTCAAACAAAATACTTAAATGCTTTATTAGATAATATTGCTAGAAAATTAAGATCCTCTAATGCATGAGTTTGAACTAATAAATAAATACTTTTCCAAACTATCCAACAATAATAAAGGTTCACTTAGATTAAATGATGATGTTTTTTTTGATAAATCAAAAAATTTAGTAATTTCAATAGATACTTATATACAAGGTACACATTTTATTGATTTTAAAAAACCTGATTTAGTAATTAAAAAAATCATCAGATCTTCTATCTCAGATCTAATTTGTAAAGGTGTTAAACCATTATACTATTTTATTTCTGGCTCAGGTAATAAAGAAACTTTTTCAAACACAAATTTAAAAAAAATTTCTAAATCACTAAACCAAGAACAAAAAAAATATAAAATTTTTCTTTGTGGAGGTGACACCGTATTATCTAATAAACTAAGTTTTTCAATTACTTCTGTTGGATTTTCAAAAAAAATAATACCTAGAAATAATGCTAAATTAAGTGATGATATTTATGTTACAGGTAATTTAGGAGATAGCTATGCTGGACTAAAGATTTTAAAGAAAAGTATCAATATAAATAAAAATCTAAAAAAATATTTTATAAATAAGTATTATTTACCCAATCTTCATCCTAAATTAATAAATAAGTTATTATTATTTGCCAACACTTCAATAGATATTTCTGATGGTTTAATTACAGATTTAGAAAAACTTATTAATAAACAAAAATTATCTTATAAATTATTTTTTAATAAGATACCGATATCAAAAAATTTAAAAAAATTAATTAAACTTAAAAAATCTAATAAAAAAAATTTTTTTTCAAAAGGAGATGATTATCAAATTCTATTTACAGCTAATTCATCTAAATCCAGAATCATTAGTAAATTTAGCAAAACATTGAATATAAAGATTACTAAAATAGGAAAAATTTGTTCGATATCTCAAAAATCACAAATTATTGATCAAAAAGGGAAGAAAATTAGGCTTAAAGACAAAGGTTATTATCATCAATTTTAAAAGTTAATTATTGCCTTTTATATGCTTTTTTGTATTGTGCGGATTTTAATAACTAACAACCAACAACTTATTTAAGGTCCTTATGAACTCAAACGTTGAAACTATTCTTTTATATACTATTGCAGCAGGTTTTTTATCTATTGTTTATGGATATTTTACCGGAAAAAATATTTTAAGTTCAAGCGCAGGAAATTCTAAAATGCAAGAAATAGCTTCAGCTATTCAAATTGGAGCTAAAGCATATTTGGCAAGACAATATAAGACTATTGCAATTGTTGGTGTAGTTGTATTGGTTATAGTAAGCATTGCTTTTAGTCCTCTTGTTGGTTTAGGGTACTTAATTGGTGCAGCTTTATCTGGTATAGCTGGATATGTTGGTATGTTAGTTTCAGTTGAAGCTAATGTGAGAACTGCGGAAGCATCTAGAAAAGGTTTAGCAAGTGGTCTATCAGTTGCTTTTAAATCTGGTGCAGTGACAGGAATGTTGGTTGCTGGTTTGGCATTATTATCAATTGCCGTTTATTATTATTTACTCTTAAAATTTAATATTGATGAAAGAGAAATTGTAAATGCTTTAGTTGCTTTAGGATTTGGTGCATCCTTAATATCAATTTTTGCAAGATTGGGTGGAGGGATATTTACAAAAGGAGCTGATGTAGGAGCCGACTTAGTTGGAAAAGTTGAGGCTGGTATACCAGAAGATGATCCTAGAAATCCAGCTGTAATTGCTGACAATGTTGGTGATAACGTAGGTGACTGTGCAGGTATGGCAGCTGATTTATTTGAAACATATGCAGTTACTATTGTTGCAACAATGGTTTTATCATCTATTTTTTTTCAGGGTGATATGTCTATGATGATTTACCCTTTAACTATTGGTGGAGCTTGTATTTTAACATCTATATTAGGTACATTTTTTGTAAAATTAGGTAGAAGTAAAAATGTGATGAATGCTTTATACAAAGGTTTTGTAGTTTCAGCTGTTTCCTCACTAATAATACTTTATCCAGTTACTGACTATGTATTAGGTTTAGACAATACATATAATTTAGAAAATAAAGTTTTTTCAGGTATGAGTTTGTACTATTGTGGAATTATAGGTTTAGTAATAACGGGCTTATTAATTTGGGTTACTGAGTATTACACAGGAACTAATTACAGACCTGTTAGAAGTGTAGCTAGTTCATCCACTACAGGTCATGGAACCAATGTTATTCAAGGATTAGCTGTTTCACTAGAAGCTACAGCAATTCCAGCATTAATTATTGTTACTGGAATACTAGCAACCAATCATATTGCTGGTCTTTATGGAATAGCTATTGCAGTCACAACTATGTTGGCTTTAGCTGGAATGGTTGTTGCACTTGATGCTTATGGTCCTGTTACTGATAATGCAGGTGGTATAGCTGAAATGTCAAAGTTGCCGAATAATGTGAGAAAAACTACAGATGCACTTGATGCAGTTGGAAACACAACAAAAGCAGTCACAAAAGGTTATGCTATAGGTTCTGCAGGGTTAGGAGCTTTAGTTCTTTTTGCAGCTTACACAGAAGATATAAAACACTTTTCAAAAGAAGCAGGATCTGCACTTGAGGGAATTGTTGTTACTTTTGATTTATCAAATCCGTATGTTGTCGTAGGTTTATTAATTGGTGGAATGCTTCCATATTTATTTGGTTCAATGGGTATGCAAGCCGTTGGTAGAGCAGGTGGTGCTGTTGTTGTTGAAGTAAGAAGACAATTTAAAAAATATCCAGGCATTATGAAGAGAAAACAAAAACCTGATTACGCAAAACTTGTTGATTTATTAACAGTCGCTGCAATTAAAGAAATGATCATACCATCATTATTACCAGTATTGTCACCAATTGTTCTATACTTTATTATTTTTGCTATAGGTGGCCAAGTAGCTGCTTTAGCTTCAGTTGGAGCAATGTTGTTAGGTGTTATTATAACTGGATTATTTGTTGCTGTTTCAATGACCGCAGGCGGTGGTGCTTGGGATAATGCAAAAAAATATATTGAAGATGGAAATCATGGAGGAAAAGGATCTGAAGCTCATAAGGCAGCCGTTACGGGTGATACTGTTGGAGATCCCTATAAAGATACTGCTGGTCCAGCTGTTAACCCGATGATTAAGATTACAAACATAGTAGCTTTATTATTGTTAGCTGTTATCGCTGGTTAATATCTTTTCTTTTTTTGGCCCTCACACCAAGAGGGTCATTAATTTTTTGTCTCATACTAGACATAAAATCATAAATAAAAGAATTTCTAGCAAAACCAGTCTCTGTAGTATCACTAACAATCTTAATATCTTCCATATTATCTATATTTAAAAACTCTTTCTTAGTTAATACACCGTAATTATCAATTTCTAAAACGAGAACATCATTTTTATAAATTTTCATTTTACCAAGATTTTTTATGTTTGATTGCGTTTGTTTTCTTTCTATATAAATCCATATGTCACTATCAAATTTACTTTTGGTTGAAGGGCTTCCTAAAATTTTTCTTATATCATTAGTAGTTGACTCATTTACTATCAATGTTTTTTGTTTTTTTTCAAGAAATGGTACACCATGGTGTTTATCCACTTTTTTAAATGAGCAATTAGTTGCTATAATTGAAAAAAAAATTATATATAATATTTTTAACATGAGTAAAAATTATATTAATATTTATAACAATTTAATCAACTACTCTAGAAATAAAGATTTGTATATTTCACTTAATCGTCAAGATAATTTTTCTGATCGATTGACGTTTTTCTTGATACATTTTGCTTTTTTTTTAAAAAACTATAAAAAGAAGGAAAATAAGGAGATTTTACAAAAAATCTATGATTTTAATTTTAGACAATTAGAACTTAGTATTAGAGAGATCGGTTATGGCGATCAATCTATAAACAAAAAAATGAAAGTTTATTTAAATCTGTTTCATGCTATTGTATCAGAAATCCATTTTTGGGATGATCTAGATAAAAATGAAAAATTAAAAAAACTTTCTATATTCTTAGAAGATTTTACTAAAATTGAGAATTTAGTTGAATATTTTGAGGATTTTAACCAAAATTTAAGCAAAAAATCTTTGAATTTTTTTTTAAAAGGTGTAAGTAACCTTTAATTATGGCTGTACCAAAACGTAAACAATCTCCTTCAAGGACTGGTATGAGAAGAGCTCAAAACATGAGGTTCTCATCTAAAAACGTTGTTGAGGATAAAAAATCTGGTGAGTATAGATTATCTCATCATTTAGACTTAAAAACAGGTATGTACAAAGGTCGTCAAGTTTTAGATCCAAAAGAATAATAATATTTTTTAACAATGTCAGATTTAATTAAAATTGCAGTTGATGCAATGGGGGGTGATGGTTCTCCTAAAAAAGTTATTGATGGTATCATTCATAATAAAAAAATAGATAATAATAATTTCTTTAAAATTTTTGGTGATCAAGATGAAATTAAGAAGCATATAGAAGGTAAGATTAATGATACCTCTTATGAAATAGTTCATACGTCCAATGTTGTAAAAAATACTGATAGTCCTTTAGAGGCGGCTAAAAGAGGAAAAGATACTAGTATGTGGTTGGCAATTGAAAGTGTCAAAAAAAAAGAAACTGATATTGTTATTTCAGCAGGTAACACAGGTGCATTACTTGTTATTGCTAAATTAAATCTTAAAATGATTGAAAATATCGATAAACCAGCTTTATCTGCTCTCTGGCCTAATAAGAAAGGCATGAGTGTAGTTTTAGATCTAGGTGCAAATATTGAATGTAGTACTAAAAATTTAGTTGATTTTTCTATTATGGGCTCATCTCTTTACAAATCTCTTTATCCCAATGAGTCACCAAATGTAGCATTATTAAATATTGGGTCAGAGGAGCTAAAAGGAAATGAAATAATTAAAGAAACCTATCAAACCTTAAATGACAAAAAATCTAAGAATTTTGATTTTGCTGGTTATATAGAAGGAAATGAACTTATGAATGGAAAAGTAAATGTTATTGTTTCTGACGGCTTTACTGGGAATGTTGCACTTAAAACAGCAGAAGGTACAGCCAATTTTATAACTAGTGAACTTAAACAGGCATTAAGTGGATCTATTTTAGGTAAAATTTCGTCTATATTAAATATATCAAACCTTAAGAAATTTAAAAAAAGACTAGACCCAAGATTATATAATGGAGCAATTTTTATTGGTTTAGATTCACCTGTTGTAAAAAGTCATGGTGGAACTGATTTTATTGGATTTTCAAATTCATTAAATGTTTGTAATAAGATTGTAAAAGGAAATTTGATAGATAAAATTAGAAGTAATATATAAACAAAATGAGAATAAATTTAACTAAAAAAGACTTAGTTAATACAGTTTATATGCAGATTGGATTTTCAAAACAAATCTCTGAAAATCTAATTGAAGAATTTTTTTCATTAATAGTTTTAACTTTAAAAAAAAAAAGAAGTGTAAAGATTTCTAAATTTGGAACATTTTCTATTAGATCTAAAAAATCAAGAATTGGAAGAAATCCCAAAACCAAAGAGAGAAAAGTTATTTCTGAGAGAGATGTAGTACTTTTTAAACCATCAAAAGAATTTAAAGAATTTATTAACCAAAAAAAAGATGAATAAATCAGCAGATTCATATAAAACTATAAGCGAAGTTGTAAAGATATTAGGTTTGAAATCTAAGAAAGGTGAATCTTTACCAACACATACAATTCGTTTTTGGGAAAAAAAATTTAAACAAATAAAACCTAAAATATTTAATAATAACAGACGATATTATGATAAAAAAAATATTGAGTTATTAAAAAAAATTCATTTTTTACTTAAAGACCAGGGAATGACTATAAACGGAGCCAAAAAAATATTAAATAATAATGAACCTTTAAAACTTGACGAAACCTCAAATAATTCTATAAAGACTGATAATTTAAAAAACAAATTAGTAAAGATTTCTAATCTTGTTAAAGTTTTAAAAAAAATAAAATAATATGGCAAAAAAAACACATGTTAAAGTACGTTTAGTTCCAGAAGCTAAACCTGATAGTCCTTTTTTTTATTATGTTAAAAAACCTGCTGGTGGTGAAAAAGCTAAGATAAAATTAAAAGCAAAAAAGTACAATCCCGCAACTCGTAAACATGAAGTTTTTGTTGAAAAGAAACTTCCACCGCACAGTAAATAGTTATTTTTTTTTAAAATTCCTTTTTTCGTAATCAATGTAAGACCAAATCATATTCTTCCAAATTCGGTTAGTTATTTTTGGATCAATTTTATTTTGTATAGATTTTTTTTTAATATTTTTAAGAATTAGGTTAATTCTTCTTTGATCTACTATTTGGTTCTTTTTATCTTTAAGAGCTAATACTTTATTAACAAGGAGTGTTCTCTTTTTTATAACTTTAATTAGAGTATTATCTAATTTATCTAGTTCTGATCTAATTTTACTTAGTTTTTTTCTTTTATGTGGCGACATTTATATATTTGGATTATTAAAAAATTATTATATTTATTGCTTCATGTATACAGTTAATCCAAAAATAAATAATCAATTATCTCTTTGGTTGATAACCATGTTTTGGATTATAGCAATTATGATCGTTGTTGGTGGTCTTACAAGATTAACTGACTCGGGTCTTTCCATAACTGAATGGCAGTTGTTTTCTGGAATCTTACCACCTTTAAATAATAATGATTGGATCATGTATTTTAATCTCTACAAAAAAATTCCTGAGTACGAATTACAAAATTACAACATGACTTTACAAGATTTTAAAATAATTTTCTGGTGGGAGTGGGGTCATAGATTTTTAGGAAGAGTAATTGGTATCAGTTTTCTAATCCCTTTAGTCTATTTTTCCTTTAAAATTGAATTTTATAAATTGTTGAATTTATATTTAATTTTTTTTCTCATATGTTTTCAAGGTTTTATAGGTTGGTATATGGTTACTAGTGGTTTAGTTGATAGAGTTGATGTAAGTCATTTTAGACTATCAATTCATTTATTAATAGCATTTTTGATTTTATCATTAATTTTTTGGAATTATTTAAAAACTAAAGTTATCAATAATAACACAAGAAGAATAAGTGTATTTTTACCATTAACATTTTTGATACTTGTATTTATACAAATAGTTGTAGGTGCTTTCGTTTCTGGTATGGACGCTGGTAAAATCTATAATTCTTGGCCTCTCATGGGCAATACTTATTTCCCAAATGATAATGACTTTGAAGATTTGTTTAAATTATCTGCTTTTAGTGATCCTTCTTTAGTCCAATTCATGCATAGAAATTTGGCATATTTGATCATGTTCTTTTATTTCTTTATTTTTTATAAGATATATAAAAACAAAATTTATGATTTATATAAATCTATAAACATTTTAGGTATTTTGATAATCCTGCAAATTATTTTAGGTATTTTTACAGTGGTATATGGTGCACAACTTTATATTGCAGCTATGCACCAATTAAGTTCGATTTTTTTAGTAAGTTCATGTATTTATTTTTTCTATATAAATACAAGGTTTAACTAACAGCCTTTAAAGTTCCTTTTGACGATTTATTTAATGCTTGATCTAGATCTTCTATAATATCATCAATGTGTTCTAAACCGATACATAGTCTAACATAACTTTGGGTCACACCAGATGCTGCAAGCTCTTTGTCATTTAACTGACTATGGGTTGTGCTAGCTGGATGAATTGCTAAGCTTCTAGCATCCCCAATATTTGCAACATGATAGAACATTTTTAGAGATTCTATAAATCTTTTGCCAGCTTCAAAACCACCTTTTAATTCAATACCTACCATAGGCCCATTTCCACCTTTAAGATATTTTTTGGCTCTATCAGCAATAAGTTTATCGTGTTCAGTAGAAAATATTACTTTAGTTACTTCTTTATGTTTTTTTAAATAATCAACAACTTTTTGTGCATTTTCACAATGCTGTTTCATTCTTAAAGCTACAGTTTCAAGTCCTTGAATTATAGAAAACGCATTATCTGGTGAACAAGCTGACCCTAAATCTCTTAATAAACAAACTCTAGCTCTCACTGCAAAAGGTATATTTGCTCCAGTAAGTTCTGGTACAACCTTGCCCCAAATAGCCCCACTATAACTGGCATCAGGTTCATTAAATAAGGGTTGTCTTTTTGGATCTGCAGTCCAGTCAAAATTACCACTATCAACAATACTCCCTGCTATAGCAGTACCGTGTCCACCAATATATTTTGTTAGAGAGTGAATTACGACAGCTGCACCATGTTCAATGGGTTTACATAGTATGGGAGCTGCTGTGTTATCCATTATTAAGGGGATATTATATTTTCTTCCTATGTCAGATACTTCTTTAATTGGAAATACTCTTAAATATGGATTGGGCAGAGTTTCTCCATAAAAAGCCCTAGTCTTATCATCAATAAATTTCTCAAAATTTTTAGGGTCTTTAGGGTCTGCATATCTAATTTCAATACCAAGCTTACTTAAAGTGTGGGTAAATAAAGAGACGGTACCACCATAAAGATCAGTTGAACTAACTATATTGTCTCCAGCTTGAGCAACATTTAATACTGAAAATAGTGAAGCAGTTTGTCCAGATGCTACCGTTAAACAAGCTAAACCGCCCTCAAGAGCTGCAATTCTTTTCTCTAATACATCATTAGTGGGGTTCATTATCCTTGTGTAAATATTGCCAAATTCTTTTAAAGCAAAGAGATTTGCGGCATGATCCACACTATTAAATTGATATGATGTAGTTCTATAAATAGGAACGGCTACTGCATTTGTTGCTGGGTCACTTCTATAGTCACCTCCATGAATGGCAATAGTTTCTGGGTTATTTCTTTTTTTTGTCATTTTACTCCTTTTTTAGTGCTTTAACTTAATGTAAGGCGCACAATATAGTTCAAATGCCTACCGACAGTTTTATGAAAATTCCTTTTTAGCAGTTTTACGCCCGCAATAGGATCAAATCGGCAAGTAATTTGTAGCATATATGAACAAATATTCAAGATAAATATCAAATTGACTTTGAAGTTAATAATAGTATTAATCCTCGCACAATGACTAAATTCGTAAAAAAAGACCAGATAAACTCATCGTGGTATGAAATAGATGCTAAAAATGCAGTTGTTGGTAGACTAGCTACAATTGTTTCTAAAATTATAAGAGGAAAAAATAAAACTACTTACACACCCCATATGGACAATGGTGATTTTGTTGTAGTTAAAAATATAGAACAAGCAAAATTTACAGGCAAAAAATTTCAAGATAAAAAATATTTTAGACATACTGGTCACCCAGGGGGAATAAAAGAAACTACACCAGAAAAACTTCACGAAAAAAAACCAGGTGAAACACTTAAATTAGCTGTAAAGAGAATGTTGCCAGGTGGTGTATTGGGAAGAAAACAGCTTACAAAACTAAAGATTTATTCTGGTAATGAACATCCACATGCTTCTCAAAATCCTAAGGTTATAGAATTGAATAAATTAAATAATAAAAATATTGTAAGAAATTAAATGGAAAATACTCAATCAACTCCAAAAAATCCTAAAATAAAGTTAGATTTTAAAGATAGTAAATATGCAACAGGAAGAAGAAAGACTTCTATAGCAAGAGTTTGGTTAAAAAAAGGTTCAGGAAAAATTTATGTTAATGGTAAACTTTTTAGCGACTATTTTGCTAGCGATAACCATAAAATGCAAATTACAAGACCTTTTGAACTGATAAATCAAGCTACCGATTATGATGTAAGATGTAGTGTGAAAGGTGGTGGACCAACAGGTCAAGCTGGAGCAATGGTACATGGCATATCTAAAGCATTAGTATTATTTGACGAAAATCTTAAATCTACTCTTAGAACTGAAAAATTGACCACTAGAGACTCCAGAGCAGTTGAAAGAAAAAAACCTGGAAGAAGAAAAGCTAGAAGAAGCTTCCAGTTCTCTAAAAGATAATTTTTTTTTAATTTTAAACTGTTATAATATAAAATGCCTAAGCTTAAAGTATTAGTCGCTGGTTCAACTGGCTATATTGGAATTCAACTAATTAAATTGTTAGTTAAACATAAGTTTGTAAAAATTAAATACTTATGTGGAAATTCTTCAGTTGGAAAAAAAATTTCAAGTTTTGATGAATCAAGATCATTTAAAAACTTACCTAAAATTATCAAGTTTGATAAAAAATACTTAAAGGATGTTGATATAGTTTTTACGGCATTGCCCAATGGTGAAGCGCAAGCCATTTCAAAAAATTTGAATGATAAAAATGTATTAATTGATTTAGCAGCGGATTTTAGACTAGAAAAAGCTTCTGATTATAAAAAATGGTATAATCAAAAACATAAAGCTTTAGCTAATATTAAAAAAAGTATTTATTCTTTACCTGAAATAACAGGAAAAAAAGTAAAAGATTTTAAAATAATTTCTTGTCCGGGATGTTATCCAACTTCAATTCTTATACCACTACTTCCATTATTAAAATATAAATTGATTAAAAAAAATAATATTATAATTGACTCTAAATCTGGATATTCTGGAGCAGGTAGAGGTGTTCATAAAAAATTTAAAGATAAAAATTTATATCAATCTCTTAGTGCTTATGGAATTGGCTCTCATAGACATAATCCTGAAATAGACCAAATGATAAAAAGATACACAAAGGTAAAATCTATTTTTGATTTTACTCCACATTTATCGCCAATGTTTAGAGGAATATTAAGTACTATTTATGTAGATATGAACAAATCTAGCTCTCAATCAAAAATTATTAAAACTTTGTCTAATTTTTATAAGAAATCTACTTTTGTAAAAATAATGAGTAAAGATAAATTGATAAGTACTAATGATGTAATTAATTCAAATAATTGTCATATTTCTATTTGTGAAACAAAAAATAAAAATAGAATAATAATACTATCTGCGATAGACAATTTAATTAAAGGTGGGGCAGGTCAGGCAATTCAGAATATGAATATAAAATATGACTTTCCAATAAATGCAGGTTTGGAATGAGAATTTTAGTGTATTTTGGTTTAGCTATAGTTATTAGCAATTGTTCGTTAAATGAAGATTCTAAATACTGGACAGAGGATAGTATAAAAAAAAAAGCAGATAACCAAAAATTAATAAAGATTATTGAAAAATCAAATGATATTAGATTAATGTCTGTTGATGAATATATAATTTATATAGATGATTATATTAAAAAAAGTAAATTTCCAGAAATAAACTAATGGCAATTGACCAAAAATTTATAAATCAGTTTGTAAACGTGACCTCAAAAGCTGCTTTAGCCTCATACCATTTAGTTGGAAAAAAAGATAAGATTGCTGCAGATAAAGCTGCTGTCGATAAAATGCGAACAGAATTAAATAAAATTGACATGGAAGGCGAAGTTGTTATTGGAGAAGGTGAGCTTGATGAAGCACCAATGCTTTTTATTGGTGAAAAGCTAGGTACTAAAAAAGGACCTAAACTCGATATAGCAGTTGATCCTTTAGAAGGTACAAATTTTGTCGCTAATAATCTTCCTGGTGCTCTATCAGTTATATCAGTTGCAGAAAAATCAAATTTATTAAATGCTCCAGAGACATATATGAATAAAATATCAGCTAACGTTAGTGATCCAAATATTATCGACTTAGACAACTCAGTTAAAAAAAATATTTATAATCTAGCTGAATATAAAGATAAACAACCCTCAGATTTAACTGCATGTGTTTTAGACAGACCTAGACACAAAAAAATTATAAATGAACTTAAAAATCTTAAAGTTAATCTAAAACTTATTACAGACGGTGATGTATCAGGCGCATTATTAGTAACAGATCAAAAATATAATGTTGATATATTTTTAGGTATTGGGGGAGGTCCCGAAGGAGTTTTGGCTGCTTCTGCTTTAGATGCTTTTGATTGTTTTTTCCAATGTCGATTTCTATTTAACACAATAGAGGATAAAAATAGAGCAAAAAAGATGGGAATTATTGATT
Organism: Pelagibacteraceae bacterium AG-325-J17; assembly: GCA_003282825.1. GTDB lineage: Bacteria > Pseudomonadota > Alphaproteobacteria > Pelagibacterales > Pelagibacteraceae > Pelagibacter. Next base: position 55,732 of record QBYM01000003.1, on the reverse strand, counting down.
TAGAAAAAAAATACTATTTGAAAGAAATTATAACTGGTGACTCAATTTTTTGTGCGACAGGAATAACATCTGGGGACTTAGTCTCTGGAATTAATATCGATAGTAACGATTTTACATCAGAAACATTAATTACACACAAATCTGCTGGATTAAAAAAAATTATTAAAATCAAACAGAAGATTTAATCAACTTAAAAAGCTTGATTATACTGATATTATGCAATAAAAAGCTGAAATTTGGTCCCTTCGTCTATCGGTTAGGACACGTGGTTTTCATCCTCGAAAGAGGGGTTCGATTCCCCTAGGGACCGCCATATTTATGATGTTTTATGTTTATATGCTCAAGGGTGCAAATAATAAAACAACTAAAACATACGTTGGATACACAAATAATTTAAAATTAAGACTAAAAAAACATAATTCTGGTACTGGAGCTAAATCCACTCGTGGATACAAATGGAAAATTATCTATAAGAAAAGATTTTATGATAAAAGATTAGCTATGTCATTTGAATATAAATTAAAAAAAAATTTTAAAAAGAGAAGGTATTTATTAAGTATTAGTTAATATGAAGATAGCATCAATTCTACCTTATAAAGAAAATTATACTAAACAAGGAGCAGGGGCAGTGGCCTTGTGGATTAGTGATTTTATGAGAGACTCAATATATAAAAAAAGCACTTTTGTTTTTGGTAATACAAATTATAAAAATTTTTTAACTAAAAATTATACAAATATTAATATAAGTAATATTAATTCAAAATTAAATAGCACTACGAAAGAATATTCATCTAAAATTATAAAAAAAATCAAAACTATAAATTTTGATATTATAGAATTACACAACAGACCTATAATGGTAAAAGAATTTTTTAAAAAGATAAATTCTAAAATTATTTTATACTTTCATAATGATCCAACAACAATGAAAGGAGCCAAATCAATTGGAGAACGAATGTACCTTTTGAAAAATGTAGATAAGATAATTTTTATTTCTGAGTGGGTAAAAAAGAGATTTTTTAAAGACTTACCAATCCTTTCAGATAACAAAACACAAGTTATTTATCACAGTATTGATCCAGTAAAAGTAAAAGTTAAAAAGAAAAAATATATCATTTTTGTAGGAAAATTAAATGAGTCAAAGGGTTATGATTTATATTGTAAATCAATGTTTAAAATTCTAAACAAAAACAATGACTGGAAAGCATATTCAATTGGGGAGGAAAAAAGATTTCAAAATTTTCCAACTCACAAAAGGCATTTAAACTTAGGACAAATAACTCATAGTAAAGTTTTAGATTTTTTAAGTAAATCTGAAATAGCAGTTATACCATCTAGATGGGAAGAACCTTTTGGTAGAACTGCACTAGAAGCCTCATCTAGAGGATGTGCAACGATCATATCAAATACAGGAGGTCTGGCAGAGACAACTGATTATGCAATTAAACTTAATGTATTGAATGTAAATAATATTGAAAACGAGGTTATTAAATTAATAAAAAATACTAAATTTAGAAAAAACCTTCAAATTAAGAGTAAAAAATTTGTTAAACACCAGTTAAAGGACAACTCTAAAAAAATTGATTTAATGAGAGATTCTTTATTCCCATTTAAAAATATCAACGTTAACAGAAATAAATTAAGGATTTTAAATATTTATAATATTGCTCAAAAATTAAATCATAGAATTTATAATTTATCGTTGGGTAAAAAATTTACAAATGGCTTTATTAGAAATGGTCATGATGTGATCGAAATTAGTGATAGAGATTATGTAAGACAAAATAAGGGGCTTAATATATTAAATATCAAAGATAAATTTCATTCCTATCTGATTGAAACATTTAAAAATTATAACCCTGATCTTATTATCTTCGGTCACTCCGACAATATTACAGAAAATATTTTATATGATTTTAAAAAACTTAATAAAAACGTAATTATTTCTCAATGGAATGAAGATCCTTTTATGAACAACATAGCTGATAAATTAGATAATAAAGATAAATTAAAAAAATTTTTACCATTAGTAGATCATTCATTTATTACAACAAATCCGTCTGTTTTAAACTTTTCAAAAAAGAATAACCAACATATTCATTTTTTTATGACTCCAGTTGATAAAAATATTGAATGCTTTGACGTTTATAAACTTAACCCATATAACGATGTTTTTTATGCTATGAGCCATGGTGTTAATCGTGCTACTTTAAAAGAAGGAAAAACAGATAATAGAGTAAACTTCTTAAATAAACTAATAAAGAAAAGTAATGATATCAAATATGATTTTTATGGTTTTGGTAAACAAGAACCTGTTTGGGGCAATGATTTTTACAAATCACTATTAAACTCAAAAATGGCTTTGAACTTAAGTAGAGGAAATCCAACGAAACATTATTCTAGCAATAGAATTGCCTCACTCATGGGTAACGGTTTAATGGTTTTTATTGATAAAAAAGTTGAAATGAACAATTTTTTCAATTCAAACGAAATTGTTTCCTATAACGATATTGACGATCTAGCTAACAAAATTAAATTCTATAAAGAAAATGATAAAAAAAGAGTCAAAATTGCAAAAAGAGGTAAGGAAAAATATTTCAAACTCTTTAATGAGACAAAAATTTCAAAATTTATAATTGATAAATCACTTGGTAAGAAGTGTTCATTAATTTGATTAATGACTAAGTTTTTTAAAAATTTGTACCGTTTATTATTAATTCGCACTCCTTTTTTTATTTTATTAAATTATATAACAAGTTTTTTACCTAATTATAAATCAAAAAATAAATCATCAAAAATTGAAGATCAAATCTACTTTGATTTTAAATCTTTTGATCTTAAAGAAAAATGGTTTTGTAATAATCTTTATTATCTAAATAATTATTTTAATAATCTAAATGGTGTATCTGATATATTGGAAATTGGATCATATGAAGGTCGTAGTGCTATATTTTTTTTGAAAACGTTTAAGAATAGTAAGATTACTTGTGTAGATACATGGTCAGGAAGTGATGAGCACTTAAAACAAAATTTTGATATTATCGAGGCTAATTTTGATATAAATACTAAATCTTATCAAGATGCTAATAGATTAAAAAAAATTAAAAATACTTCCAATGATTTTTTTTCTAATAATTTTAAATCATTCGACCTAATTTTTGTTGATGGTGATCATTCATCAGAACAAGTAAAAAAAGATATTAATAATTCATGGAAAATTCTTAATAATGGTGGTTATTTAATTTTAGATGATTATCTTTGGTGGTATTATAAAGATTTAAAAAATAACCCTGCTGTTACTATTAATAATTTTATTTCAGAAAATTTATCTAAAATTTCTTCCTTAAAAATTTGGCAGCAAGTAATTATTAAAAAAGTCAATTAAATCTTTATCTTATTTAAGGCATTATTTTTAAATAAATTTGCTTCTTGAATATATCTTCTTACCATTTGAGTAGTTTTATGACCTGTCATAGCCATGATATTTCTTTCTTCAGCACCAAACTCAGCAGCAGTAGTTGCAAAACCTGATCTTAGACTATGTCCAGCATATTTTGAAGGGTCTAAACCCGCTTTTTCTGCATATCTTTTAATAATAAGAGCCACAGATTTATCTGAAATATTGAAAATCTTACCCTCATTGGTATTTGAAAATTTTTTGCCAACATAATTCTTGAGAGCTACAACAGGACAAAATTCTTGATTGTCAAAGTAGGGGATTGCCTTAACACTTCCTTCGCCTGATTGATCTGTTTTAGATCTTTTAATTAAAATTTTCACACCTTCAGTCACAAACTCAATATCATCATAATGAATATTAACTAACTCTGATCTTCTAAATCCACCTGAAAATCCAATTAAAATTAATGCTTTATCCCTAATTTTTTCTTCATCTATTGCTTTAATTATTAATTTTAAATCATTGATTAATATAGGTTTTTTTGCTTTTTGTCTTGTCCCTAAAGTTCTTTTAATACCATGTAAATTTTCCATTATAATTGGATGTTTGGTATCTAGATAATGCCCCTTTAGTTTATGAAGGACGCTTATTGATGCTATTCTCCTTTTTAATGTACTAAATTTTGATGATTTTGAGAGATGAGTAATATAGAGCGCTACTATTTTTGGCTGTGTTGGTAATGAAGAAAAGCCATTTTTTACACAGAATGCTGAAAAGTCTCTGAAATCAGATTGATAAGCTCTTAAAGTATTATTAGCTTTTGAATTCTTTAAATTTTTTAAAGTTTCTAATTCTAAGCTTTTAACATCAGTTATTAAATTATTCATATATATTTCCGATAACCATTAATTATCGGAAGTTATATAATAGGTGATTTTTAATGTCAATAGTTTAAATTAAAAATTATGGGTTCAATAGATGGAGAAATTCCTGCAGTTTGGTTCTTAATAAGCTCAATAGGATTTATTATATTGAGTTTTATTCAGTATCGAAATACAGGTAAAAGCTTTAACACAATATTTTTATCTATAATGGCAGTAATATTTTTAGCGAGTTACTTGATATTATTAACCAAATGAATAGTTATCACCGTAATTCACAGAAAATAATTAAATTAAAAAAAACAACTATTTAGTGATACCCTATTTTCCCATATTTTGTTAAGTTAAATATGAATTAAGGGGCAACTCTTAACTGGCCGATTGGAGAAAAACCGAGAGGTACAATTCCAAGGGGCAGAAAGCTCTACAAAGCATCGCTGAACATGTAGAGCGGGAGACGTGGCGGTAGCTGATCAACGACGCGTCAAAACAACTGTTCTTTGCACCCATAAAAGTGCAAGGAAACAGGGGTTTTTTTGATAAATGATACTTAAGGGTACTAAATTTCAATTAAAAGTCTGGAAATATCTTAAAACAATTCCAAAAGGTAAGATAAAAACTTATAAACAGGTGGCTATTAACATAAAAAGCCCTAAATCGGCTCGTGCTGTGGCTAATGCTTGTGCAAAAAACCCATATGCCCCAAAAATACCCTGTCATAGAGTGATTAGATCTGATGGAGCTCTTGGAGGCTATTCTGGTAGAGGTGGAATTAAGCAAAAGCTCAGATTACTTAGATCTGAAAAAGTAGCCATTTAGCCCTATTTTAAGGCTTTTTTAAGTAAAAAAAGTAAGTAAAATCAACGTTTTTTAACCTTTTTACGTGATTTGTCCCTAAATAACACAATTCACCCTTCAGTTGTACCATATATGAGCTTATAATTAAAATAGACCCCTGTATGGGCGTTTAAATGGTATATTCAATTAGTGCATCGCTCTACTATTCAACTATATCAATGCTTTTAGACTGCCCTATTTTTAGGTAATTTTCATTACTGCAATCGAAAAAAGCCTCTATTTTAAAGGATTATTGATGTTTTTTATAATTTGGCAAAAATCTAAGCCATTAAACTGCATATTAAGGTAATTTAATATTAAATAATTAAAAATATCATAATAATTAAATTATTTATATAATTAAAAAAATACAATAAATACAATAGTTTAAAATTGTTACTTAATGTAATACTTTAGATATTAGTAAATAAATAATACCTATTATTTAACTTTATTAACTAAGTTCTCTCTTCTTGAGATGTAGATACCACTTAATACAATAATAAATAAACCTATGAAAGTCCAATTATCAGGGAAATCACTAAAGAAATAATAACCTATAATGATGTTTGTAATGATCTCAAAATAGCTAAATGGAGCTAATTTAGAAGCGTCAGCATATTTGAGAGACAATATTAGGAATAAATGCCCTATACAGGCAAAAATACCTATGGCAGCCATCATAGACCACTGATTTAAGTTAGGCTTAACCCACACAAAAGGCATTACGAAAGATATTATTATGGCCCCTACTACACCAGTTAACAGTAAAGTTAATAAGGGATTGTCTGAAGTGCTTAGTTTACGTGTGATGATTAAATAAAAACCATACATTACACCTGTTCCAAGAGCAGCTATACTTGCTAAATTAATTTCAACAAAACCTGGTCTTATAACTACTAAAGAACCTATAAAGCCTATAATTACTGCAGACCATCTTCTAAATCCTACCTTTTCACCTAAAAAAACTGGAGAAAAAGCTGTAACAATTAAAGGAGCAACAAAAGCTAGAGTTAAAGCTTTAGCTAAAGAAATAACGGAAATTGCATAAAAGAAACAAATATTAGCAGTTAAAAGAATTAAACCTCTAACGAATTGCAGTTTTGGTTTATCAGTCCACACAAGATTTTTTCGAAAAAAGAAAAACATAATTGGGAAAGTGAAAGCCACAGTAAAAAAATATCTTGCCCATGTAATTTGTAATACTGGAAGATCTGAACTTAAATATTTTGCAAATCCATCCATAATCGGAAGCATTACCCATGCTAAGAGATTTAAAGAAATAGCCCTCATAAATGAAAATGATATTTTAAATTAAATATTTTAAAGCAAATAATACAACTAAAGGAATAGTTATAAAAGATAAAATTGTAGTAACAACTATCATACTTGCAATCTCATCAACAATTTTCTTTGGAGAATACATTGATCCTATTAAGTATGTTAAGACTGCACTAGGCATAGAACTTTGAATTAAAATAATTCCAGCTAAATATCCTGATAGATCAAAAGTCTTTATAACTATGAGACCGATAATTGGACCAAAAATTAATCTTGCAATAGAACCAATTATAGATTCTTTTAATGAAAAAATCTTTAATCTTGTTAAGGCAATCCCAAGAGACATTAACACTAAAAAAATCGTAGCATAGGTTAATAACATTGTGGTATTAAGAATAAAATTAGGAGTTTCAAATTTAAAATAAAGCCAGAATGCAGAAAATAAAACTGCATAAAAAGGTATACTTTTTAAGATTACAGAAAAATCAAATTTCTTTTGTGCAAGGAAAATATTTAATGTGAAGTGTCCTAAGATAACACAAGCTCCTATTGATGAAGCTAAACCAAAACCATGATTTCCGTAAGCAAATAAACAAATTGGAAGCCCCATATTTCCAGTATTTGGTAAGATAAATGGTGGAAGATTCCTAACTAAATCTTTTTTTAAAAAAAAAAGAAATATTATTCCGACTAATGAAAAAGCAAAAATCATTATAATTCCATAAATAAAAAAATTCTGAAATTCATTAAATGTTAGTCCTGTACCTGTTAATGAATAAAAAACTAATCCAGGAAAACCGATATTTGAGGTAAATTTTGTTATAAAATTTGTGTTAATTTTTGGATCATTTTTGCCTAAAAAATAACCTATGCCTACAATAAAAAAAACTGGAAATAAAACCTCAAAAAGTTTAATATAAATATCCATTAATTATATAGTCTAATTAATGTTGGAAATTTAAGAATATTCTTATTTTTTTTGAATATTGATAAACAACTTCTTGCGTTAATTTCTGTTGTTTTATGGGTAATAATTACAATAGTTGCTTTCTTATTCTTCTTATCAGGTGTTTGAATAATTCTTTTCACTGAAATTTTGTATTTTGCTAATCTATTTGTTATTAAAGAGAGAACACCTTGTTTATCTTTGACTTCAAATCTAAGATATAAAGAATTAGTATAATTATCATTATTAAACGGCTTAATAGATCTTCTTTTAATAGACGAAATACCAAAAGGATATTTTGTACTATCTTGTAAAATAGATAAAAGATCTGCTAGCAAAGATGACGATGTAGGACCAGGTCCAGCACCCTCACCTTGCAGAACACTCTGTCCTACTGGTTTACCTTCTGTAATAACTGCATTCATAACACCACTAACATTTCCTATGTATGTGTTTTTGCTTACTAAAGTTGGATGTACTGTCTCAAATAAATGACCATTAATAATTTCAGAAATGCCGAGTAATTTAACTCTGAGACCTAATTGATTAGCTATCTTAATATCCTCTAATTTAATATTTTCAATTCCTTCCATTATACATTTGTGTTTAGAAATTTTTGTACCGAAAGAAATAGCAGATAATATTCTAATTTTAGCAAAAGCATCAAAACCATTTAAATCTAATTTTGGATTACTTGGTTCAGCATAACCAAGTTTTTGAGCTTTTTTTAATACTTTATCAAAAGTTTCATTGCTATTTTCCATTTCAGATAAAATATAATTAGTAGTACCATTCAATATTCCATAGACTTTCATAATTTTATTTGTTGCCAAACTTTCTTTAATTGTTCTTATAATAGGTATTCCTCCAGCAACAGAAGCTTCAAACTCTAAATTTACTTTATTTTTTTCTGCTAATTTAGAAAGGTAATCTCCATGTTTCGCTATTAAAGCTTTATTGGGAGTTATAACATTAATTTTATTCTTTAAAGCAGTTTCTACAACTTTTTTAGAAATACCATCTGATTGTCCAATTGACTCAAACAATATATCAATTTTTTTTGATTTGAATATTTTTAATGGGTTTGAGTAAAAAATTTTCTTATTAATTTTAAATCTTCTTTTCTTATTTCTATTTTTTGCTGAAATAGCAACTACATCAATTTTTTTTCCTGTTTTAATTTCAATTTCCTTTTTTTTAGAGTTAAGTTCGTTATAAAGATATATACCGACCTGACCCAAACCAACCACAGCAATATTAATCAACTTATTCATTAAATTTTTTCATCAACAAATTCATTTTGTTTTATTTTATATTCAAACTCTCTTAAACGCTTATAAACACTTGCGAGTTCTATTATTGTAGGCCAAGCTTTTAATATATATTGCATTGAGCCCTCCACTCTTCCAAAAGCTCTTATAATTTGCTGCATTACACCAAGGGTAACTGCCCCTGCTACAATTGCTGGAGCTAAAAAAACATATGCTGATAATACATTAGCTTGTAAGTAGGCAATTCTTCCAATATTAAAATATAAATATCTTAAATAACTTAAATAATGAATGCTTCTAACATCTTCAAATAATTCATCTATTGATTTAGGTCTTATAGTTCCATCATCTTCAGCAATAACTAAAATTTTTCTGTATGCTGCTTCTTTTTTTTGCAAATCATATTCAACTCCTACCAACCTCAATATTAGACCTAAAATTACAAGAAAAATTGTTCCGCCAATTGACCAAATAAGAGCACCAACAATAAGACCATAATCCCAATCCCCAAAAAAGAAAATTGGAATACCAATACCTAATCCGAACAAAATTGGCATAAATTCAATTAAAATCATTAAAGCTTCAATCAAACTTGTTCCGAGTGACTCCATTATCCTTGAAAATTTTATTGTATCTTCTTGAACTCTTTGAGCTGCACCTTCGATTTTACGAGCTTTGTCGTAAACAGAGTGGTACCATTCAACCATTGCAGCTCTCCATCTAAATAGATAATGAGAAGTAAAGAAACTTACTAGTACTGCTACACCAACATACATAGCAGCCAAGATTATAAATGATAATAAGCTTGCCCAATATTCCCCAATAGTTATAGCATTAGGAGCACCCAACGCCTTTTGGATCATGTCATAAAATTCACCAAACCACTCATTTATTTTAACATCAATCTTAACTTGTATCCAAAGCGATGAAAGTATTATAGCGGATCCTAACCATGACCATAAGTGCCAATTTTTTTCAGTAAAAAATCTAAACATATAATTATTTTAAGAAATTCTCTGCATAAGATTTTTTTACAGTTTTTCTTTTTTTTGGTTCAATTATTTCAAAATCAATTTTTTTTTTCTTAGCATAATTAATTGCTAATTCTTTTGTAGAAAATTCCAATTTAAGTTCTGTATAAGTATCGTTTGAACTTTCCCACCCCATTAATGGATTTTTTGTAGGGTCATTAGTTTCAAATTCAATAATCCATTTATCTGACTTACCAAAACCAGACTGCATGGCACTTTTGTTCGGAATATAGATTTTTGCTTTTTTCATAAAATGGTCGGAGTGGTAGGATTCGAACCTACGACCCTCTGGTCCCAAACCAGATGCGCTACCAGGCTGCGCTACACTCCGAATGAGATCGTTATATCTATTTTACTTATGTTTTCAATAGAAAGAAAATTCAAATACATGTAATATTGCCACCTGTTATGTTTATTTTAAAAAGATATTACAAATTTTATAAAAATAATGGCTTACTTAAATCATTAGTAAAGATTATATCAACTCCTATCAGATTAGTGAATAAGATGAATTATCAAAAAACTAAAAAAGATATTTTTAACCAAAATAGCACTAAAAAAAGATTTGATTTGATATATGAAAAAAATTTTTGGACTTCAAAAGAAAGTGTTTCAGGTTTAGGATCTCAGTTTGATAATACCATAAGTATTAAAAATGGAATTAAAGATATAATAAGAAAATATGATATAAAGAAGATTTTAGATGCACCGTGTGGTGATTTTAATTGGATTAAAGATGTTTTATCTGAAGATATAACATACACAGGTGTCGATATCGTTGAAAAATTAATTCAAAAAAATAAAAATTTAAATAGTCGTAAAAATATAGATTTTTTAACTTTGGATATTACAAAAAATAAGCTTCCAGATTCTGATTTAATGATTTGTAGAGATTGCTTAATACATTTATCCTTTGAAAGTATAAATTCTTTTTTTAAAAACTTTTTAAAAAGTGATATTAAATATGTTTTAATGACTAGTTATAAATTAAAGGATGAAAAAAAAAAGATTACCAATGTAGATATACCAGATGGTGAATATAGAGAGATAGATTTATCTGAACCCCCTTTTTCATTAAATGAGCCTTATCAAAAAATTTTAGATAAAGATGAACAGAATAAACAAAGTGGTTTTTATTGTTATTTAAATTTGTATTCTAAAAAACAAATTAACAATTTGGTTTTAAATAAAATCAAATGAATAATTTCTTATATTTTTTTATAAACTTTAATCGGTCTCTTCTTCTTATTCCTGCCAAATGTATTATTATTGGATCAAAATAATAATTAGAAATTTCGTTATTTAAAGGACTATCAAAATTTCTATTAGGCATGCTATTCCATAATCCTGATAAAAAATAAAACCTATTTAAAGTTTTTTTTGTAGGATTGTTATCTGATAATTTTGAAATCTCAGCTTTGTAACCTAGTTCATCCATGAAAGCAGCATTATCAGGCCAATAATGGTTTAAATATTTCTTTTTATTCCAAACATTTTTAAAAAATTCTAAGGACCATTTTGTATTCCTTACTAATATTACACCAACATTAGGTCCCCATGTTAAATAATCAATATTTGAAATCTTAGTTTTGTGTTTAGATTTAAAAAACTGATTATGAACGAATATGTGTTTTTTTTTATCAACATGATTTAATATATTTTCATAACGGCAGATAAAAGTGTCTGCATCCAACCATAGATAAAATTCATGTGTTCCTTTTTCTAGATTCTCAATAAACATTTTAATTTTCAACCAATAAAAATGTCTTTCAAAAGAATTTCTTTTATCTATCTCATAGTCAAAATTAAAATAATCAGCATATTTAATTATTGTTTTTTCAGATTCTTTTCCAATATCTTTATATCTATAGTTATAACCAGAGAGAATCTTCAACCTGTTATTGCTTGTTTTCTCTTTCTTTTTATTAAAAAAAAACATTATTTATATTATTAAGATAAACGGTAGTTTTTATAATATACATCGTTAAATAAATGTAAATCATAATTGATATTTTGGAAGATTTGCTCTTTGTTAAACTAAATTTTTGTTTATATTTAGATATAAAGTCTCAACGCAATTATGGTATAAGAATTGATGATTATAGAATGTATTAATTGTAGTAAAATATTTGATGTAAATTCTGATCTTATACCAAGCACAGGACGAACTATTCAATGTGGATCATGTAATCATGTCTGGTTCTTCAACCCCAATAAAGCAAACTTAAGAATTAATGAAGAAATACAACCAAATATTTCTATACCTATTAATATTAAAAAGATTAAAGACATTAAACCCAAAAAGAAAACTGACCAGTTAAATAAAACTGAAAAAAAGAAATTTGAAGTTACAAAATATCAGGCTAAATCGAGCTTCAATATAACAAAATTTTTATCCTATATTTTAGTCTCAATAATAACTTTTGTTGCCTTAATAATCTTAATAGATACCTTTAAATCTGTTTTATATGTTGTTTTTCCAGGTTTAGAATTAATAATATTTAGTCTTTTTGAAACCTTGAAAGATATCCAATTATTTATTAAAGACTTAGTTTAATATGATCAATTATTTGTCCAAACCATTTAAATGGTTTTTTAAGTTAGAAGCGGCAAGCGGTTTAGTTCTGCTTTTTGCTGCAATTATAGCATTAATTATTAGTAACTCTAATTTATCAGAATTATATTTTTCAACTTTAAATAAGTATTTATTTATAGGAATTAACAATTTTGGATTAAAATTATCTGTTATCCATTGGATTAACGATGCTTTAATGGCGATATTCTTTTTTTTTGTAACTTTAGAAATTAAAAGAGAATTTTTACAAGGTGAACTTTCAAATATAAAACAAGCCTTACTACCAATAATTGCTGCTGTAGGTGGAATGTTGGTTCCAGCTTTATTCTATGTTTTTATAAATCTAGGGGATAGTGAAACTTTAAATGGATGGGCTATACCCTCTGCCACTGATATTGCATTTTCATTGGGTGTCTTATCATTATTAGGAAAACGAGTTCCATTATCATTAAAAGTTTTTTTAACAGCATTAGCAATTATTGATGATCTTGGAGCAATTTTGATCATTGCTATTTTTTACTCAGGAGATTTAAGTATTAAATATTTAAGCTTGATGTTGTTAGTTTTTATAATTTTGCTAATAATAAACAAATTTAATATTAAAAAGTTTTTACCTTATTTAATTATGGGTATTTTTCTTTGGGATTTTACCCATAATTCAGGAATTCATGCAACGATTGCTGGTGTTTTATTAGCAATGACAATTCCACATAGAAAAAAAGAAAAAGATTTTTCATTATTGATAAAAGTTGAACATGCAATCAGCCCTTATGTTGCTTTTGGTATTATGCCATTGTTTGCTTTTGCTAATGCAGGGGTATCTCTAGAAGGTTTAACTTTTGGATCTTTGTTGAATAAAGTGCCATTAGGAATTGTACTAGGGTTATTTGTAGGTAAGCAATTAGGTGTTTTCTTGTTCTCCTACATTTCTATAAAAACCAAAATTGCTCAAATGCCAAATAATTCTAACTGGTTTAATTTTTATGGTGTCGGAGTATTGACTGGAATAGGATTTACGATGAGTCTATTTGTTGGAAACTTAGCATTTGCTGAAAATATACAATATATGGATGGTGTAAAGATTGGTGTATTGACTGGGTCATTATTATCCACTTTATTTGGATATTTTTTAATATTACTTACACCTAACAAATAAATTTAAAAGATGAGAAAGTTAATTTTTATTGGGATAACAATTATTATGTTTTTTTTTAAAAGTAATGTTAATGCAAATTATGATAAGATTTTTTATGATTTTAAAATTGAAAGCATCACAGGTGAAACTATAGATTTTAATGAGTATAAAAATAAAATTATTCTAATTGTAAATACAGCAAGCTATTGTGGATTTACTAAACAATATACTGATTTACAAGAATTGTGGGATAAATATAAATCAAGAGGTTTGATTGTATTAGGAGTTCCATCAAATTCTTTTAATCAAGAAAAAAACAACAATTCTGAAGTCAAAGAATTTTGTAAAGTAAATTTTGATATAAATTTTCCTTTAACAACTATTACTGAGGTAAAAGGTGATAAAGCACATGATTTATTTAAATGGGCTAAAAATAATCACGGTAAATCAGCTATCCCTAAATGGAATTTCCATAAAATCTTAATAAATAAAGAAGGTAAAATTGAAGATACATTTACGTCATTTACAAACCCAATGTCAAAGAAATTAGTTGGTAAAATAGAAAATATTCTATAATTCTATAGTCAGTCCATCATGTGCAGGCACCACATTATAAGGAATAACTTTTTTAAGTTTTTTATAATCTAAAACAGGTGAAAGATTTGTTAGAATAGCTTTTTTTGGTTTAAATTTTTTAATCATATCTAAAGATGTTTCAAGATTGAAATGTGATGGATGATAATTATACCATAAGCAATCAATAATTAGAAATTTTAGATTTTTAAAATATCTGTAATCTTTGTCATAAATTTTACTAACATCACTTATATAAGCCAATTTATTATCAATAATAAAACAATTTGATTTTACTTTACCGTGCTGAACTTCGATAGATTTAATTTTAATTTTTTTTTGATTACTATTCAAAGAAAAATTATTTTTCAGCTTGTTTATCTTAAGTGTTGCTGGATATTCTTTTGAATAGCTTTTGAAAATATAAGAAAAAGTTTGTTTTAAATATTTTGCAGTAAATTTATCAGCAAATACATCGATTTGTTTTTTACTGTTTATATAAAAGGATCTCAAATCGTTAATTCCATGTGTTTGATCTCCATGCATATGTGAGTATAAAACTTTATTAATCTTTTTAATTTTATGACGTAACAATTGTTGTCTTAGGTCAGGAGATGTATCAAATAATATATTTTCTTCAGAAGTTTTGAGTAAAGCAGAACATCTAGTTCTATAATTTTTTTTATTATTTGGGTCACAGTTACCAAAGAAACCATCCGGTCTTGGTACACCCATTGAACTACCACATCCTAAGATTATAAACTTCATAAATTAATTAGCTAAATAGCTTATTAAAGTTATTAGTTGTTATTTCTACAAGTTGAGATTTAGTTATTTCTTTTAAATCTGCTAACTTTTGAGCAGTATAATCTATAAAAGAAGGCTCATTTTTTTTACCTCTATTCGGAACTGGAGCTAAAAAAGGACTATCTGTTTCTATTAAAATTTTTTCTAATGGCAGAAATTTGAACGTTTCTTGTAATTCCAATGAATTTTTAAATGTTATAATACCACTTGCTGAAAAAAAAGCATTTAGATCAAGTAATTTTTCAGCAAACTTTTTTGAACCTGTAAAACAATGCATTAAAATTTTAAGATCTTTATCTTTATAATCATTTAAAATATTGAAAGTTTCTTCTTCAGCACTTCTCGAATGAATAATTAAAGGTGCATTGGTCTCAATTGAAGCTTTGATATGTTCATTGAAACTTTTTATTTGTTTATCTTTATCACTATTATTGTAATAAAAATCTAACCCTGTCTCACCTATCCCAATAATTTTAGGATTTTCATTAAAATTTTTTACAATATTATCTGAACTAATAATTTCATGATTAGTTTCATGAGGGTGAATACCTATTGTACCATAAATCATTTCGTCTTTGTCTATAATATTTTTGATTCTAGAAAAACTTTCTAAAGAAGTAGAAATAGTTAGTAGTTTTTTAATACCAACATCCTTCGATCGTTTAATAACATTAGGCAAGTCGCTTAAAAGCGGTTCATGATCTAAATGACAATGAGAATCAATCATCTTTTTTTTCTATTTTTTTAAAAAGAATATCTATTTTATTGATTTTATCAACTTTTGATAAAAAATCATTATTTTCTAAAGACGATAAATTAATGTCAGCTTCATTTATGCCGAAAATTTTAAGTGCTTTAATCGAGCTTGCTGGAATAATTGGATACAATAAAAAACTAACTTTTCTAACAATTTCTAATGTTGTAAAAACAATAGTATTTAATCTTAACAAATCCTCTTTTTTATTCCATGGTTCTTGATCGTTAAAATATTTATTAGCTTCAAATAATGAATTAACGATAAAGTTTATATAGAAATTGATATCTTGATTATCGATTTTTTCTCTAATTAACTCAATATTATCTTTATAATTATTTAGTATCTTTTGATCATCTCCATTAAATTGAATTTTTTTTGGAATTTTACTATCACAATTTTTAATTGCAAAGGCCGTTACTCGTTGACATAGATTACCAAAATTATTAGCCAGGTCGCTGTTAATACAATCTTCTAAACGTTCTTGAGAAATATTTCCATCATTACCGAATGAAACTTCTTTTATAAGATAATATCTTAATGAATCTAGACCATATTCATTAATAATTTTTATAGGATCAAGAATATTACCTTTCGATTTAGACATCTTTTCGTCTCCAGAAAGTATCCAACCATGACCATAAACTTTTTTAGGAAGATCTATTTTAGCAGCAAGAAGAAATGCAGGCCAATATACTGCATGAAATCTCAAAATATCTTTTCCTATTAAATGAATGGAAGCTGGCCAAAAACTTTTAAATAATTTTTCCTTAGTATTTGGATAGTTTAAAGCACTAATATAATTTGTTAAAGCGTCTAACCAGACATAAATAACATGATTTTCATTACCAGGAACTTTAATTCCCCAAGAAAAACTTTTTCTACTAATTGATAGATCCTTTAAACCACTTTTTACAAAACTAACTACTTCATTTTTTCTTGCTTCAGGTGAAATGAAACCTGGGTTTTTTTCATAAAATTCCAATAATGGTTTTTCCCATTTAGATAATCTAAAAAAATATGACTCTTCATCCACCCATTCTACAGTTGATTTAGATGAAGTTGCGACTTTCGAACCATTAATTTCCTCAATTTCTTCCTCACTATAAAACGCTTCATCTGAAACTGAATACCAACCAGAATATTTAGATAGATAAATATCATCATTTTTTTCTAATTCTCTCCATAAATGTTGAACTGAGGTTTTATGACGAGTTTCTGTCGTTCTAATAAAATCTGTATTACTTAGATTGAGTATCTCAGAGAGATTTCTAAAAGTTTTACTGATTTCATCACAAAATTGTAATGGTTTTAATCCTTTTTTTTCAGCAGATCTTTGAATCTTTAAACCATGCTCATCAGTGCCAGTTAAAAAATGAACTTTAAAACCGTCTATTCTTTTAAATCTAGCAAAAAAATCTGCTATAATACTAGAATAAGCATGTCCCATATGAGGTTTTGCAGATGGATAATAAATTGGAGTAGTAATATAAAAATTTTTATCCATTTAATAATTTTGTGTCAATTTCTAAAAATAAAGTTTCTTCATTTAGGTTAAACTTTTTTACATTATTAATCTTTTTTAAAAAATAACTAAAAATTTCAAAGTAATTGATGGAAACTTTTTTGAGTAAAAATAATTCTAAATAGTCATACAAAATAATCTTTATTTTATTATCATTTTTATAATAAGATCCTTTAATAATTAGTGATAAGAACTCTTTTAGACTTATTGTTCTTAAATCTATCTCTTTTTCTTTAGAAAATTCTAATACGTCATAAATTTTGCCAGGTGTGTGGTAATAATCTAATATATCAGAATTGATTAAGTTTTTAATGTCGTCACCAAACAATAACTTATTCACGAAAATAACCTTTTCGTTACTTAGTGATATCTTAAAATTTAGACACCTAGATAAAAGAGTAGATAGCATTTTTTTATTATTATTTATCAAAATAAAATAAGTATTTTCGTTAGGTTCCTCTAAAAATTTAAGTAAAGCGTTAATAGAATTTACATTCAAAAATTCAATATTATCAATTAAAATGAATCTTGGTTTTGAATTGAATGAGGATTTATTAAGATTATTGATTAAACTTCTAATCTGATTAATTTCAATACTTTTTTTTTCAGAGTTTACGTCAATTAGATTAAAATTGGGATTTGAATTATTTTGAATTAATTTAAAAGAATGATTGTCTGTATTTATTTGAAGATCATTAATGTTGTAAGGATCTTCTTCATTATTAGATAAAATATAATTTATTAAATGATAAGCAAGAGTACACTTACCAATACCTTTTTCTCCTGAAAGCAAAATCTTATTTGGTAATTTTGAATTATCATATAAATTTATTAATTCGTTAAGTTCTTCATCCAAACCATATAGTTTTGTTTGTGATTTAGAACAAAGGTTCATCTTATTAGCTTTTCTATTTTGTTAATTATATTCTTTTTATTTGTCTCGATTGATAAGTTTGAGTCTATAATTTGATAATTTTTTTTATTTTTACTTAATTTGAGGTATCCTTTTTGAACCCTTCTATAAAAATCTTTATTAAATCTATCATACCTGTTTAATTTGACTCTCTGTCTCAATCTTTTAATCATATTTTTCTCATTTACAATATTTAAAAATGTAAAATTTACATTAAAAGTATTTAAAATATGGTCATTAACTTTTTTTATTATATCTAGGTTTATACCCATACCAAAATGTTGATATGCCAAAGTTGAGTCTGTAAATCTATCTAATAAAATTATCTTTTTTTTATAAAATTTTTTTAAATAACTTATGTTTTCACTTCTAGCTGCTAGATAGAGTAATAAATCAGTATTTTTTTGAAAATTTGATTTGTTATTCAAAATTAACTTCCTTATTTTTTCTGAGTTCTTACTACCTCCTGGTTCCCTTATTAAAACGTGACTAATTTTTTTTTTTTTTAGATAGTTAGACACATGTTTGATGTGAAAAGTTTTGCCACTACCCTCAATACCTTCAAAAACTATTACAATTTTTTTAGACATCACCCCAAATTAAATAATTTAATGACTTCATTAGTCTTGAAATGATATTTACTTTTTTAATATCTTCCAAAGCTAGAAGGTCGTATTCACCTACTAAATCTTGATCATAAACTATTTTCAATTTAGCCAAAATCTGGTCTTTTTTAATTGGAGCCTCTATAGGGCCATCATACATTAATTTAATTTTAAGTAATTTTTTTTGACCTTTTTTAATTATTTTGTATATATCATCTTTAGAATAGACGTTGACTTTATTTTTTTTTCCAAGCCAAACATCAACATCGCTAAATGACTCATTAGATTTTGCTATTTCAACTAAATCAAAATTTGTAAGTCCATAAGTTAATAATTTTGCACTTTCCTTTGATCTAGATGTCTTTGTTTCAAATCCACTACCAACAGCTATTAATCTTCTACCTTTTCTTTCTAAGGATGATGCTAATGAATATCTTTCTACAGCTAAATAACCTGTTTTTACACCATCAACTCCCATATTTTTATATAAAAGAGGATTTCTATTACCTTGTGTAATAGGATCTCCCCCTGTCCTATCCCAAGTAAATTCTTTTTCTTTAAACCATTTATAAAATTCAGGATGATTTTTAATTAAATAGTTAGACATAATCATAATATCTCTAACAGTAGAATAATTATCAGGATCATTAATTCCTGAAGAGTTGGCAAAATTAGTATTTTCCATTCCAATTTCTCTTGCTTTAGAAGTCATCATGATGGCAAATTCTTCCTCTGTTCCAGCTAT
Organism: Pelagibacteraceae bacterium AG-325-J17; assembly: GCA_003282825.1. Taxonomy (GTDB): domain Bacteria; phylum Pseudomonadota; class Alphaproteobacteria; order Pelagibacterales; family Pelagibacteraceae; genus Pelagibacter. The sequence continues at coordinate 36,453 of QBYM01000003.1, read as the reverse complement.
ACCCTCTGCCAAAGCAATACATGAGTCATTACCTGAAGCAACTATTATACCTTTAAGTAAATTTTCAACTGAAACCTCATCTCCAACCATTACAAACATAGAAGAATAACCAGCAGTAGATAATCTCCAAGCTTTTTCTGAAATTAAAAATTTTTCATCTAAACTCAAATCACCAGATTTAATCAAATCAAAAGCAATAATACTTGTCATGATTTTTGTCATTGAAGCAGGATAAATCGATCTATCTGGCTCTTTTTCATAAAGAATTTCACCTGATAAGTAGTCTTGTAGAATTGCTGTTCTAGCTTTTATATCAATATTTGCAAAAGAATGATTAAAAAAAAATAAAATTGAAAATATAAAAAGTATGAAATTCTTATACATTTTTTAAAACCTCTAAATTTTCAAAATTAAATAAATCCATTTTTTCAAAATTATTTCTTAAAGATTTTATATCATTAAAAGGACCTATTAGAAGTCTATAATTTGTTTTTGATAATTCAATAATCTTTAAATTCTTAATAGAGGTTTCTTTTTTAATACGATCCAATAAGATTTTGGCCGTGTCTTTATAATAAAAATCTGCAACTTTAATAGAATAGGAAAAATTTTTTTTCGTTATAATCTTTTTTTTCTTTTTCTTCACGTTTAAATCATTAATTTGAATTCCATCTATTGGAGCTTTTTCTGCAACTTTACTTTCCTCTTCAAATGTTTTTGCTTTTCCTGCAATAAAAGTAGAATTTTTTGATATCAATATTATTTCAACATATGGTTCATTTTGATCTAAATCTAATGTTTCTGCTATTCTAGGACTCAATATAGAATTATAAAAATTTGAAAATTTTACTTTATTTGATTTAACTTCAGCAATTAAAAAATTCCCATTAGCAGGATTTGTAATTTTAACCATTGATTTTCTTTTAAGAGATTTGTGATAAATATTTAAAGATCTATTCTCAATTTTTTTAATGTTTTCTAATTTATCATTATAGATAAGTGCAAAACCTGAATTTCTGTATTTATCATCTCTTAAAAGATCTAAATTTTCATTTTTTATGGTAAATGTTTGATCACAACCTATTAATAGAAGTGGTAAAAAAATTATCAGTATTAATTTATAATTCATCTTTAATTTTATCTTTTAATGTACATACTGCTAAAGCAAATCTTAAAGATCGATTCCATTTTAAAATTATTTCATAATTATCAAAAACTATGTAAGCTGGACTAAGTTTATTAGCATTTTCAATAATATCTTTATCTGGAGTAATTATAGCAACTTTTAAATTTTCATCTAAAGAGTCTAATATTTCATTGTTTTTTATAAATTTTTTAAAATATCTTAATTTCTTTTTATTCTTTAATTTTTTAGCTGAAACATTTAAATATTCATCTGAAATATCGTCATTTAGATTAATTTTATAAAAACATGGTGTTTCTTGGTTCCATCCCATATTATTTAAATAGTTAGCTGCAGAAGCATACGAGTCTTGTGAATTCTTGAGATCAATATAGTTATCATTATTATAATCAATTGCATAATTTTCAATTGTTGAAGGCATAAACTGGAAAAAACCAAATGCACCTGCCCATGATCCATATAATGATTTATAATCAATTTGATTTGTATCAATTAATTTTAATAGAATTAACAATTCATTTGTAAAAAATTTAGATCTTCTTTTATCAAAACTTAATGTTGCTAATGATGACAGAATATCCATTTTACCCACATATGTGCCAAAGTTAGTTTCAATTCCCATTAATGCTAAAAGTAATTCTTTTTCTACATCAAATTTTTTTTCAACTTTATTAATTAGTTCAGATTGATCTTTGTAAAAAATAACCCCTTTTTTTACTTTTTTATCTGAACTTCTTTTAGAAATATAAGTTTTAGTATCTTCGTAAAATTCTGGTTGATACCTATCATATTCGATAACTTTAGGTAAAAATTTAACATCTGACATAACTAGATTAAAAGTATTTTCAGAAATATCATTTTTAAGTGCAACAGCTTTAAAAGTTTTTTTCCAATTTTCAAATTCTAAATTATTATCAGCGTATGAATTGTGTATAAATAATGTTAAAGTAAGAATGAGAATACTAACTAGTTTCATAAAGATCCTTTAGATATATAACTACAGCAATCCAAATAATAATAAAACTCACAAATTTAATAATAGAAAACTCTTCATTATAATAAAAATAACCCAGAATAAACTGTAATGTTGGAGTTATATAGAAAATCATACCTGTAGGGCCTAGCCCAATCAGTTCAACACCTCTAACGTATAAAAATAAAGGAATCACAGTCATAGGACCAGCTAATATTAAAAAAAGACTTAAGCCTGGATTCGATAAGCTAAAATCATTAAATCCATTTTTAGTTATAAAATAAAAAATAAGTAAAGCAAAAGGAAGTATGTATAAACTTTCAATTAATATACCTACATCAGTATCTACATTAATCTTCTTTCTGATAAGATTATAAAAAGCCCAACTAAAAGCTACTATCAAACCTACCCAGGGTAAACTTTTTAAATTTATGAATATTAGAATGATAATTGATAATAGAACTAATAAAATTGAAAAAATTCTTTTTGAATTAAGTTTCTCTTTAAAAAAAATATATCCTAATAAAACACTTATAATCGGCATAATGAAATAGCCGAAACTTGCATCAATAATTCGTTCTGTTGCAACTGCATATATCCATACAGCCCAATTTATAAATATCAAAAAACCAGAGACCAACAAAGCAAATAAGGTTTTCTTATTTTTGAAAATATCTTTAAAAAGATTCCATTTTGAAAGAATTGAAGTTGTAAAAATAAGCATTACTGCTGTCCATAAACATCTATGAACTATTAGTTCTATATGACCAATAAATGATACATATTGAAAATATATTACACCAATAAAACCCCACCAAAAAGATCCTAGAGAAGTTAATAATAAACCTTTATTGAATTGTGCTTTCATAGATAATTTAGCTAATTAATTAATAACTATGTTAAATAGACTATTTTATAGTTGAATTAAATATTTTTAATTATAAAAGCTTCTTCGTGGAGAGATGGCTGAGCGGTTGAAAGCACCGGTCTTGAAAACCGGCAAAGGGGCAACTCTTTCCTGGGTTCGAATCCCAGTCTCTCCGCCATTATTTCTCATTATACTTAAAATTTCTAAATAAAGAATTTATATTATTGCTCTCAAATTCAAAATCAGTTTTTAATTTGTTATAAAAACTATACAAATTATCATCATCTATGTTTAATAACTTTTCTAGGTCAAGAAGATCTTTTGTACTTAATTCGTCAATATATTTTTTGGTAAATGCACCTAGAAGTTTGTCCATTTCTTTAGTTCCACGATAATTGGATCTATAAATAATTTTTTTTTTTAATTGATCTATATTGAAGTCCATTATTAGAATATATTAGTTGTTTATGGATAATAAAAGTAATTATAAATATCTATTATCAGATTTGTCAATTTTAAAAGGTGTAGGTAATAAAACCACTAATTTACTTAAAAAAAAAAGAATAAACAATATTTTTGATCTATTATGGAAATTACCTAAGTCATATACAGATAGAAGTTTATCGTCAGAAATTAAAGATTTAAAATTGGGAGAAATTCAAACAGTAACAATAATTCCTAAAAAATACTCTTTTCCTCGAATAAGAAATCTACCTAATAGAGTTGTGTGCTCAGATGAAACAGGAGAACTAGACTGTATTTTTTTCAATAGTTATGAGGGATATATTAAAAAAATTTTACCTATAGGGAAGAAAGTAACAATAAGTGGTAAAATAAGTAGATTTAGAAATAAATATCAGCTTACTAATCCAAAATATATTTCTGAAGATGCTTCGTTAATAAAACAAAAACATAACAAATATTCACTTACGGAAGGTATTACTGAAAAAGTCTACAACAAAATTATGAAACAAATAATGGACAAATTGCCCACTTTAGATGAATGGCACTCTAAAGAATTACTAAAAAAATTTGATGGTATAAGTTGGAATGAGTCAATAAAAGAATTACATGAACCTCAGAATCAAGGAAATTATAAGGATAATTTTTATCAAAGACTTGCTTATGATGAAATTTTTTCTACGTTTTTAGTTAATTCAGAAATCAGAAAAAAAATAAAAAAAATAAAAAAAAAGAAGAAAAAGATAAATTTAGAAAAACAAGCTTTAATAATAAAGAATTTAGATTTTACACTAACAAATGATCAATTAAAATCACTTAAAGAAATAAATAGTGATCTTTGTGCAAACACTAAAATGTTTAGACTGTTACAGGGAGATGTTGGTAGTGGTAAAACCATTGTTTCTCTTATTTCTGCATACAATACAATAAATTCAGGTTTTCAAGTTGCTTTAATGGCCCCAACTGAAATTTTAGCTAGACAACATTTTAATCTTGCAAAAAAACTATTACCTAAGAATGTAAATATAAGATTAATTTCAGGGAAATCAGAATATAAAGATAAAAAAGAAATACTTAATGAATTATCAAATCATGGAATAGATATAATTTTTGGAACACATGCAATTTTTCAAAAAAAAGTAACTTTTAAAAAGTTAGGATTAATAATTATAGATGAACAGCATAAATTTGGTGTAAATCAAAGAAAGAAATTATCCGATAAAGGTGGAAACGATTGTGATGTTTTGTTAATGACTGCTACACCAATTCCAAGAACGTTAACCATGACAATTTATGGTGATATGGATCTTTCAATAATTAGAGAAAAGCCAGCAACAAGAAAACCTATAAAAACCTACAGTAAATTAGAAACTAAAATTGATGATGTTTTGGTGTTTATAAAAAAGCAAATAGAACTTAATAATCAAGTTTTTTGGGTTTGCCCCTTAATTGAAGAGTCGAAAAAAGTTGATCACACATCTGCTATCAAAAAATTTGAATTTCTTAACAAAGCGTTCCCCAACAATGTAGCACTGCTTCATGGAAAAACTAATATTGTAGATAAAGAGCTTATACTAAATGATTTTCTAAATAATAAATTTAAGATATTGGTTTCTACTACAATTATTGAAGTTGGAATTGATTTTCCTAACGCCAATGCAATTGTAATAGAAAATGCTAATAAATTTGGCTTATCTCAATTACATCAACTAAGAGGAAGAGTTGGAAGAGGCAGTAAACAGTCCACCTGTATCCTCATGTTCAAATCTAACTTGAGTGAAAATGCAAAAAAAAGAATTAATATACTTAAAGATTCTAATGATGGCTTTATAATTTCTGAAGAAGACATGAAAATCAGAGGTTTTGGAGACATTTTAGGTTTTAAACAAAGTGGAATAAAAAATTTTAAGTTAGCTGACCCTGTTCTTAATGAGGACCTATTTTTATTAGCTGAAAAGGAAATGAATAGAATTGAAAAATCTAATGAAGATATCGGTAAATATAAACCTCTTATTAAGTTATACGATAGAGCAGATATAATTAATGATATAGCTTAATTCTTACCTGAAGATGTTCCTGCTGATACTATAAATTTTGAAGCTTCTTCAAAAGTCATATTAAGATAAATAACATCATCAATTGGAAACATTAATAAAAAACCACTTGTTGGATTTGGAGTAGTTGGTACAAAAACATTAATTAATCTTTGATTAGTTTTATCCGCCATTTCACCTTTATTTTCTTTAGTAGCAAATCCAACAGCCCATACACCTTTTCTAGGATATTCAATCAATACAACACTTTTTTTATCGTTATCTTTATTTGAAAAAGACTCCGTCATTTGTAGTATTGCAGAATAAATAGTTCTTAAGAAAGGTATTCTTTTGAATAAATCGTCAATTAATTTAAGTATTCTTTTTCCTAAAAAGGATAATGATAAACCACCAACAATAGTTATTAAAATAATTGAAATTAATATTTCAATACCTGGTATCGCATATGGTAGATAACTATTAGGATTAATATTTTCAGGAATAAGATTCGATGAAACTCCAATAAGGATTTTACTTAAATATAAAGTAAAACCAATAGGAATAAGAACAACCACTCCTGTTATAAAATAATTTCTTAAAATTAGTGTAAAAGATCTTTTTTTTTTATTTTTTTTCATAAGATTAATTAAAACTAGAGTAAATTACGAAAGAAATTGCAATAATAAATAAAAATAGCAAAATTTTATTATTTAGATTCATTTAAAAATATATTATCAATGATAATTGAAAATGGATAGAAGAAAATTCTTAACTTATGTTGGTTGTGGCTGTTGTGGTTTTGCCCTCAATTCTTGTACTACAGCACCTATTACAGAAAGAAGACAATTAAAAATTGTCTCTGAGGCCAAGTTAAATGCTCAGGCAGCAGCTATTTATGAAAAAGTAAAAGAAAAAGAAAAAATGAGTGATGATCTTAAATCACTTAATGAAATTAAGGAAATAGGAAAAAAAATGGAATATTCAATAGGTGAATATTTCTATAGATCAAAATTAAATGATCCTACAGTAAATTTTGATTGGGAATATATATTAATTGATAATAAAAAAGTTAGAAATGCTTGGTGTATGCCAGGTGGCAAAATTGCAATTTATTCTGGTATGCTTGATGTTACAAAAAATAAAAATGGTTTGGCAGCTGTAATGGGTCATGAAATAGCTCATGCTGTAGCAAAACACTCAGTTGAAAGGGCAAGTCGAGGTGCTCTTCTTAATACCGGAACTCAAATTGTTGATATTCTAAGTGGTGGTAAATTATCTCAAGTTAATAGAACCACGGGAATGAATACGGTTGGTTTACTCTCTCAATTGGGGATAATGTTTCCATTTAATAGAAAGCAAGAAAGTGAAGCGGATTACCTTGGATTAATTTTTTCTTCTTTATCAGGATATGATATAAGGGAAACAATCAAAATTTGGGAAAGAATGAAGGAATTTAATAAGGGAAAAACTCCCTCTGAGTTTATGAGCACCCACCCTTCTCCAGATAATCGTATAAAAAAAATTAAAGACTGGACTAACAGTATTACTTTAGATTTTCCACCTATAAAAGATATCTAAATGATGTGGTGAGCCCTGATGGACTCGAACCATCGACCCATTCCTTAAAAGGGAATTGCTCTACCAACTGAGCTAAGGGCCCACATTCATTAGATGAATTATTTCTATATATAGAATTATTTTAATAATTCAAATAGGAATTTCTGAGACAAATAGTTTCTTATTTACAACTTTTCAATATATTTATCATGAAAGGTGTCAAATGTACCATTTTCAATATTCTTTCTTATTGCTGTCATCAATTCTTGATAAAAGTTTATATTGTGTAAAGTTAAAATCATCGAACCTAAAATTTCGTTAGTATTAAAGAGATGATTCAAATAATTCTTTGAATACTTGTTCAGGTTGAGATTTGTACAATTATCATCTATAGGAGTATTATCATCTTTATATCTATTATTTTTTATATTAATTCTACCATTCCAAGTAAAAGCCAATCCTGTTCTTCCTGATCTTGTTGGCATCACACAATCAAACATATCAATACCTCTTTTAACAGCACCTAAAATGTCAGGAGGAGTACCTACTCCCATTAAATAATGAGGTTTTTCGTTTGGTAAAACATCTTTAATACCATCTAATACTGAAAACATTTCTTTTTGAGTTTCTCCTACAGCTAATCCACCAATTGCATAACCATCAAAATTGATTTTTTCTAATTCATTTAATGATTTTAATCTTAAGTCCTTAAAAAGTCCTCCTTGTATTATTCCAAATAAAGCTTTATGAGGATTTTTACCGAACGCAGTTTTTGATCTTTTCGCCCAATATAAAGATAACTCCATAGATTTCTGTATTAATTGATAATCATTAGTTTTTTTGGGGCACTCATCCATAATCATTACAATGTCTGAATTTAATCCAAGTTGAATTCTTATACTTTCCTCAGGACTTAAATAAAATTTTTTTCCGTCAACATGTGAATTAAAAATAGCTCCTTTTTCTCTATCAATTTTATTTAATTTAGATAACGACATTACTTGAAAACCTCCAGAGTCAGTAAGTATCGGCAAATCACAATTCATAAATTTATGTAAACCACCAGCTTTTTGGATTCTGTCAACCCCAGGTCTAATCATTAAATGATAAGTATTTCCAAGAATAATCTCAGAGCCTGTTTTGATTATATCATTTATTGTGCAAGCTTTAACAGTTGCTTGAGTTCCAACTGGCATAAAGGCAGGTGTCTTAATATTACCTCTATGGGTTTGAATTAAACCATGTCTGGCGTATTTATCTTTGTTTAACACATTAAAAGCAAAATCTTTTAATGCCATTAAAGTCTATAAAGATTTAAAGCTAATTATTTTATCTGGATCTGACACAGAACCATTATTGCTTTCATCACCTCTCTTAATTTTATCTACGTATTCCATTCCTTCAACTACTTTTCCAAAAACAGTATATTGATTATCTAAAAATGGTGCAGGTTTAAAACAAATAAAAAATTGACTATTGGCACTATTAGGATCTGATGATCTTGCCATAGATAAAGTCCCTCTATCGTGAGGCAACTTACTAAATTCTTGTTGTAAATCTGGTAAATCAGAACCACCCATACCCGCTCTTCCTAAATCAAAATCATTAGATGATGAATTACCAAATTTAACATCACCAGTTTGAGCCATAAATCCATCTATTACTCTATGAAAAACAACATTGTCATATTTACCATTGTCAGCTAGTTCTTTAATTCTTTTCACATGATTAGGTGCTACATCTGGAAACAACTCTATCTTAACATCTCCATCTTTTAATTTTAAAATCATTATATTCTCCTGTGCTATTGATTGATTGGTTATTAAAAAAAATAAGATTAGTATCCTTATTAATAATCTATTCATAATTGTCATTTTTATCTTTTAAAGATCTAATTGTACTTTTAGTTGTAAATTTTTTTATGTCACCACCTAATTTAACAATTTCTTTAACAAATTTTGATGAGATAATCTGATTTTCAACATCTGACATTAAGAAAATTGTCTCTATATTATTGTTTAATTTTCTATTCATTCCAGCTAGTTGAAATTCATATTCAAAATCTGAAACTGCTCTTAAGCCTCTTAAAATTATATTGGATTTAAACTTTTTACATAAGTCAGTTGTTAGTGAGTTGAAAGAAACAACTACAATTTTTTTCTTGCTCAATTTAAGATCTTCGAATAGCGCTTTGTTTACAATATCTATTCTTTCTTCTGAGCTAAATAAATAACTTTTATTATTAACATTTGAAACACCCACAACTATCTTATCAAACAATTTTAGTGCTTTTTGAATTACATCAATGTGTCCGTATGTGATTGGATCAAATGTGCCTGGATATATTGCGACTTTATTCATTAGATTAAATTATCATCAATTTTAATTGCAGAAACAACTTTTTCATCTCCTGATAATTTAATAATTCTAACACCTTGAGTATTCCTGCCAGCTGATCTAATTTCTTTTACAGCAACTCTAATTACTCTACCCTTATTTGTTGAAATCAATATTTCATCTCCTTCAAACACAGGAAATGATGAGGTTATATTTCCATTTCTTGGCGAATTTACAATTCCAATAATTCCTTTACCACCACGATTTGTTACTCGATAATCCATATGAGAAGTCTTTTTGCCGTATCCATTCTCACTTATTGATAAAACAAATTTTTCTTTAGCTTTAATTTCAGATTTTTCATCTTTAGATATTTTGCCATTTTTTTTTATTTTGTCATTATCAATTACAGAAAGAGATACTATCTGATCATTTGTAGCTAATTCAATCCCCTTAATTCCTTTAGATGAGCGACCTTTAAAAACTCTTAATTTTTTTGCTTCAAATCGGATACATTTACCAAATTTAGTGCTCAACATAATATCTTGATCATCCTGACATATTTTTACACCTACAATTTTATCATTGTTATCAAGTTTCATTGCAATCTTTCCTGAGGCATTAATTGAAGAAAAATCATCTAGGCTATTTTTTCTAACTTTACCTTGAGCAGTTGCAAAAATTATTTGATAATTCTTAAGGTCTGTGTCATTTTCTGGCATCGGCATGATTGAGCTTATAGACTGGTGATTTTTTAAAGGTAGAATATTAAACAAAGATTTACCTTTTGAAGTTGTTGACCCTTCAGGGATTTTCCATGCTTTGATTTTATAAACTAAGCCCTCTGTAGAAAAAAATAAAACAGAAGTATGGGTATTAACTGACAATGTTTGAATGACAGAGTCCTGATCTCTTGTTGTAATTCCAGATTTTCCTTTACCACCTCTTTTTTGTTGTTTGACACCATCCAAAGAGCCCCTTTTTATATATCCTTGTAACGTGACGGTTATTATTACTGACTGTTTTTGAATTGTTTCTTCAATATCATAATTTAATATAGCGTCTATAATTTTAGTTCTTCTTGGAATTGCAAATTTTTCTTTGATACTTTTTAGTTCTTCACTAATGACTTTTAAAAGTTCTTTTTTAGAAGATATGATTTTTTTAAATTTAATAATTAATTCAGCTAGTTTTTTTATCTCAACTTCAATTTCGTTAGCTCCTAAAGCTGTTAATTTTTGTAATCTTAATTCTAGAATAGCTAAAACTTGTGACTCTGTTAATGTATACAGGTTTTTACTTTTTTTACCTTCAACTAAAGAAATTAATTTTTGTGTTTTATTAATTTTCCATTTCGTTTTAAGAATGGATTGTTTTGCATCATCAGGTGTTTTTGATGAACGAATAATTTTAATAATCTTATCCAAATTTTCAACAGAAACAGATAAGCCTAATAAAATGTGAGCACGGTCTTCTGCCTTGTTCAGATCATACTTTGTTTTTTTAATTACAACATCCTCTCTAAACGATAAGAAGCTAGTTAAAAAATCTTTTAGGTTACAAGTTTTTGGCTTTCCCTCAACTATAGCTAAAGTATTAAAACCGAAAGAACTTTCAATTTGAGTATTTTTGTAAAGTTGTCTTTTAATAGTTTCTGGTTCAACACCATTTCTTAAGTCTATAGCTACTCTAATACCTTCCCTATTAGACTCGTCTCTAATATCTTTAATACCCTCAATTTTTTTTTCTCTTACTAATTGTGCAATTCTTTCGTTTAAAACTGATTTATTTACTTGATATGGAATAGAAGTAATTACCAATCTATCTCTTCCATTCTTAAGAGACTCGGCTGATACTTCACCTCTTATTTTAAATGAACCTCTACCGTTATTGTATCCCTGTTTAATAATATCTTTACCAATTATTACCCCACCAGTTGGAAAGTCTGGACCTGGAATATGTTTCATTAATTCTCTAATCTTAATATCTTTATTTTCAATCAAAGCTAATGTGCCATTAATAATTTCACCTAAATTATGTGGTGGAATGCTCGTTGCCATTCCAACAGCTATACCACCTGCCCCATTAACTAATAAGTTTGGATATTGTGATGGGAGAACAATAGGTTCCTTTTCAGTTTCATCATAGTTGCTTTTATATTCAACGGTATTTTTCTCAATGTCATCAATTAAATACTGAGAAACTTTTGAAAGCCTTGTTTCTGTATATCTCATTGCAGCTGCAGGATCTCCATCGATAGAACCAAAGTTTCCTTGACCCTCAACTAAAGGTAAACTCATGGAAAAGTCTTGTACCATTCTAACAAGAGCATCATAAACGGACTGATCACCGTGAGGATGATATTTACCAATTACATCACCTACTATTCTTGCAGATTTTCTAAATTGTTTAGACCAGTCGTAACCACCTTTGTACATTGCGTACAAAATTCTTCTATGAACTGGCTTTAGACCATCTCTAATATCAGGTAATGCTCTACTAACTATTACACTCATTGCATAAGAAAGGTAAGATGAGCTCATCTCATCATGCATTGAGATTAACTTAATATTTTTATCTTCGGGAACTTCTGTTTTTTGCATATGAATTAAAACGGAATTTCGTCATCCATATCATTAGATATTTGAGACATGTCATCATTGTTAGATGTTGATGGATTGTTATCATTAGCTATTCCTCCACCAGAATTTCCACCACCCAACATTGTTAAAGATGAATTATAACCTTGAATAACTATTTCAGTTGAATACTTATCTTGACCAGATTGCTCGTCCTTCCATTTTCTGGTTGTTAATTGACCTTCAACATAAATCTGAGCACCTTTTTTCAAATATTGTTGAACAACATTTACTAGTCCTTCGTTAAATACAACTATACGGTGCCATTCAGTTTTCTCTTTTTTTTCACCTGAATTCTTATCTTTCCAAGATTGACTAGTAGCTAAACTTAATCTAGCTACGCTTTTACCGTTAACCATTTGTTTAATTTCAGGGTCTGCGCCCAAACGACCAATTAAAAGTACTTTATTTAAACTTCCAGCCATAATATTTTAATATTTGTTAAATTAATTTATTTGAACTATATCACAATTTACTCTGAATATTAATTTTATTAAGTCAAAGCAACAAAAATTATGATTAAAAAGATAGTTATTAAGGGAGCTAAAGAACATAATTTGAAGAATATTTCTTTAGAAATACCTAAAGATAAATTTGTTGTAATTACTGGCTTATCTGGATCGGGAAAATCATCATTAGCATTTGATACAGTCTATGCTGAAGGACAAAGAAGATATGTTGAAAGTTTATCAGCATATGCAAGACAATTTCTAGACAAAATGAAAAAACCAAATGTAGATTTAATTGAAGGATTAAGTCCAGCAATTTCAATTGAGCAAAAAAATACATCAAAAAATCCTAGGTCTACAGTTGCAACAGTAACTGAAATTTATGATTATATGAGAGTACTGTATGCTAGAGCAGGAATACCTTTTTCACCATTCACTGGTGAACCAATTACATCACAAACTGTCACACAAATTGTTGATAAAATTAAAGAACTCCCAAAAAAATCAACTATATATATTTATGCACCAGTCGTAAGAGGTCGTAAGGGGGAATATAGAAAGGAAATTTTAAATTACAAAAAAAGAGGGTTTAGAAAAATAAAAATAGATGATGTTTTATACGATATTGAAAAAGTCCCTGAATTAAATAAAAAAGTTAAACACGATATTTACATTCTTGTTGACAGAATAGTTCTTAATTCATCTCTAGGAAATAGACTGGCTGAAAGTATTGAATCATCAATTAATATTGCTAATGGTTTAGTTTTTGTTGAATATGAGGATGAAACTTTACCTAAAAAATTTAGAAAAATAGAAAAATTAATATTCTCAACTAAATTTGCCTGTCCAGAAAGTGGCTTTACAATTGAAGAAATTGAACCAAGACTTTTTTCTTTTAATAGTCCATTTGGTGCTTGTGAAGAATGTGAAGGAATAGGAATAAAATTAAATGTTGATCCTAATTTAGTTGTACCAAATGAAAAAAAAAGTATCGCAGATGGAGCTATAGAACCCTGGGCAAAAACTACAACATTATATTATGCACAAACACTCTCGTCATTAGCAAAACATTATGGATTCTCATTAGAGGATAAATGGTCAAAACTTTCAAAAAAGATAAAAGATATAATCCTTTATGGATCTGATGAAGAAGAAATAAAGTTCTCATATGATGATGGTTATGAAAAATATTCTCATAAAAAAACATTTGAAGGAGTAATAAACAACCTAGAAAGAAGATACTTAGAAACAGATAGTGATTGGAAAAGAGAGGAAATTTCTCAATACCAATCTGATACAAAGTGTGAGAGATGTAATGGTCATAGACTAAAAGATGAAGCTCTTTGTGTTAAAATTGATGGATTGCATATAAGTGAAGTAACTGAAAAGTCTATTTCTGATGCTGCTAAATGGTTTGAAAATCTTAAAAATACTCTTGATAAAAGACAAGTAAAAATTGCTGAACATATTTTAAAAGAAATAAATGAAAGATTAAATTTTTTATTAAATGTTGGTCTTGATTATCTAACTTTATCAAGAGAATCTGGAACTTTATCGGGTGGTGAAGCACAAAGAATACGTTTGGCTTCACAAATAGGTTCTGGATTGACAGGTGTTTTATATGTACTTGATGAACCTTCTATAGGTCTTCATCAAAAAGATAATGTTAAATTAATTAATGCACTTAAAAGGTTGCGAGATTTAGGTAATACAGTAATTGTAGTAGAACATGATACTGAAACAATGGAAAATGCAGACCATATAATTGATCTTGGTCCTGAAGCTGGTAATAATGGTGGTGAAATAGTTGCTCAAGGTTCTTTTAAAGAAATTAGTCAAAATAAAAATAGTATTACAGGTAAGTATCTTTCAAATAGATTAAAGATTAATGTTCCTCAAAAAAGAAGGTTAGCAAAAAATGGTAGATTTTTAGAAATTACGGGAGCTAGTGGTAACAACTTGGATAATGTAAATTTAAAAATACCACTTGGTAGTTTAACTTGTGTAACTGGTGTATCTGGTAGTGGTAAATCTACGCTTGTGTTACAGACTTTATATAATGCACTTAACCTAACTCTAAATAATAATAAATCTAGAAAAATTCCAAAACCTTTTAAAGGTTTTAAAGGAACAGAATTAGTTGATAAAATTATTGATATCGATCAGTCACCTATCGGTAGAACGCCCAGGTCTAATCCAGCAACATACACAGGTGCTTTTGGTCCAATTAGAGATTGGTTTACAGGATTACCAGAATCAAAAACAAGAGGTTATAAGCCTGGTCGATTTTCTTTTAATGTAAGGGGTGGAAGATGTGAGGCATGTGAGGGTGATGGTGTAATTACTTATGAGATGCATTTTTTACCTGATGTTTATATACAGTGCGATGAATGCAAAGGAACCAGATATAATAGAGAAACCTTAGAAATAAAATTTAAAGATAAAAGTATTGCTGATGTTTTGGATATGACTGTAGATGAGGGCTGTGAATATTTTGAAAACATATCTAATATCAAAACTAAACTGCTAACATTGAAAAAAGTTGGTCTTGGGTATATAAAAATTGGACAACAAGCTACAACATTATCTGGTGGTGAGGCTCAAAGAATAAAACTTGCTAAAGAATTATCTAAACGGTCGACAGGTAGAACTATGTATATTTTAGATGAACCTACTACAGGCCTACATCAACATGATATTAAAAAATTACTAGAAATTCTTCATACTTTTGTTTCACTAGGAAATACCGTGGTAGTTATAGAGCATAATTTAGATGTGATAAAAACCGCGGATTACATAGTGGATATGGGTCCCGAGGGAGGAGTAAAAGGTGGAAAAATTATCGCAGAGGGTAAACCTGAGGAAATTTGTAAAATTACTAACAGTTATACAGGTAAATTTTTAAAACCACTTTTAAATTAGATAATAAATATTGTTAAATCTAGATGAAATTAGTATATTGAACAGTAATGGGAAACTTACTTTCGTCACTTTCAAAAACAATACATGCATCTTTAGCGATTGCTATAATTTTATTTCTAGGATTATTTTATCAAAATGATGGGTTCAGCTTTGATAGAATTTTTTGGAGTTGGGTTGCAAGATATGTTCATGTGATAGTTGGAATAATGTGGATAGGTTTACTGTGGTATTTCAATTTCGTCCAAATTCCAAATATGGGTAAAATTCCTGATGAACAAAAACCTGCAATTGGAAAAGTTATTGCACCTGCTGCATTATTTTATTTTAGATGGGCAGCAGCACTTACTGTTTTATCTGGATTAATTCTTGCTGGTCTAAATGGATATTTACATGACTCAATGACACTTAGTATTGGTTCTGGAATACCAAAACACACAGCTATAGGTATTGGAATGTGGTTAGGTTTAATTATGGCTTTCAATGTATGGTTTGTTATTTGGCCTAATCAGAAAAGAGCTTTGGGTATCGTTGAGTGTGAACCAGAATTAAAAGCTAAATCTGCAAGAACAGCAATGTTATTTTCAAGAACAAATACATTATTGTCCTTACCAATGCTACTGACAATGGTGGCAGCCCAAAATTTATATTAATTATTACCGTCTTCTTTTAAAACAGTTTTTTGTGACACTCTAAGTCTAACTAAAACTGTATTAGCAATATATATAGATGAATAAGTACCAAAAATTACACCAAATATCATAGCTAGAGAAAAGCCTCTTAAAATTTCACCACCAAAGAAGAATATCGATAACAATGCTAATAAAGTTGTTATAGAAGTTATTAAAGTTCTCGATAAAGTTTCATTTATTGAAATATTTGTTAGTTCAAAAATTTTTATATCTGAATATTTTTTTAAATTTTCTCTAACTCTATCAAAAATTACGACGGTATCATTCATTGAATAGCCAACAATTGTTAGTACAGCAGCAATAATTGATAAATTAATTTCTAGTCCAAGAAGAGAGAATAAACCTAATGTTACTATAACATCATGAAATAAAGCTAATATAGCTCCAAGACTAAATTGCCATTCAAATCTAATCCAAATATAGATAAGCATTAAAATCAAAGCAACTGATATTGCTATAATTCCAGACTTTAATAATTCTGCACTAACTTTTGGTCCTACGTTTTCAACTCTTCTAAAATTGAAATTATTTCCAAAAGACTTATCGAGGTTTGTTTTAATTTCTTCTATTACATTTTTATTATCATTATTTTCAAACTTAATTAAAAAATCAGTTTCGTTTCCAAATTTTTTAACCGAAACATCACCTAAGTTCATTTGATTAAGATTATCTCTTAAAGATGATACATTAATTTTAGACTCTGACGCTCTAAGTTCAATTAGTGTTCCACCTTTAAAATCTATACCAAAATTTAAACCCTTGAACGTCAATAATAATAATGAGACTACAACAAGCGAAACTGAAAGAATGTTAAATTTGTTGTAATATTTATTAAATGCTATCATCTAAATTAATCCCTCTTTTTGCTTGTTTTTGGCTACATACAAAACAGTCAATAATCTAGCTATGAAATAAACTGAAAAAAGTGTGGTGAATATTCCAACTCCTAAAGTTAAAGAAAAACCCTTAATAGGACCAGATCCCATAAAAAATAATATAACTGCTGCAATTAATGTTGTTATATTTGCATCAAGAATAGCTGTTCTTGATTTAGTATAGCCACTATCAAAAGCAATTAAGTTATTTTTTTCGTCTTTTAATTCTTCTTTGATTCTCTCAAATATCAAAACATTAGCATCAACTGCCATACCCACAGTTAAAATTATACCTGCAATTCCAGGTAAGGTTAGAGTTGCTTCAAACATTGTTAAAATACCAATTAAAAGAAATAAATTTATAATTAATGCTATATTGGTAATAAGACCAAATATTTTATATTTAATAAAAATAAATAAAATAACTAAAGCAAACCCAATAGCTAAAGCAATCATTCCAGCGTTAATAGAATCTTGTCCAAGATCTGGGCCAACAGTTCTTTCCTCGATAATATTTAGTGGAGCAGGCAATGCACCTGATCTAAGTAGCAATGCAAGATCAGTGGCAGATTGAAATGTAAAGCCACCACTTATTTGACCAGATCCACTTGCAATAGTGTCTCTTATAACTGGAGCACTTATAATCTTACCATCAAGAACTATTGCTAGTTGTTTTCCAATACCTGTTGAAGTAGCTTTACCAAATCTTTTTGCTCCTACTCTATCTAAGGTAAATGAAACAACAGTTTCGTTTGTTTCATTATTCATTCTTGGTTGAGCATCTAAAAGATTATCTCCACTTAAAATTATTCTTTTACTAACGACTGATTCTTCAGAACCATCTTCATATTTCAATTTTTCTGTACCAAAGGAGTCATCTGTGTTTGAGGCTACAAACCTAAATGTTAAATTTGCAGTTTTTCCCAGCAACGATTTAATTCTCATTGGGTCATCTAATCCTGGTAGTTCCACTAAAATTCTATCATTACCTCTTTTAAGAATATTTGGTTCATTCGTACCTATTTCGTCAATTCTTCTTCTTACAATCTCTAAGGCTTGATCTTGAGATGATGTTTTAAGTTCAACCAAACCTTGTTTTGAATAATTAACAATTAAAAGATCGTTTTTTTCTTCAATATTTAATTGATGAGATTTAAATCTAGGATAATAAGGATTTAGATTACTTTCTTCATCATTAAATTCATCTAATACTGTTTGTTTAAATTGATTATTCACAGTAAACGAAAGTTCTTGATTTGAAATCTTAAGATTATTTATTCTTATATTTTTTTCTTTAAAATAATTTTTAATAGTGATTGTCAGATTCTGAAGTTTTTGTTCTACTACAGGACTGTTGTCAATTTCTAATAAAAGATACGAACCACCTTGTAAATCTAATCCAAGATTTATTTTTTTGTTTAATAAATTATTGCTAAATTTAAAAAGATTTGATGAAGCTATTAATATAAAGATTAAAGAAATTAATGTAACAAAAATAATTCTTAATTTTGAAAAGTATAACACTTTAATTTAACGAGATTTATTTCTTAATTTCTTGGCCGTTCATTAAGCTTTGAACCCCTGTGCCTCTTATCACTTCGACAGTAACATTGTCTGCAATCTCTACTTCAATTTTATCATTATCGATAACTCTTGATATAGTTCCAGTAATACCACCTGAGGTAACAATCTTGTCTCCTTTTTTTAAGCCTTCAACCATAGCTTTATGTTCTTTAACTTTTTTTTGTTGAGGTCTAATTAAGAAAAAATAAAAGATAACAAAAATTAGTATTAACGGTATAAACTGGCCTATTCCTGAACTTTCCATAAAACTCCTTGATTAAAATTGAATATTTATACTATCTATGGGGTTAAAACAACTTTAATTGATCGAAATTTTTTCCAAATTGTTCATATAAGGTTTAAGAACTTTTGGAATAGTTATTGAGCCATCTTTTTGCTGATAATTTTCTAAGATAGCAATAAGAGTTCTACCTATTGCCAATCCACTTCCATTTAAAGTGCCTGCATAAAGGGTGTCTTTATTGGAGTCTTTATATCTAGTTTTCATTCTTACTGCTTGGAAAGTAGAACATGATGAGCAAGAAGAAATTTCTCTATATTTATTTTCTGAAGGGAGCCAAACTTCAATATCATATGTTTTTTCAGCACTAAATCCCATGTCCCCACTGCATAATATAATTTTTCTATAAGGTAACTCTAAAAGATCTAGTATACCCGTAGCACATTTTGTCATTCTTTCTAACTCATCAAGACATTTATTTTGTTCTACTACACTGACCATTTCAACTTTATAAAATTGGTGCTGTCTAATCATTCCCTTTGTATCTTTGCCATAACTACCAGCTTCTTTTCTAAAACAAGGAGTTGAAGCAACAAATCTCATGGGTAAAGATTTGATATCTAGAATTTTGTCTTTAACAATATTAGTCAAAATTACTTCTGCTGTAGGTATAAGAAATTTTCTTTCAGCATCTTTATCTAATTTAACTTCAAATTGATCATTTTCAAATTTAGGTAATTGGCCAGTACCAAACATAGTATTTTCTGAAGCAAGTAAAGGTGGAGAAATTTCTTCGTAACCATTTTTTTGTATATGAATATCCAACATAAAATTTGATAAAGCTCTTTCTAATAGCGCCAATTTACTTTTAACAAAAACAAACCGCGACCCTGTAGTTTTTGTTGCAAGATCGAAATCTAACATTCCCAATTCTTCACCCAACTCATAATGTGACTTAGGTTTAAAATTAAAATCAGGAATTTGTCCAAATTTACCAATTTCAACATTATCGTTCTCATCTTTCCCACTTGGAACATCGGGATGTGGAAGATTTGGTATATTGGATAGAATTTTTTCAAGTTCAGATTTAAGTACATTTTGTTTCTTGGAAATTTCATCTAAAGAAATTGAAAGCTCTTTAGATTTTGCAAATAAAGATTTATCTTTAGATTTTGAAATATCTTTTTTCTCTTTCTCTAAATTCTCTTTCTTTTGAATAAATTCTCTATTTTGTATATCTAATTTTTTTAATTGAGAAAAATTAATTTCAGTTGTTCTTTTTTTTAATTCTTTTTCAAAAGCATCAAAATTTTTTCGAATTTCTTTTAAATTATGCATCAGAATCTTTTAATTTTTTACTTTCAATAAATTTTACTGAAAATATTGATAATTCATATAAAATTAATAAAGGAATAGCTAAACCAATTTGTGTTATAGGATCAGGTGGAGTCAACAATGCGGCAGCTGCAAATATGATGACTACTACATATTTCCTTCTTTTTTTTAGAAAATCAGAATCAACAACTCCTACTCTTGCTAGTAAACTAAGGACAACAGGTAATTGAAAACTTATTCCAAAAGCAAAAATGAGTTTCATTACAAGAGATAAATATTCATTCACTTTAGCTTCCAGCTGAATTGGTAAGTTTGTTGACAATCCTGTGCTCTCAAATGATAAAAAGAATTTTATCGCTAAAGGCATAATCAAATAGTAGACCAACATGCCGCCTAAAAAGAATAAAATCGGTGTTAAAACTAAATATGGTATAATTGCAATCTTTTCGTGTTTATAAAGGCCTGGTGCAATGAATTTCCAAATTTGCATCAAAATAAAAGGACATGTAACAAAAAAAGCTGTAAAAAAAGAAACTTTTAAATATGTTAAAAAAGTTTCTTGTAAAGCAGTAAAAATGAGTCGTCTATCAGATCCATCATCTTTTACAGCTTTTGCAAATGGTTCAACTAAAAAACCATATAAGTGTTCTGCAAAAAAATAACAAGCTATAAAAAAAACTATCAGAAAAATAAAACTATTAATTAATCTTTTTCTTAATTCTGCTAAATGACTTACGAAGCCACTTTCGTTTTCATCATGACTCATCTTTTTTATCTACTTCTTTTTCTTTTGGATTATCTTCAATATCAATATTTGAAATTTCGCTTTGCACGTTATTTATATATTTTTTTGCAGTACCAATCCAAGATCCAGCTTTCTTTAACATAATAGGAAAATCCTTAGGTCCAAGTACAATTATAGCAATAGCAACAACAATTAAGATCTCAAACCAACCAATAGTAGGCATGTGATTTATTCTTTATTCTTTGTATCTTGATTTTCGTCGGAAATATTTTTAGGCTCATTGTCATCAGTAACATCTGATGCCATACCTTTTTTAAAACTTTTAATTCCTTTAGCAACATCACCCATAAGGCTAGATATTTTTCCTCTACCAAATAATAATACCACAAGTATTACAACAATAGCTATTTGCCAAATTCCAATGCTCATATAAATCTTATATCCTTTTTATTTATATATTTAAAGTGTCTTTTTTTTGGATAAATTAAAATTAAAGACTAGTTCTTTTCATCTGAATCAAGAGTGCCACTAAGCATTTCATCAATATTTGAGTAAATGTCCTCTTTTTTATCGTCCTGTTTTTCTTTGTAAAATTTTCCAGTACCAAAAATTGCATTATCTATATTAGTACTATCAATTAAGCCTGCTGCTCCTAATTCATCAACAGTTGGTAGATCAGAAAGCTTTTGAAGATTAAAATGACTCAAGAAATCATCTGTTGTTATATATTGTATTGGCTTGCCTGGCACATCTTTTCTACCACCTGGCTTAACCCAGTTTAATTCCATCAAAATTTCTAGTGTGTTAGTCCCAAAAGCTACACCTCTTATTTCTTCAATTTCTGCTCTAGTAACAGGTTGGTGATAAACAATAATTGCAAGTGTTTCTATGGCGGCCCTTGATAATTTTTTTTCAACAGTTTTCTCTTGTACCATTAAATTTGATAAATTCGGTGATGTTCTAAAGGACCATTTTTTTGATATACAAACTAGGTTTATTCCACGATCTGAATATTCATTCTGAATTTTTAACAATATCTTTTCTACATCAGCTTTTTTTGAAATTTTACTTTCAATAGTTTCAATATTTAAAGGTTCTGCAGCAGCAAAAACTATAGCTTCAATTTCTTTTTCAATAGAAGTTAATTTTGAGGGAAAATTAATAATATTATCTTTTTTTTTTATTTTTTTTTTAATCATTTATTTTCTTTAATATAAATATCATCATATAGATTCTCTTGCTTAATCTTTAAATTTCCTTCTTTAACTAATTCTAAAGAACCAGCAAATATTCCAGCTTTACCTGTTCTTGTATATTTTGTATCATTTTTCAAATTTTTAGGAATTAAATCATCTAGTTTTTTCCAATCCATTAATTTTCCAAAAAAATTTTTTATAGTTTTTATTCCTTCTTCTGTTGTAAAGACAGGTAACTTTGGGATGTTTATTCTTTGAAAATCTTTAGTCATTATTATTGTTGAGTAGGTTTTTAATAATTCAAACAAATTCAGTTTATATTCACTATTATAAATTGGTTTTATCCCTGCTTTACTTCCTCTCGATCGAATCTCTCTACCTAATCGTTTTCTCTTAAGCATTTGTTCAGAAAGTAATCTTATTAATTCTAGTTTTTTTAATTGTAACTTAAGTTTTTCAGCAACTTCATGAACTTTAAATTCTTCATCAGGTGTACCAGGTAATAGGAGTTTTGATTTTAAATAAGCTAGCCAAGTTGCCATTAATAAATATTCTGATGCAATTTCTAAATTAAGATTTTTTTCATTTGTAATGAAATCGTGAAATTGATCCGCTAATTTTGTTATAGATATATCTTCTAAATTAACTTTTTGAGCTTTAGCTAAATCTAGCAAGACATCTAGAGGGCCGTTGTAGTTTTCAACATCAACTTTGAATAGTGCAGAATCAGATTCAATCATTGAGGAATATTAGCTTAAAATTTTATAAAATTCTGATGTTTTTTTAGTTATAAATCGATCGACTAATGGTGAATTTTGTCCAACAACTGTCATTTCTTTAAGGTTTCCGTTACAATGTAGAACTATATTACAACCTGCTTTAAACGTTTTGATTGTATTTTCTTTTATAGGTCCCTTTAGACTTTTCATAGAAAGATCATCTGAAATAAGGATATTTTTAAAACCTATTCTATTTCTAATTAATTTAATTAATTTTTGTGAATGGGTTACTGTATTTTTATTGTCTATGTCAGTAAATACAATATGTGCTGTCATAGCAAACAAGCTCTGTTTGTTCTTAAAAGGTATAAAATCATTTTTTGTTAAATAATCTAATTTTTTGCTTACAAATGGAGTTGAATGATGACTATCCACTTTAGCTAATCCATGGCCAGGAATATGTTTAATTACAGTACCAATTCTATTTTCTTTAAAATATTTAATACAATAATCACCTATTTTAGATACTATTTTAGGATTCCTTGAAAATGATCTATCTCCAATAACTTTATTGGCTCCTTTAATTTTTAAATCTAATACAGGAACTGTATTAATATTAATGCCTAACAATCTTAATAAATATGAGGTTTTATCAATAAATAATTTATAGAAAAAGTTAAATTCTCTATAATTTTTTATAAACTTATTTCCAAAAAATTCTGAAGTTAGATTATCAAATGAAATTATGTTTTTTAATCTATTAACACGCCCACCCTCTTGATCTACTAATATTGGATATTTTTTATCTTTAAAAACTTTTCTAATCGATGAAGTTAACTTAAAAGTCTGTTTTATATCTTTGATATTTCTTGAAAATAAAATGACACCCCAAGGTTTATATTTTTTTAAAAAATTCTCCTCTTTTTTGGAAAGTTTAATTGATTTAATTCCAACAATAAAAGATCTGCGATTATTCATTTGTCTCTAAAAGCTTCCAAAAATTAAATTTTTTCTTTTTTTTTGTACTTGATTGCTCAACATATTCTATAATATTTTTTGTATCATCTTCAAGGATAGGTATATTTTTGGAATAAGTATTTATTTTTTGATCAATATTTTGTAAAGATCGATATGAATTTTTTTTATTAGTATCAGAAAAATAATATCTTCCTGTTAAAAATAAAAATAAACAAATAATGAATATAAATATAAAATATTTAATCTCTTTAAGCATTACATTTTTTCTGGAGTAGAAACACCAACAATATTCATTCCAGACTTAACTACATTGGAAATTGATTTAAGAAAAATTAATTTATCATCAGTAATTTTTTTCTGATCATTAATAAATCTTTTTTCAGGATTATCTTTACCCAAGTTCCAGTATGAGTGAAATAATGACGCCAAGTCATATAAGTATGTCGGTATTCTATGGGGTTCAAGTTTATTACTAGCTATATCGATACATTTAGGCCATTCAGATATTTTTTTTAAAATATTTATTTCATCATCAGTATATTGAAAATCGTAGTTGTTAATTTTGATTTCAGAATTTAAATCTTTACCAATATGTCTGAAAACTGAAGCTATTCTTGCATAACAGTATTGAACATAATAAAGAGGATTATCTTTAGATTTCTCGATTACATTGTCAAAATCAAAATCAAGTTCTACGTCACTACTTCTATTAAGCATAATGAATCTTGTTGCATCTTTTCCAACTTCATTAATTAAATCATCTACTGTTATATAGTCACCTTTTCTTTTAGACATTTTAAAGGGTTTTTTATCTTTAATAAGTTTCACCAACTGGCTTACTTTACAGATCAATTTTCCTTTTGAATTTGATAATGCATCAACTGAGGATGATATTCTTTTTATATAACCTGCATGATCAGCTCCTAGAATATTAATTAAAAAATCAAATTTTCTATCTAATTTATTTTTATGGTATGCAACATCGCTGGCAAAATAAGTCCATGAACCATCAGTCTTTTGTAAAGCTCTGTCTTTATCATCACCAAAATCAGTTGATCTAAAAAGCAATTGCTCTCTTTCTTCCCATTTATCATTGTTTTCACCCACAGGTGCTTTGATTTTTCCTTTATAAACAAATTTAGTTTTTTGAAGATAATCAATTACATTTTCAACTTCTTGATTAGTGACTATTTTTTTTTCGCTAACAAAGTTGTCATGATTAATACCTAAAATATTCAGATTTTTTTTAATCAATTTAAGTGCCTCTTCAATAGATAGTTCAGTTAGTTTTTCAGCTATTTGATCAAAATTATCAAAATTTATTTTTTTATTTGCATTAACTATGTTCTCAGCAAAAGTAATTAGGTAATCCCCGGGATAGAGATCTTCATTGTCTGATGGGAAAGGTTCCTTAAATAGAATTTCTCTTATTCTAAAATAAACAGATTTTGTAAAATTTATAATTTGATTACCATAGTCGTTGACATAATACTCTTTGGTAACTTTGTGTTTATTAAATAACAAAATATTTGCAATTACATCACCTAATATGGCTCCACGACAATGACCTACATGTAAAGGTCCAGTTGGATTAGCAGAAACAAATTCAACTAAGTAACTTTTCTTTTTTTCATTACTATTAATTCCAAAATTATCAGAATCTTTAATTATACTTTGGATAAAGTTAGTCCAAAAAATTGGCTTAAATCTAATATTTATAAATCCTGGCTTAACAACTGAAACATCTTCAATTAAATCATCATTCTCTTTTATAGGTTTTGCCAATAATTTAGCTAATTCTAATGGAGGTTTTTTATTTAATTTTGATAAAAACATTGCGACATTTGTTGAGATGTCACTATTAAACTTTGCTGGAGGCATCTCAGCTGTAATACCATCTAGTCTTTCAGGTAAAACCAATTTTCCATTTTTAGCCTGATCTAATATAATTTTTTTTATTTTATCTAAATATTGTTCAAAAATGTTCATTTAATATTATTGTAAAGGTTTATAGCATATCGGTCTGTCATTCCTGATATAAAATCTGAAATTGCTCTATACTTATCTAATGAAAGTTGTTCTTTTGAGATAAATTTTTTTGGATTTTGTTTAATCTTATTAAATAATTTTTTAACTATAGATTTACCCTTATTATTCTTAGTTAATACATTTTTATTATTATACATTTTTGTTTTTAAAAAAAATCTAATTTCGTTTTCTGAATTCTTAATACTATCTGAGAAATCAACCATTAAAAAATTAGTTTTTACGATATCCTTTGGAGAGTTTATTTTATTTCTTGCTAGATTCTTTTTTGTATTCTTTATTAAATCCTTAATCATTAAGTCAATTGAGTCCCTTATAATTTGATAAGTTGCAATTTTATAATTTTTTTTATTAATTTTATTTTTATATTTTTTATGAATATCTCTAAAGAATTTAATTTCAACTAGCTCTTCTAAACTAAATAGATTTGCTTTTATTCCATCTTGTATATCATGATTATTATAAGCTATATCATCTGAAATTGCTGATATTTGAGCTTCAATAGATGGATACGTGTTAAAATTAATCATATTTTTAAATTTTTTAATCCCTATCAGATTATCAACTAAACTTATGTCATCTACAGGCCCATTATGTTTTAAAAGACCCTCTAAAGTTTCAATTGAAAGGTTTAAACCATTAAATCTTAGATACTTATTTTCCAAAAACATTACTATTCTCAAAGTTTGTAAATTATGATCAAAACCTCCATAATTTTCCATACATTCATCTAAAGAGTCTTCGCCAGCATGACCAAAGGGTGTGTGTCCTAGATCATGAGCAAGGCTTAGACATTCAGCCAAATCCTCATTTAGATTGAGATAACGAGCAATTGATCTTGCTATTTGAGCAACCTCCATCGAATGAGTTATTCTTGTTCGAAAATGATCACCTTCAGTATTTACAAATACTTGTGTTTTATGTTTAAGCCTTCTAAATGAAGCGCTATGAATTACTCTGTCCCTATCCCTTTGAAATGGGCTTCTATATTTAGACGAGGATTCATTAAATATTCTACCTTTGCTTTTAAATTGTCCAATCTTTGAGTATTTTTTCATCCTTTAAAATAAATTAATAAGTATTATATTAGTAATACCAGTGATCAATAATGATAAAAGAAATTAAATTTACTGATAAAGCGCTAAAACAGATCAATACTCTGTTGTCAAAAAAAGATAAGGGGTCTTTTTTTAGAATCGCCATCAAAGGTGGTGGATGTTCAGGATTTCAATATGAATTTACATTTGATCAATCAAAATCTGCGGATGATTTAAATTTTGAAAATATTTTAATTGATAAAGCTTCTGCTGATCTTTTAAAAGGATCTGAAGTTGATTACGTTTCAGAATTAATAGGCGAACAATTTAAAATAACTAATCCACAAACTAAATCTTCTTGTGGTTGTGGTGTGTCTTTCTCTCTTTAATGCTCATCTCTTCCTGGAATGTAAATTCCGTGCGAGCTCGTATTGAAAATATCAAAAGTTATCTTTTAAAGTATAAACCAGATATTTTAATGATGCAGGAGATCAAAACTGAAGATGTAAATTTTCCTTATGATGATTTTTCATCTATGGATTATGAAAGTCATGTATTTGGACAAAAAAGTTATAATGGTGTTGCTATTATTTCAAAAGGAAAATTAAAAAATATTAGAACAGATTTAATTAAAGATAAATTAAAACAATCTAGAATAATTTCTGCTGAGGTTGAATATAAGAAAAAAGTTGTTCAGTTAATTAATATATATACTCCTAATGGAAATCCAGTTGATACAGAAAAATATGACTATAAAAAAAATTGGATGGATCAATTAATTAAACAACTAAAGTCTTTATCTAAAAAAAATTCGAATATTATTCTCGCGGGTGACTTTAATGTGATCCCTGCTGCTGAAGATGTCTATAATGTTAAAAGTTTTGAGGATGATGCCTTGTACAGATTAGAAATAAGGAAAAAATTTAGAGAGATGCTAAATTTAGGTTTTAGTGATGTTTATAGACATTTTAATGAAACGAAAGAAGGTTATACTTTTTGGGATTATATGAGAGGTGCATGGCAAAAGAATAATGGGATGAGAATAGATCATTTTTTAGTTTCAAACTCTTTGATCGACCAAATAAAATCTATAAATATTAATAAAGATCCTAGAGGTAGAGAAAAACCTTCAGATCACACACCCATAGAAATTAAATTAGCTTAAAGATTTTATTTTATTAACTAATTCCTCATTAATATTACGAGGACCTTTATCAAGTCTATTTTTATGTCGTCTTTCCCCAGGTAATCTTACTTCACCCATTGATTTCATCTTATCAAAGAATTCATCTGCATGTTTTTGCCAATTTGTTCCTGCAGTTTTATCAGGAGAGATAGCAAGAATAAATTCTCCTCCACTTGGTGGACCACCATCATTATTATCTTTAGCAGCAGTTTCAAAACTAAAATTATCACCAACTAAAGCACCAGCCATTAATTCTACCATCATAGCAATTGCTGAACCTTTATAACCACCAAAAGGTAATAAAACACCACCATCAGCTATTGCGCCTGGATCAGTAGTTTCTTTACCTTCTTTAGTTAATCCTGTTCCAATAGGAACCTTGTGCCCTTCTCTTTTAGCCACTTGAACTTCACCCATTGCCATTGATGCTGTTGCCATATCATAAACTACAGGAGTTTTTCCTGGTCTTGGCCAAGCAAATGATATTGGGTTTGTTCCAAATAATGGCTTGATTGCACCAGCAGGTGCTACTGCAGGCTTGTACGATGTACAAGCAAAAGCAACCAAGCCTTCTTCTGCTAATTTTTCTGTTTCAGGCCACATCGCTGCCATGTGATGAGAATTATTTATTGCAAGTACTGCAACACCATTTTCTTTTGCAGCTTTTGCTAATTCAGGTAGACCTTTACTTAAAACTACAGGTGCTAAGCAATTATTACCTTGAACTTTAATTACTGATGCTGAAATCTTTTTTACTTCTGGTTTTCCTTTACCATTAATTTTTCCACTTTTTAAACCACTTACATAAGCTGGTAATCTAAATAAACCATGAGATAATGAACCATCTCGTTCAGCATTTCTGATTAAATCTGATAATATAGATGCTGTTTCGTCATCACATCCATTAGCTAATAATGTTTTTTTAGCTAAATCAAAAATCTCATCTAATGAAAGGGATACTGTACTCATCCCTTTATTAAATATTATTTATGATCAAAGATCAATTTTAAATTAACAGCCTTTGAAAGATTTTGACATGTTGCCAATTAAATCAAAATATAAATCTTTACCAGGATTAAGAGTAGCTCCTAATGGATCTATAACCCCTGTTGCAACATTGGTATCTTTTGCTACAGCCTTAATAATATCAGGGTTAAACTGTGGTTCAGAAAATACACAGCTTACTTTATCATGCTCAATAATTTCTCTTATTTCAGCTAACTGCTCAGCACCGGGCATTACGTCTATATTTACAGTAAATGCACCAAGAATATTAATGCCAAATCTTTTTTCAAAGTATTGATATGCATCATGAAAAACTATTGATTTAAAATCTTTATTTAATTCAGATTTTACTTTCTTAGTAAGTTTATCTAAATCTTTATGTGCTTTTTTTAAATTTGTTTTATATTTAGCTTCATTTTCTTGATCATTCTCAATCAAGTGTTCTGCCATTTCGCTTAAAATCACTTTTGCATTCATTGGATCCAACCAAATATGTGGATCAAACTCACCGTGTGCGTGTCCTTTATGACCGTGATCATCGTGACCATTCTTTTTATGTTCATCATCATGTCCGTGTTCATCATGACCATGTTCTTTTTCTTTTTTATCGTGATCGTGATCGTCATGATCGTCTTCTTTTTTTGCATGATCATCGTGGTCATCTTCTTTATGGTCATGGTCATGTTCTTCAAAAACATTTCTTTCTCTAAATTTAAATTTAGTTAAACCCTTGATTTCCATTAACTCAATTTTTTCAGCTTTTTTGGCAATTGAATTTAATGGTTTTTCTAAAAAATTTTCCAAATCCTCACCAACCCAGAATATAAGATCAGCATCTTGTAACATTTTTGCATGAGATGGTTTTAATGCAAAATTATGAGGTGAAGAATACCCATCAACTATTAGATCTGGTTTTGCTACTCCATCCATTAAATAACTTGCTAATGAATGAATTGGTTTAATTGAAGTAACTACTTTAATTTCAGCATTTGCAGGTACAAAAATAGTTAAGAATGATAGTATTGATAAGATAAATGGTAATTTTTTAATATTTTTCATATGTTGTATATTTAAGTTGTTATAATATAACACTATGTAATAATATAACATTTTTAAGTCAAGGATTAAAATGAGCTCTGATCAAAATATTTTAGTTAAATTGAAAGACGCTGGTTTTCAAATAAATGATAAATGGCTCGTAAGAGGTGTGTCACTACAAGTTGAAAAAGGTAAAATAGTTACTCTTATTGGTCCAAACGGATCAGGAAAAAGTACAACTGCTAAAATTGCTTTAGGTATTTATAAAAAAATTGATGGCTCAGTAGAAAAATATACAGAGAAAATTGGATATGTTCCTCAAAAAATTTCAATTGATTGGACATTACCACTCAGAGTAAATGATTTTATGGTGCTTACTGAAAATCTTAATGAGAAAACAATTAATGATGCTTTATCTTTAACTGGTGTTAGTCATCTTAAAGATAAAAATCTAGGTGACTTATCGGGTGGAGAATTTCAAAGAGTATTACTTGCAAGAGCTATTTCAAAAAAACCAGATTTATTAGTTCTTGATGAACCAGTTCAAGGAGTTGATTTCACTGGTGAAATTGCTTTGTACGAATTAATAAAAAAAATCTCAGACGAATTAAACTGTGGCATCCTATTAATCTCACATGATCTACATACCGTAATGAGTGCAACAGATCATGTGGTTTGTTTAAATGGTCATGTCTGTTGTTCAGGGTCACCAATGGATGTAGCAAAAAATAATGAATACAAGGCTTTATTTGGTGAGCAAGCCTCACAAATACTATCAAGATATGAGCATAGACATGATCATATTCATACAAGTGAAGGAGAGATAAAGAAAAATTAAATGTTTGATGATTTCTTTATAAGAGCTTTAATAGCCGGTATTGGAGTTGCAATTGTGACAGGACCACTTGGATGTTTTGTTATATGGAGAAGGCTTTCGTATTTTGGTGATACCCTCTCCCACTCTGCTTTACTTGGTGTTACACTAGCTTACTCTATGGAGTTTAATATTGCTTTGTCAGTATTTATAATTTCATCTTTAATAGCTTTAACGTTAATACAGTTACAAAAGAGAACTAATCTACCAGGTGATGCTTTACTTGGTCTCTTAGCTCACTCATCGTTAGCTGTAGGACTAGTGGTTATAGGTTTTTTATCATTTATTAGATTTGATATTATGGGATTATTATTTGGAGATATATTAGCTGTTACGGTTGATGATCTTTTAATTATATGGATTGGAGGAGCATTAATCCTCTTAATTTTAAGATTAATTTGGAAACCTTTGTTTGCATCAACAGTTAATTATGAACTGGCCGAAGCAGAAGGACTAAATCCTGATAGAGCAAAGGCTATATTTACGATCTTAATGGCAGCAATCATTGCTATATCAATTAAAATGGTCGGATTATTATTAATTACAGGAATGCTAATTATACCTGCCGCAATGGCTAGAAATATTTCATCAAGTCCTCAAAAAATGGTGATGTATTCAATTATAGGTGGTTTGTTATCTGTGATCTTAGGATTATTTTCTTCATTGGAATTTAACACTGCATCTGGACCTTCAATTATAGCAGCTTCTTTATTCTTATTTATCTTGTCGTTATTAAATATAAAGCAATCGATTAAATTGAAAAATTAATGAGGAATCAGTAGAATAAATAAAATGCAAACTCTTTCAAAAAATCAGCAAATAGTTTTTGATTTAATTAATAAATCAACTGAACCAATGAAAGCTTATTCAATACTACATAATGTTCAAAAAAAAGGTATTAAAGCCCCATTACAAGTTTATCGAGCACTGGATAAACTAGTTGAAATAGGAAAAATTCATAAAATTGAAAGTAGAAATGCCTTTATTGCATGTCATAATTCAAGCTGTCAGGTATCAAAAGCCACTGCATTTTCAATCTGTGAAATCTGTGAAAAAGTTACAGAAATTAGCAGTGCAAGCCTTTCTAAATATTTAACTAATTTCAAAGACAAAGATGGTATGAAATATAGTAAATACAATCTTGAGTTTTTTGGATTATGTAAAAAGTGTAGATAAGTTATTATCTAAAATCTAAATAAAATAAGTTAAAAGGAGAATTAATGTTTATTAAGAAATATCTTAAATGGATAAGTACATTTCTAGTATTAGTTGGTATTCTATTAACAAACCTAAATATATATCCTTTAAATATATACTTTCACGGATTAGGTGTTGTTGGATGGACTATAGCTGGATTTGTTAGCAAAGATAAAGCAATACTAACTAACTTTGGACTACAAATACCATTGTTCTTAATAGGAATTTATAAGGTTGTATTTTAATTTTAAAGTAGACTTTGATCTTAATTAGTTTAAAAGTTGACGAATCCACCCCCTAATTCACAATTCAATAAATTTATATATAGAATTATTTTCCGTCTGATATTACATACTCCTTAAGTCATGAATCGATAGGAACCGAAAACAATAATATATAGGAGATAAAGAATGGAAATGACTTTAATTTATACGGTTATAGGGTTTGCCCTTGCCGGTTATAGCGTAATCGCTAACGACTCAATTCAAACACTAGGTACATTTATAGCTTCAAAAAAGAAGTGGTTTAAATGGTACGTACTTGCAGGATCAGCTTCTAGTGTAATGATTTTAGCTTTAGCATGGGGATGGTATGCGTATGATGGTGATATTTCATATGGAAGATTAACTAGAATACCTTATCAAGAAATTCAATGGTATCATGCAGTAGCGCCTGCAATACTCTTATTATTAACAAGAATTGGTATTCCTGTATCAACAACCTTTTTAGTTCTTTCAGCGTTTGCTTCAACAGTTGTGCTTGAAAAAATGTTAATGAAAAGTGTAGTTGGTTATGGTTTAGCGGCAATGGTTGCTTACATAGCCTGGATAGCTGTATCAAAATTCATTAATGAAAAATTTGATGAAGTAGATGACAAATGGATAGGATTTTGGAGAAATGCTGTTTGGGTTTCATCAGGTTGGTTATGGTGGGTTTGGTTATCTCACGATGTAGCAAATATTGCAGTATATCTTCCAAGACAACTAGATATAATAATTCTTCTAACTGTAATGGCATATTTTACGGTTTTACTATTTTACATTTTCTACATTCAAGGTGGACGGATCCAAGCAGTAGTTTTAGAAAAAACTGGAACTAGATATGCAAGATCAGCTACAATTATCAATGTAATTTATGCTGCTGTTTTATTCTACTTTAAGGAACTAAATGATTTACCAATGTCAACAACATGGGTATTTGTTGGTTTATTGTGTGGTAGAGAACTTGCAATTTCAACTATGAACAAAGATTATAAATTTAAATATGTTTTCCCATTAATTGGTAAAGACTTTCTTAAAATGATCTTTGGACTAAGTGTTTCAGTTGGAATTGTTTTAGCAATCCACTACATAATTATTCCAAATAATTGGTTTTAAATATATATTTTGTGGTCGTGTTAATTATTTAACACGGCCATAAACATCCTGATATCGAACAATATCTGTTTCTTTTAGAATTGATCCTACTTGAGCCTCAATAATTTTTACTGGTTTTTTATATGGATTTTCTATTCTATGGATTGCACCTAATGGAATAAAAATAGTTTCATCAGGTTTCATTGTAAAATATTTTTTATTTAAAGTAATTTTAGGCTTACCATGAGTAACGACCCAATGTTCTGCCCTATGATGATGTTTTTGAAGACTTAATATACCTTTTGGTTTTACATATAATTCTTTAATCAAAAATTCCTTACCATTAAATAAATTTACATAACTACCCCAAGGTCTATGAAATACATTCTTCTTTTTATAATAATGTCTTTTATTTCTTCCATACATTTTACAAATTTCTTTCCAAGAACCTAAATCAGACCAAGGAATATCTAATTTGATTGCATTAATGTCTCTAGTTTTTTCTAATATTGCATAATCAAAAGACTTGGCTGTTGCTTTGGTAAATGCTTGTTTGTTTAAATAATACACATTACTTTTATATTTTGCTTTTGTTACAGCTTTGTTACAGTTTCGGTAAATATTTGGCTGATATTTCTTGAAATTATTAATTATTGAATCTTTTCTCAAATAAAACATTCCAGAATTCCAATAACCTTTTTTACTAATTATTTGTTTAGCTCTAGCCTCTTTAGGTTTTTCTACAAATCTAGTTACTTTGTTATTTCTTGTTAAAAAATATCCAAATTCACTAGAAGGCATTGTGGGTTTAATCCCAAATATAAAGATATTATTATGAGTGAGTTTCTTTTGATTTTTTTTGATAGCTTTATTGAACAAACCAACCTTCTCTATCAAATGATCAGCTGCTAAGAACATTAAAGGTTGTTCGTTGGGTATATCTTTGATTAATGCCGTACTTAATATAGCTGGTGCCGTGTTTCTTTTAGCAGGTTCTAAAACTATTTTAAATTTTCTTATTTTGTGTTTCTTTAGATGTTGTTTTACTTGTCTTAAATATTTTGCATTAGTGCTTATAATTGGTGCATCAAAAATAGATGCTTTAACTCTCTCAAGAGTTTTTCCCAATAAAGTCCAATTACCAAAATCAATAAACTGTTTAGCTTGATGTTTTTTAGCTTTTGGCCAAAGTCTTGTTCCTGCACCACCACATAAAATGACTGGGCGAATTTTCATTAAATTTTTGAATAATCCTTAACTTCTTTTTTCTTACCTGGATGCGTTGGTGCTCCTAAATAAGCAGGTCCAACTGTTTGAGCATATTTCCAAAGTGTTCCTGATCCAAAATCAGATTTTCTAGCCTTCCATTTTCTTTTTCTTGAAGCTAATTGAGCCCTAGTTAATCGAACATTAATAGTTCCCTTCTTAGCATCGATATCAATCATATCTCCATTACGTAATAAAGCGATAGGTCCACCTAATGCAGCTTCTGGACCAACATGACCAACACAAAAACCTCTCGTTGCTCCTGAAAATCTTCCATCAGTAATTAAAGCAACCTTCTCTCCTTTGCCTTGTCCATAAATTGCACCTGTTGTTGAAAGCATTTCTCTCATACCTGGTCCACCAACAGGTCCTTCGTATCTAATAATAATTACATCACCGTCTTTATATTTTTTACTTTGAACTGCTTTCATTGCACTTTCTTCATTATCAAAACATCTTGCTCTTCCAGTAAACTGTAATTTTTTAAGTCCTGCAATTTTTACAATTCCACCATCTGGAGCTAAATTTCCTTTTAATCCAACCACACCACCCGTTGGTGATAAAGGATTTTTATAAGATCTCATTACTTTTTGTTTTGAATTAAATTTAATTTTCTTTAGATTTTCTTTCATAGTTTTACCTGTAACTGTCAAACAGTCACCATGAATAAAACCACCTTCATAAAGAGTTTTTAATAACATTGGAACACCACCAGCTAACCACATGTCT
Source organism: Pelagibacteraceae bacterium AG-325-J17 (assembly GCA_003282825.1). Lineage (GTDB taxonomy): Bacteria > Pseudomonadota > Alphaproteobacteria > Pelagibacterales > Pelagibacteraceae > Pelagibacter. The sequence goes on along the minus strand of QBYM01000003.1, from coordinate 995 downwards.
TTAGCAACATATTTTCCACCTGGTTTTAAATCAGCAAGATATGGAGTTCTTTTAAATATTTTTGCAACATCCATTAAATCAAATTTAATTCCTGCCTCGTTAGCTATTGCAGGTAAATGTAATCCTGCGTTTGTTGATCCCCCCGTTGCAGCAACTATTGTTGCAGCATTTTCTAAAGCTTTTCTTGTAACAATATCTCTTGGTTTAATTTTTTTTGCTAATAGTTCCATTACCATTTTACCACTTAATTTTGCATACTTATCTCTTTCTTCATAAGGAGCAGGAGTTCCTGCTGAATAAGGTAATGCTAAACCAATAGCTTCTGATACGCAGGCCATAGTATTTGCAGTGAATTGACCACCACAAGCACCTGCACTTGGACAGGCAACTAATTCTAATTTTCTTAATTCTTTTGCTGACATTTGACCTGATGAATGTTTTCCAACTGCTTCAAAAACATCAACAACAGTTACATCTTTACCTTTATATTTTCCTGGAAGTATTGATCCGCCATAAATAAAAACACTTGGAACATTTAATCGAACCATCGACATCATCAAACCTGGTAAAGATTTATCACAACCTGCAATACCTACTAATGCATCATAACAATGACCTCTAACAGTAAGTTCAGCACTATCTGCTATTACTTCTCTAGAGATTAATGAAGATTTCATTCCTTCATGACCCATAGCAATACCGTCAGTAACCGTAATTGTACAAAATTCTCTTGGTGTACCACCAGATGCTCTAACACCTTTTTTAACAGATTGAGCTTGTCTCATTAAGGCAATGTTACAAGGAGCTGCCTCATTCCACGTTGATACGACACCGATAAATGGTTTAGAGACATCTTTTTCAGTTTCTCCCATTGCATAGTAAAATGATCTATGTGGAGCTCTATCTGCACCTAAAGATGTATGTCTACTTGGTAATTTTTTCTTATTAAACTTCCGCATTATAAACTTTCAATTGTTAATGATATTTTTTTGATA
>QBYM01000002.1 GCA_003282825.1 Pelagibacteraceae bacterium AG-325-J17 | reverse complement strand
ATGCAAATAAATTAATCTTTAAAATTAATAATAAATTGAAAAAATATGGTTCTAAATCAAAAGATTTATCAGCGACCTTAAATTATATTTTGAATAGGAATAAATGACAAAAGAATACGAATTTTTAAATCAAATAAATTTTCCTTCAGATTTAAAGAAGATACCTGAGTCGAAGTTACAAAAAGTAGCTGATGAATTAAGAGAGGAAATGATCGATGCAGTATCAGTTACTGGAGGCCATTTAGGGGCAAGCCTTGGAGTTGTTGAACTAAGTGTTGCACTTCATTTTATTTTTAATACCCCTAATGACAAATTAATTTGGGATGTAGGACATCAGTGTTACCCACATAAAATTTTGACTGGAAGAAAAGATAAAATAAGAACATTGAGGCAAGGAGGTGGCTTGTCGGGCTTTACAAAAAGATTAGAAAGTGAATATGATCCTTTTGGTGCAGCTCATAGTTCAACTTCAATCTCCTCAGCCTTAGGTATAGCTGAAGCTAATAGGCTTTCAAATAAGTCTGATAATGTTATTGCAGTTATTGGTGATGGGGCCATCAGTGCAGGTATGGCTTATGAAGCCATGAACAACGCTGGTGCGTCTAAAACTAAAATGATTGTCATATTAAATGATAATGACATGTCTATAGCTAGACCTGTTGGAGCAATGGGCACTTATTTAGCTAAAATTTTTTCAGGTAAAATTTATTTTAGTCTGAGAGAGACTATAAAATTAATTACATCTGCTTTTTCAAAACGATTTACTGCAAAAGCAGGCAAAGCTGAAGACTTGCTTAGATCAGCTGTAACAGGTGGTACGTTATTTAGTTCACTAGGATTTTATTACATTGGCCCAATTGATGGGCATGATTTAAGCTCTTTAGTTCCAATCTTAAGAAATGCTAAGGATTCAAAGCATGAGGGACCCATTTTAATTCATATCAAAACAAAAAAAGGAAAAGGATATTCATTCGCTGAGCAAGCAAAAGATAATTATCATGGAGTTTCGAAGTTTAACGTAAAAACTGGAGAGCAAATTAAAAGTATTAACAAAACACCATCATATACTAAAGTATTTGCAGATACTTTGATTCAGCATGCAAAAAAAGATAGTAAAATAGTTGCTATTACTGCTGCAATGCCTGATGGGACTGGTTTAAATAGTTTCCGTAAAGAATTTCCAGAAAGAACTTTTGATGTAGGAATTGCAGAACAACATGCAGTTACGTTCGCTGCTGGTTTAGCCACTGAAAATTTTAAACCTTACGCAGCAATATATTCAACGTTTCTTCAAAGGGCTTATGATCAAGTTGTTCACGATGTAGCCATTCAAAGTTTACCAGTACGATTTGCAATAGATAGAGCAGGTTTAGTAGGTGCAGATGGACCAACCCATGCAGGAAGTTTTGATACAACTTACTTATCGACATTGCCCAATTTTGTAGTTATGGCAGCTAGTGATGAGGCTGAATTAGTAAGAATGATAAATACCTCAACAGAAATAAATGATAGACCCTGTGCATTTAGATATCCAAGAGGTATAGGACTAGGTTCAGTTTTACCCCCAATTAACGAGAAGATAGAGATAGGCAAATCAAAAGTTATTAAAGAAGGAAAAAAATTAGCTATCTTAAATTTTGGAGCAAGATTAAATGAAACTTTAAAAGCAGCTGAAAATTTAAAAAAAAAGGGAATAGACATAACAATTGTTGACGCAAGATTTGCAAAACCTTTAGATGAAAATTTAATTTGGCAACTTGCAACCACACATGAAGCTATTATGACTATTGAGGAAGGTTCTATAGGTGGATTTGGTTCTCATGTTGTTAATTTTTTAACTAAAAAAGGTTTAATGGATAATAATCTAAAATTTAGATCAATGAATTTACCAGATATTTTTATTGATCAAGATACACCTGAAAATATGTATAAAAAAGCTAATCTAGACTCTAATTCAATTGAAGAAAAAGTTCTCGATTTATTGAATTCTAATATTGTATTACAAAAACAAAAATAATTTACATTAACTGCACTGAGCTTTATGCATTAGGTAATGATCTAATAAAACACATGAAAGCATAGCTTCACCTACTGGGACAGCTCTTATGCCCACACATGGGTCATGCCTTCCTTTTACAGATATGGTAGTATTTTTTCCAAGTTTATTAACTGTTTTCCTACTCTTTAAAATTGAAGAAGTAGGTTTCACCGCAAATGAAACAATTATTTCTTGTCCAGAAGATATACCTCCAAGTATTCCCCCTGCATTATTGGAATTAAATTTTAACTTCTTTTTGGTTTGTGAAATTTCATCAGAATTTTCTTCCCCAGATAATTGAGCAGAGTTCATTCCTGAACCAATATTTACTCCTTTAACAGCATTAATACTCATCATAGCAGAAGCAATATCAGAATCTAATTTCGAGTAAATTGGTGCACCTAAACCAGCTGGAACTCCATTAGCTCTTACTTCGATTATTGCTCCACATGAAGACCCTGCTTTCCTAACACTTAAAAGATATTTCTCCCATATTTTTAACATTGTCTTATCGGGACAAAAAAATGGATTTTTATAGATTATTTTATTATCCCATTTTGTTGTATCACAGCCAAGAATTCCAAGTTGTGTTACCGCAGCAGAAACCTTAAATTTTCTACCTAATTTATTTTCTAAAACTTTTTTGGCAATAGCACCTGCAGCAACCCTTGTTGCTGTTTCTCTGGCGGATGATCTTCCTCCTCCTCTGTAATCTCTAATTCCATATTTTTTAAAATATGTAAAATCTGCATGCCCAGGTCTAAACTTATCTTTGATATCCTTATAATCTTTTGAACGCATATCTTCGTTATAAATTATCAGTGATATAGGAGTTCCAGTCGTTTTGCCTTCAAAGACCCCAGAAAGAATTTGAACTTTATCTCCCTCTTTTCTTTGGGTGGTAAATTTAGACTGCCCTGGTTTCCTTTTATCTAATTCTTTTTGAATATCTTGTTCTTTTAGTTGAATTAAAGGAGGACAACCGTCAATAATACAGCCAATAGCTGGACCATGGGACTCTCCCCAGGTAGTGAAACGAAAAAACTTTCCAAATGTATTAAATGACATTATTTATATTATATAGATTATTTTGTTAAAATTATGAATCAAAAAAACTCATTAGGCCTAAATAAATGCTTTCTTGATCTTGATGATCCATTTGAACTATTTAAGGAATGGTTTGAAGTGGCAAAAAAGAGAGAAATAAATGATCCAAATGCTTTGGCTTTAGGGACTGCGAGCAAAGATGGAGTTCCATCAGTTAGAATGGTTTTGCTTAAAGGTTTTGATAAAGATGGGTTCATTTTCTATACAAATTTAAAAAGCCAAAAAAGTAAAGAATTAAAAGAAAACCCAAATGCTACAATGTGCTTTCATTGGAAAAGCTTATTAAGACAAATTAGGATTGTTGGAAAACTAAATCAAGTAGATGATAAAACAGCAGATGATTATTATAGCACTAGGGCTTATGAAAGCAGAATAGGAGCATGGGCCTCTAAACAAAGCAGTATTTTAAAAAGTAGGGATGAACTTTTGAATAATTTAGAAAATTTCAAAAAAAAATATAGTGATAAAGATAATGTACCAAGACCAGATCATTGGTCTGGCTGGAATTTAAAACCATCAAGTATCGAATTTTGGTTAGATGGAGATAATAGAATACATGAAAGGCTGAAGTATACTTTAGATAATAATAATAATTGGGAAAAAAGCCTTTTAAGTCCTTAAAAATTTCTTGATAAACTAAAAGACGTTAGATTTTCAAGAATATTTTTTTCGATAGAGTCTTTAAATACTGATAAAGAATTTGAGGCTAAGTTAATATAGTGCTGGGCTTTTTGATAGCATGCTTTAATTATATCATATTTTTTTATTAAGGATAAAGTGTAATCTAAATCATTCTCATTTCTCAAACTTTTAGAAAAAATATCTTTCAGTTTTTCTCTCTCTTGATTGTCAGCTTTTTGAAATAATAAAATTATAGGAAGGGTTATTTTACCTTCGTAAAAATCTTGTCCATTTTTTTTTCCAAACAATTTAATTTCTGAATTATAATCCAAAGTGTCGTCAGCTATTTGAAATGTTAAGCCCAGATTTCTTCCATAAAATTCTAAAGCTTCCTTTTCTTTAGTTTGCATATCAGATAATATCGCTCCAACCTTAGTAGCTGCAGCAAATAACTCTGCAGTTTTTGCTGATATAATTTTTAAATATGTTTCCTCTAACATATCAACTTCTCCCTGATGTTGAAGTTGTAATATTTCTCCTTGAGCAATTTTTGAGGAGGTTGAAGATAGTAATTTTAAAACTTCTATATTTCCATCTTCTACCATCATTTCAAAACATCTACTAAGAAGATAATCCCCAACCAATACAGAGGAGTGATTATCCCAAACTTTATTCAAAGTTTTCTTACCTCTTCTTAAGGTACCATTATCTATCACGTCATCATGCATCAAAGTTGCAGCATGAATTAGCTCAACACAGGCAGCAAGATTTATGTCTCTTGTACCTTTTGAGTAACCACACATTTTAGCCGAACCTAAAGTTAATAAAGCTCGTAATTTTTTGCCACCAGTATCTAGATGGTAGTCAGTCATTTTTTGTACCAAATCAACTTTACTTACAAGTTTTGACTTTATCTTATCGTCTACGAGCAGCAATTTATCTTCAACCGATTCTTTAAGTTGAAAATAAGAATTATTAATTTGGTTTTTGAGCTGAATTACAGTTCCCATTTATGTTAACAAACTAGTATAATAAGTTTGTATTTATTACTTATCAATTGACGCACCTGAATCTTCAATTATAAGGTGTCTTTATATTCAATTAAAAATTCTATAAAGGTTAAAAATGTTCTCTTTTTTAAAAAAGAAAAAAATCATCCCACATATAAAATTAAGTGGAGTAATAGGAAATGTTGGAAAGTTTAAACAAGGTATCGATTTTTCAGGTCAACAGGAGATTATTTCAAAAGCTTTTTCCTTAAAAAAAGCACCATGTGTTGCAATTACTATCAATTCACCAGGAGGTTCTCCTGTACAATCTCATTTGATTTATAACTTTATAAGACAAAAGGCTAAAAAAAATAAAAAAAAGGTTATTGTTTTTGCTGAAGATGTTGCTGCTTCAGGAGGGTACTTAATTGCATGTGCTGGAGATGAGATATATGCAAACTCAAGTTCTATTATTGGTTCTATAGGAGTGATTTATTCTTCTTTTGGTTTTACAGAACTTATAAAGAAAATTGGAGTTGAAAGAAGAGTTCATACTGCAGGTAAAAACAAAAGTACACTAGATCCTTTCCTTGTTGAAAAAAAAGAAGATATAGAGAGACTTAAAAATATTCAGTTAGATTTACACAAAGATTTTATTGACGTTGTTGAAAAAAGTAGAGGCCCAAAATTAAAAAAATCAGAGGTAGAGTTATTTTCAGGAGAATTTTGGTCAGGACGTAAAGCCAAGTCTCTTGGTTTAATAGATGAAATTGGAGATGCCCATCAAGTATTAAGAGAAAAATTCGGAGAAGATGTAGTAATTAAAAAATTTGAAAAATCTAAAGGCTGGTTAAGTAAAAAATTATCATCATCGAATGATCAGGTAGATCAACTCGCAAATATATTAGATGAAAAATCTGTATGGCAAAGATATGGTCTCTAAAAATAGCAAAAAAAAAGTAAAGTTTCAAACTTTTCAGGATACAATTTTAAATTTACAAAAGTTTTGGAGTAAACAAGGTTGTATAATTTTACAGCCTTATGATATGGAGGTTGGAGCTGGAACATTTCATCCTGCAACCACCCTAAGATCTCTTGGACCTAAACCATGGAAAGCTGCTTATGTTCAGCCTTCAAGAAGACCGACAGATGGAAGATATGGAGATAATCCAAATAGACTTCAACATTATTATCAATTTCAAGTAATTATAAAACCATCTCCGTCCAATATAAAAAAACTATACTTAAATAGTTTATCATTAATTGGTATTGATCATAAAAATCATGATATCAGATTCGTTGAAGATGATTGGGAGAGTCCAACATTAGGGGCTGCTGGTCTGGGTTGGGAGGTATGGTGTGATGGTATGGAAATAACCCAATTTACATATTTCCAACAAATGGCTGGTTTTGAATGTAAACCAGTTTCAGTTGAAATAACATATGGCTTAGAAAGAATTTGTATGTTCACTCAAGAAAAAAAGAATGTATATGATTTAATTTGGAACAATGAGAATGTTGAATATCGGGAAGTTTTTCATCAATCAGAAAAAGAATTTTCTGCTTATAATTTTGACTATGCGAACACAGAAAATCTTTTTAAAATGTTTGATATGTTTGAGGGTGAGGCTAAATCATTAGTAGAAAAAAAAATTTCTTTACCAGCTTATGATCAATGTTTAAAAGCAAGTCATATATTTAATATATTAGATTCCAGAAAAGCAATTAGCGTTGCTCAAAGAGCAGAATATATTGGAAGGATAAGAGAAATTACAAAGTCTGCTGCTGCAATATGGATTGATACTCAAGTTTGAGATGGCAGAATTTTTTTTAGAGTTATTTAGTGAGGAAATTCCAGCAGGACTTCAAAAAGACTTGCGAAATAAACTTTTAGAGGAATTTCAAAATTTTTTTTTAGAAAAGTCAATTAAATCAAAAAAGTGTTTTTCATTATCTACACCTAATAGATTAATAATAGTTTTTGAAAATTTAGATAAACAAATCAAAATAGCTTCTGAAAAAATAAGAGGTCCAAAGACCAGTGCTCCTGAAGAAGCATTAGAAGGTTTTATAAGATCAAACAATATAGAAAAAAAAGATCTATTTAAAAATGAAACTGAAAAAGGTGAGTTTTATTTTTATAAAACAAAATCGAAATCATTGAAAACAAGTGATTTATTGATTGAGTTTATTCCTAAATTACTTGAAAATTACCAATGGAAAAAATCAATGAATTGGGGAGAATTTGATCTCAATTGGGGAAGACCTTTAAAATCAATATTGGCTGTATTTGATAGAAAAACACTTAATTTTGAATTCCATCATTTATCATCTTCAAATTCAACTTATATAGATAAAGATTTTGAGGAAAAAAAAAAGACTTTTGCAGATTTTAGATCTTATGAAAAATATTTCAAAAAACAAGGATCACTTGTAGATCAAGATAAAAGGAAAGAGTTCATAAAAAGAGAATTTTCAAAAATACTTAATAAAAGAAAACTAACCATTAAAGATAACCCAAGATTATTTGATGAAGTAATAAATATTATAGATAATCCTAATGTTTTATTGTGTAGCTTTAATAAAAGATTTTTATCTATTCCAAAAGAGATTTTAACTTTAACTATGCAATCTCATCAAAAATACTTTCCAACCTTTGATAATAATGGCGTGATTACAAATGAATTTTTAATTGTCTCAAACAAAAAAGATCAAAAAGGACTGATAAAGATTGGAAATGAAAGAGTTATTGAGGCGAGGCTCAGTGATGCAGAATTTTTTTGGAATAAAGATAAAACACAAAATTTAGTAAAAAAAATATCCGAATTAAAATTAATGAATTTTTTTAAAGGATTAGGAACATATTTCGACAAAGTTCAACGATTGAGAAAATTGGGTGGAATTATTTCTGATGAGTTGTTGATTAGTAAAGAAAAAGTAGAGTTGTCAGCTTCAATTTGTAAAACAGATTTGACCTCCAATTTAGTCGGAGAATTTCCTGAGCTCCAAGGAATTATGGGTGGATATTTTGCATTACATCAAGGTTTTGATAGAGATGTTTCATTAGCAATAACCGAACAATATTTACCAATTGGTTTGGATACTCATACTCCCAAAAAACCTTTTAGTGTTGCTTTATCTGTTTCAGATAAAATAGACACTTTAGTCGGTTTTTTTGGGATTAATGAAAAACCCACAAGTTCAAAAGATCCTTTTGCATTAAGACGAACTGCACTTGGTGTTATTAGAACAATAATTGAAAATAAAAAAAATTTTAAAGTAAATGATCTATTGAGTTATTCTTCAAGCTTATATCAAGATCAAGGGTATAATTTAAATAATCAAAATTTACAAAAAGAATTAAATAATTTTTTAAAAGATAGATTCAGATATTACATGAAAGAAAAAAAAATCCGTATTGACATAATTGAAGCTACTATCTCCTCTTTTTCGCTAAATAATTTATTCTCATCTTATGAAAAAGCGAACCGACTAAATAACATTATTAATAATCAACAAGGAATAGATATTATCTTAAGTTATAAAAGAGCATCAAATATATTAGACAATGAATTGAAAAATAGTGAAATAGAAATGACCAATACAACTGATCCTGGTATTTTTAAAACAGATATTGAGAAAAATTTATATAAAAAGATTAATGAGATTAAAAAATACTATTCAAATATTAATAACGATGAAAACTATGAACAATCATTAACGATTTTGGCAGGTGCAAAGAAAGATATTTTCGAATTTTTTGACAATGTCAAAGTTAATGAAGAAAATGAAACTTTACGAAAAAACAGATTGGAACTTATTAATATGTTATGTAAAACATTTCAAAATTTTATAAACTTTCAATTATTGAAAATAAATAATGAATAAACTAATTTTAAATTTTAAGTCAAAAGATACACAAAAAATTAAAAATCCTAAAAATTTTTTGGGTGGAAAAGGTACTAACCTTTCAGAAATGGGAAGAATGGGACTTCCAGTACCACCAGGATTTACGATTTCTACCAAGGTTTGTGAAGTTTTTTATAGAGATAAAAAGAAGTTAAATTCTAAGTTAATTAACCAAATAAAAAAAGAGTTAAAAGTAATTGAAAAGGATGTATCAAAAAAATTTGGAGACCTAAAAAATCCACTTTTATTATCTGTAAGATCTGGGGCTAGAGTTTCAATGCCTGGCATGATGGATACAATTCTCAATCTTGGTTTAAATGATAAAACTGTAATTGCTTTAGCGAATAAAACTTCAAATGGTAGATTTGCTAAAGATAGCTACAGAAGATTTATACAAATGTATGGTAACGTAGTAATGGGTGTTGAAGGTTACCATTTTGAGGAATTAATAGAAAATTATAAGCTTACTAAAGGAGTGTTACTAGATACTGATTTAGATGAAGATGATTGGGATGGACTAATAAAAGATTTTAAAAATGTTGTTAAAGAAAAAACAAATAAAGAATTTCCGCAAGATGTTAATCAACAATTACTAGGTGCGATAAGTGCAGTATTTCTTTCTTGGGAGAGTAAAAGAGCAAAAGTTTATAGAAAATTAAATCAGATACCATCTGAATGGGGAACTGCAGTGAACGTACAGTCAATGGTATTTGGAAATATGGGAAATGATTGTGCTACTGGTGTAGTTTTTACAAGAAATCCTTCTGATGGTTCAAACGATATTTATGGAGAATATTTGATTAATGCTCAAGGTGAAGATGTTGTTGCTGGGACAAGAACACCACAGTACATAACAAAAAAAGCAAAAAAAGAAGCTAAAGTTAAGGAAGCATCCATGGAAGAGTCGATGCCTAAAGTTTATTCGGAATTATTTAAGATCTTAAAAAAATTAGAAAAACACTATAAGGATATGCAAGATGTAGAATTTACGGTTGAAAATAATAAACTGTGGATTTTACAAACTCGTTCAGGGAAAAGAACATCAAAATCAGCTGTGAAGATAGCAGTAGATATGGTTAAAGAAAAATTAATTTCAAAAAATCAAGCCATATTAAGAATTGATCCAAACTCTTTGGATACATTGCTTCATCCAACTTTAGATGAAAAAAGTTCAATTCAAGTAATTGCAAATGGTTTACCTGCATCACCTGGTGCTGCAAGTGGTAAAGTAGTCTTCTCTTCAGAAGAGGCTCAAAGACTTAATGACATGATGCAAGATACTATTTTAGTAAGAGTAGAAACATCTCCAGAAGATATTCAAGGAATGCATGCAGCTAAAGGAATTTTAACAGCTAGAGGTGGAATGACTAGTCATGCAGCAGTAGTTGCAAGAGGAATGGGCAGGCCTTGTGTTTCTGGCTCTAGTGAAATTGATATCAATTATGAACAAAAATTTTTTAAAACTTCATCTGTTGAAGTTAAAGAAGGGGATGTAATTACCATAGATGGTTCTACAGGAAGAATTATCCTAGGAGATGTTCCTACTGTAAAACCTGAAATTTCGGGGGATTTTTCAAAATTAATGGGGTGGGCTGACAATGTCAGAAAATTAAAAGTAAGAACAAACTCTGAAACACCCTTAGACACCAAAACAGCTAGAGATTTTGGAGCAGAGGGAATTGGGCTTTGTAGGACTGAGCACATGTTTTTTGATGAAGAGAGAATTTTGTCTGTGAGAGAAATGATTTTATCTAAAACCCAAGAAGATAGAGCTAGAGCTCTTAAAAAACTTTTACCGCATCAAAAAAAAGATTTTATTGAAATATTTAAAATCATGCATGGACTTCCAGTAACAGTTCGTTTACTTGATCCTCCTTTGCACGAATTTTTACCAAAATCTAATAGAGAAATTTCAGAAGTAGCGAATGTTGTTGGGACCAATGTGAAAGAAGTTGAGTCAAGAATCGAGGAATTACACGAACAAAATCCAATGCTTGGTCATAGAGGTTGTAGATTAGGGATATCTTTCCCAGAAATTTACGAGATGCAGTGTAGGGCGATTTTTGAAGCATTATCAGATTTAAAAAAAAATAAAAAAAGCTCTGCATTTCCAGAAATAATGATCCCACTTGTGTCAACAGAAGCAGAAATAAAAATAATGAAGGATCTTGTAATTAAGACAGCAAAACAAGTACAAAAAGAAAATAAAACTAAAATTGAATTTTTAGTTGGTACAATGATTGAATTACCTAGAGCTGCCATCAAAGCAAAAGACATTGCTAAACATGCTGAATTTTTTAGCTTTGGTACTAATGATTTAACTCAAACTACTTTTGGGATTAGCAGAGATGATAGTGGTAAGTTTTTAAATGACTATATTGAGAATAAAATATTCTCAATAGACCCATTTGTCTCTATTGATGAAGGTGTAAAAGATTTAGTAGAAATAGCAGTAGCTAAAGGTAAAAAACAAAATAAAAAAATTAAATTAGGTATATGTGGTGAACACGGTGGTGATCCAGAGAGTATATTTTTTTGTTCAAAAGTGGGATTAAATTATGTTTCATGTTCTCCTTATAGAGTCCCTATTGCAAGACTTGCGGCCGCCCAGGCTGAAATAAAAAGATAAATTTTAATAGAGCCTTTTGTTGTATTAACTATTTTTTCTAAGAATCGCCAATGAGCTTGTAGTTTCTAAAAACATAATTATTGTTTTTTTATCTTTAGAAATTATCATATCTCTCACTCTTTCGTTAAGAGGAATAAACTTATGATTAATTATCTTAATTCGTTTTTTATCAAGTTGAACGTAATGAATACCTAAATCCTGATCTTTAATTTCATTACCCATTGCACCAATTAAAAACTCACTATCATCTTTGTTAAATGGAATCACTTCACTTATACCTATAGAGGGATCAAAATATTTAATAGGTTCTTCAAAACCGTATTTTTTATGGGAATTGTTTAATGGTGCTTCTGCTAATATTTCTTTCGAATAATTTTTATAATAATGTTTGCCGTAAGAGGATATTGGCCAACCAAAGTTTTTTATATTTAAAAATGGCTTGTGATTGATATTAATCTCATCTCCTCCTTTAGGCCCATGTTCAGTTGATAATATAAAATCAAAATTTTTACTATAATATAGTCCTTGGGGATTCCTATGACCCATGGAGATAACCTCAGCTTTTTTATTTTGGAGGTTTATTTTTAAAATCTTACCAAAATTACTTTCCTTATTTTGTGCTAGAGGTCTATTTCTAAAATCTCCTGTGGTAAATAAAAGGTTAAAATTATCTATTTTGTCAATCCTGCCTCCTGCACCTTGATGAGCCCAAAACCCATGACTATTATTTTTGTTAACACAATTAGATGTCTGGTAAAACAGTTCAAAATCTAAATATTTCTCACTTAATTTAGAAGAAATAATTTTTAAATCATAACAGTCATCTTTTTTATTTCCTGTATAAGCAACATAAAGCGTATCTTTATCTATGAAAATATCTTTAATACCATATTGTTCATGTAAATAAAATTTCTCATATTTAATCAATGAATTAATATTAGAGCTAATTTTTTGAAAATTTTTTAAGTCATCTATTTTGGAATATGCAAAAATCCCATCATAAGTTGCCAATAACAATTTTTTATCTTCATTATAAAAATCAATATAACCAGTTCCTACAGCTCCACGGTTTCCATTAAACAATATATCATTAGTTGTATATTTGGAAAAAGAATAATTATCAAAATCAGCAAGCTGTATACCATTAACAACTTTTTTGAAGTTAATTTCTTTTTGATTTATTAAATCATTAATATTTTTATCATTTTTAAATAAATTTTTTTGTATTTCAGCAATTTGAGTATTTCTAGTTTTTAATTGCTGAACTATATTTGAAATTTCATTTTTTTTTGATGCTGAACTTTTTTTGTTAAGAATATAACCAAAAATTAATAAAGAAATTAAAAAAGTGATTATAATTATGTAAATATAGTTTAATTTAATTTTCATTAAAGTTTTCCTATACCTTAAAGTAAATTTTTTCTAAATATATTTTTAAAATCATCAGCGACAAAAATACTTTTTTTTAGGGGCGTTCTGTTGCCAGGTGCCCCGGACCCCGTTTACTTAATTAACAAAGTTAATTAAGCAGCAATTGCGTAACTTTCGTTAGCAGTTATAAATTAGCCCTTTACGGAGGAGCAATTCCGAACAAAAGAATAGCCTTTAGTCACCCGTCGATTCTGGTTCACCCCCATAAGTTGTAAATGGTGGAGGTGGTGGGTACTGCCCCCACGTCCGCGATGGTTATTACGAAATTCGTTTATCGTCATAGTTGGAAAACCAACCTTATTAATATAAAAGGAATTACAAGAGATTCAATAACAATCATGAAATTAACTAAAGAACAATCGGCAGAAATAAAGAATCAACAATCTCAAAGCAATTCGACTAAAAGAGTTACAGTTCCAGAGCTTGAAAAGATACTTTATGAAGCTCTTCCAGCATTAGATCATGGATTTGTAAGAGTTGTTGATTATATGGGTGATGATACTTCAATAGTACAATCTGCTAGAGTTTCTTATGGCAAAGGAACAAAACAAGTTTCTACAGATAAAGGTTTAATAAAATATTTGATGCGTCATTGGCATAGTACACCATTTGAAATGTGTGAGATAAAATATCATATCAAATTACCAATATTTATTGCTCGTCAATGGATAAGACATAGAACTGCTAATGTTAACGAGTATTCTGCAAGATATTCAATTTTAGATAAGGAATTTTATTTACCATCATCTAATAATCTTGCTGCACAATCAACAAGCAACAGACAAGGTAGAGGAGATGTTCTTGAGGGACAACAAGCTAAAGAAGTTTTGGAACTTTTGAAAAATGATGCTGAGAGAACTTATAACAACTATGAGACAATGCTTAACGAGAGGTATGACGGATCAACCATTGATAAAAATAAAAAAGGTTTAGCTAGAGAATTAGCAAGGATGAATTTGACTTTAAATACATATACCCAATGGTATTGGAAGACAGATTTATTAAACCTGATGAATTTTTTAAGGTTAAGGGCTGACAGTCACGCTCAGTATGAAATAAGAGTTTACGCAGATATAATGTTAGAAACTGTAAAAAAATGGGTCCCAATTACTTATGATGCTTTTTTGGATTATAGAGTTGGCGGAACAGAAGTTTCTGCAAAAGGAAAAGTTATTATCCAGAAATTAATTAAGGGTGAGCCTATTTCGATGGAGGACTCTGGTCTTTCAAAACGAGAATGGAATGAATTAATGGAAGCTTTTGATCTTAAAGATAAGTTGATTTAATCTTATTAGCAAAATTTAAGTATATTTTAGAAACTTCATTAGTAGGATCAGACTCTACAATAGGTTTGCCTTCGTCTCCTGTTTTTCCAACCTTAGGATCTATTGGTATTTCTCCCAAGAACTCTTTTTTAAATTCATCAGCAGTTTTTTTGACACCACCTTCACCAAAAATTTTATATTTTTTTCCATCATCTCCAGTAAAAAAGCTCATGTTATCAATTAAACCTAAAATTTTTACTCCTAATTTATCAAACATTTTAATTCCTCTTTTGACATCAAGTAAAGCAACTTCCTGAGGAGTAGAAACTATAATGGCACCATCCATTTTAATATCTTGTGCAAAAGTAAGTTGCGTATCTCCTGTACCAGGAGGCATATCCACAATTATAAAATCTAAATCTTGCCAATTTACTTTTTGAGTAAAAGTTTTAATTGCACTGGTTACCATAGGTCCACGCCATATCATTGGAGTCTCTTGATCTGTTAGGAAACCAATAGACATGCATTGTATGTCATATTTTTTAATTGGTTCTAATTTTTCACCATCACTTTTAGGTTTTTCATTAATACCAAACATCTTAGGAATAGACGGTCCATAAATATCCGCATCTAACAAACCTACTTTGCAGCCAATATTTTTCAGTGCTAATGCTAAGTTTGTTGCAAAGGTAGATTTTCCTACACCCCCTTTTGCACTTGAAATTGCTATTGTAAACTTTGTTCCTTTAATGGGGTTTTTCTCAGGCTTTTTACCGCTCATTTTTTTTCGCATTGCGTCACTTAATTCAGGCTTTTCCTTTGGCATATTTAGATCTTAACTTGTTTTTCTATATAAAGACACTATATAGAGTGTCATATGTCAGATGATTTTCAACAAAGGGGCGGTAGTCCTTGGGGAACTCCTCCAGGAGGAGGTGGAAGTGGTAATGGATCAGGAAGAGGCCCAACACCTCCAGATGTTGAAAAAATTATAAGAGAATTTCAAGAAAAAATAAAAAAATTTTTACCAGGTGGAAGTTCTTCTGGGGGTAAACAGGCAATTTTAGTTTTAATTATTTTAGGTTTTGTGTGGCTTGCAAGTGGCCTTTACAGAGTTTTACCTGATGAACAAGGTGTAGTTTTAAGATTTGGAAAATTTGTAAAAACAACTCAACCTGGACTAAATTATCATATACCTTTCCCAGTTGAGTCAGTACTTACTCCAAAAGTCACAAAAGTTAATAGAATTGATATTGGCTTTAGGTCTGAGAGAGATAGTGGATTTTCTTCCTCAGGTGGAGTTGCTGATGTTCCTCAAGAAAGCTTAATGTTAACAGGAGATGAAAATATTGTTAACATAGATTTTTCTGTTTTCTGGGTAATCAAAGATGCTGGAAATTTTTTATTTAAAATTCAAGATCCTGAAGGAACTGTAAAAGCAGCAGCTGAGACAGCAATGAGAGAAGTAATTGCTAGATCAGATATTCAGCCAATTTTAACAGAGGGAAGATCCCTTATAGAGACTGACACGCAAGAGATTATTCAAAAAATTTTAGATGAATACACTAGTGGTATTCAAATAACTCAAGTTCAAACCCAAAAAGCTGATCCACCTGATCAAGTAATTGATGCATTTAGGGATGTACAAGCAGCTAGAGCAGACATGGAAAGATCTAAAAACGAAGCTGAAGCGTATGCAAATGATGTAATACCAAGAGCTCGTGGGGAAGCGCAGAAAATTCTTCAAGCAGCAGAAGCATATAAAAAAGAAGTTGTTGCGAAAGCAGAAGGTGAAGCTAGCAGGTTTTTAGCAATTTATAATGAATATAAAATGGCAAAATCTGTAACTCAAGAGAGAATGTATCTAGAGACAATGGAAAAAGTTTTAGCAGACATAGATAAAGTTATCATAGAAAAAAATGCAGGCTCAGGAGTAGTTCCATATCTTCCGTTACCAGAATTAAGTAAAAAGAAAGTGACTAATTAAAATGAATATGGGAAAAGTTATTTCTGGAATAATTGCTTTGCTAGTTGCAACAGCATATTTTTCAATTTTTGTAGTTAAAGAAGTTAACCAAGCTATTGTTTTGCAATTTGGTGATCCTAAAAGAATAATTTCAAAACCAGGATTAAATTTTAAAATTCCATTTATACAAAACGTTGTTTTTTTAGATAAGAGAATTTTAAATCTAGATACTCCACCAGAGGAAGTAATTGCATCAGATCAAAAGAGATTAATTGTTGATGCTTTTGCAAGATTTCAAATTGTAGATCCTTTAAAATTTTATATTTCAGTTGGAAATGAAAGAGTTGCAAGATCAAGATTAGCAACAATTATAAATTCAAGAATAAGAAATGTATTAGGTCAACAAGAATTACAAACGCTTTTGTCAGAGGATAGAACCAAACAGATGGCTTTAATACAAGAAGGTGTAAATAATGAAGCTGAAAATTTTGGAATTAAAATTAATGATGTAAGAATTAAAAGAGCTGACCTTCCTCAAGCAAACAGTGATGCAATTTTTAGAAGAATGCAAACTGAAAGGGAAAGAGAAGCAAAAGAATTTAGAGCAAGAGGAGCAGAAATGGCCGTAACTATTACTTCAACTGCAGATAAAGAGGTTACTGTAATACTCGCAGATGCTCAAAAAAAATCAGAGATAATGAAGGGTGAAGGAGATGGTAAAAGAAATAATATCTTTGCTGGTGCTTTTGGCCAAGACCCTGAATTTTTTGCATTTTATAGAGCTATGCAAGCTTATGAAAAAGCTTTAATTGGAGGAGAAACATCACTGATTTTATCTCCAGATAGTGAATTTTTTAAATTCTTTGGAAATATAAAACCTAAATCAAATTAAATTTTAAAATGAGAGAATTGATCATAGCATTTGGTCTATTCTTATTCATTGAAGGTATTTTATATGCCATATTTCCATCAAAAATGAAAAATATGTTAAAGAAGTTAGAATTAGTAAAGGTCAGTCAATTAAGAATTGGAGGATTAATCTTTGCTATAATAGGTTTTATTATTATTTATTATACAAAAAATTAAATGAAAAAAATCAAAACATTCTTATTATCAATAATATTAATTTTAAATTTTCAATCCATTTCTTTTTCAAAAGATTATCCAGGCTCATTTGCGGATTTAGCAGAGAAGCTAATGCCATCAGTAGTTAATATTTCAACTACAACAATCGTTAAAACTCGACCAAATCAATTTCCTTTTCAATTTCCTCCGGGATCACCATTTGAAGATATGTTTAAAGAATTTGGAACACCACAAGAGAGACCATCCGCAGCCTTAGGCTCTGGTTTTATCATTGATGAAAAAGGGATAGTTGTAACGAATAACCATGTAATTCAAGATGCTAAAGACATTATTATTAGAGTAAATGGAGACAAGGAATTTAAAGCAAAGGTATTAGGGGCAGATCCTTTATCTGATATTGCTGTACTTCAGTTAGAAACAGAAGAAAAATTTATTCCAGTTAAATTTGGTAATTCGGATAAAGCAAGAATTGGTGATTGGGTAATTGCAATTGGAAACCCTTTTGGATTAGGTGGAACCGTAACCTCTGGAATAATTTCAGCAAGAAATCGATCTATCGGTTTAAGTAGATATGAAGATTATATTCAAACAGATGCCTCTATTAACCAAGGTAATTCTGGTGGCCCACTTTTTGATATGAATGGAGATGTTATTGGAATTAACACAGCTATCTTAGGAAGAAATGGATCAATTGGAATTGGTTTTTCTATACCATCAAATAGTGCAAAAATTGTAATTGATCAATTAATTAAATTCGGTGAAACAAAAAGAGGATGGCTTGGAGTAAGAATTCAAGATGTTACAAAAGAAATTGCAGAAGTCGAAAAGTTAAGTGAACCAAGAGGAGCATTGGTTGCTAGTGTAGCTGCAAACAGTCCATCTGATAAAGGAGGTGTTAAAGCCGGAGATATAATTTTAGAATTTGACGGACAAAGAATTCAAGAAATGAAACAACTTCCGATGATTGTTGCAAGAACAGAAGTAGGTAAGAAAGTTGAAGTAAAAATTTGGAGAAATAAAAAAGAAATTACAAAAATAATTACTTTAGGAAGATTAGAAACTTCAGAGGATTTTAAGGTCGCTGAACAAAACTCAGAACCAAAAGATTTAAGAATTGAAAAATTAAAAATAAATGTAAGAGAAGTTTCAAAAGAAGATATAAAATCAAGAAATTTACCAAATCAAACTCGTGGATTGGTTGTCACAAAAATTGACAGTAATAGTCCTTTATTAAACTCTATAAAATTGAATAGTATAATTTTAGAAGCTCAAAAGAAAAAAATAAGAAATGTGAATGATTTAAATCAAGCAGTAGAGGAAGTTTTAAGTACTAATCAAAAAACTATATTATTGGTTATTTACAATAATCAAAATCAAAGAAGATATATAGGTGTTAAATTAAACTAATTTATGGATTTAAAATCCAAAATTATTTTAATTTATGGACCTACGGCATCTGGTAAATCTAATTTTGCAGTTAAACTAGCCAAAAAAATTGATGGTGAAATAATAAATGCAGATAGCATGCAGGTATACAAAGAACTTAAAGTTTTGTCTGCTAGACCCTTTAAAAAAGATTATCAAAAAATTAAACATCATTTGTATGGTTTCCAAAGAGTAACAAAAAATTTTTCCACAGGGGATTGGTTAAAATTAATTGATCAAAAAATTTTAAATTTAAGAAAAAGGAAAAAAGTCCCAATTATAGTTGGAGGCACAGGTTTGTATTTTAAAGCATTGACTGATGGCTTAGTTAATATTCCAAGCATTCCAATAAAATTTAGAGAAAAGATTAGATCGTTACATAAAAATATTGGACCTAAAAGATTTTTTTCAAGATTAATAGAGTTAGATCCCCTAGTTAAATATAATCTCAATTACTCAGATACTCAAAGATGTATAAGAGCTTATGAAGTTAAGTCATTTACTAAAAGTTCTATTTATGATTGGTTTAAAAAAACTAAATCTAATTATGAACAGAAAGATTTTTATAAGATTTATATAGATTTTCCCAGAAATGAGCTTTTAGATAGAATTAGTTTAAGAGCCAAAGAAATGATCAAAAAAGGAGCTGTATTGGAAGTAAAAAGATTTATTAAAATAAAAGTTCGTAAAGACAAGACAGCCCACAAAGCCATTGGGATTAATGAGATTGCTCAATATATTCAAAAAAAAATTGAAATTAATCAAGTTATTGAGAAAATATCAATAAAGACTAGGCAATATGCCAAAAGACAAAGCACTTGGGCTAGAGGTAATATGCAAAATTGGATCAAAATGAATCCAACTGTCTTAAAGAAATTCTTAAAAAAAATTTAGATATCTCTTACTTAGCCTTGACCAATCAGCACAACTTCAGCTAGATTGGCTAAATGTCCAAATTATATTCAGGTGCTGAAATAGTATTTAAATGTCTTGAAGATCAAGATGTTAAGTTTATTTTTGGATATCCAGGTGGAGCTGTACTACCAATTTATGATGAGCTTAAAAATCATTCAACTATTAAACATATCTTAGTCAGACATGAACAGGGTGCAGGACACGCCGCAGAAGGCTATGCAAGATCTTCAGGTAAACCTGGAGTAGTTCTGGTAACATCTGGTCCAGGTGCAACTAATGTTGTCACAGCTTTAACAGACGCTTACATGGACTCTGTTCCTCTAGTATGTATTTCAGGACAAGTGCCAACTCACTTAATTGGAACTGATGCTTTTCAAGAATGTGATACAACGGGAATAACAAGACCATGCACAAAACACAATTGGTTAGTTAAAGATATTAAAGATTTACCTAAGATTATGCATGAAGCCTTTCGAGTTGCAACAACAGGAAGACCAGGCCCAGTACTGGTTGATATACCTAAAGATATTCAATTTGCTAAAACAAATTATTCAAAACCAAAAATAGAAAAAAAAATTAATGGAAAAATACATAATAAGTTTTCACAAAATGAAATTAATGAATTAATTGATTTAATTTCAAAAGCAAAAAAACCAGTAATTTACACTGGTGGTGGAGTTATTAATTCTGGTCCAAAAGCGAGTGAGTCTCTAAGGGAGTTTGTCAGATTAATTGGCTTTCCGATTACATCTACATTGCAAGGACTTGGTGCATTTCCAGGCGATGACAATCAATTTATAGGAATGCTAGGAATGCATGGAACCTATGAAGCCAATAACGCTATGCATGATTGTGATTTATTAATTAATATTGGAGCAAGATTTGATGACAGGATAACAGGAAAGATAGATGAATTTTCACCAAGATCAAAAAAGGTACACATTGATATTGATCCATCATCAATTAATAAAATTATAAAAGTAGATTTAGCGATAGTTGGTGATGTTAATGAGGTTCTTAAAACTACAATTAAAAAGATCAATAAAAAACAAAATGGTTCTAAGATATCAAATAAGCAAAATATTTCTAAATGGTGGGAACAGATACAAAAATGGAGAACAAAAGATTCTTTAGGTTTTATTAATAGTAAAAAAACTATTAAACCTCAACATGCTGTTAAAAGACTATATGAATTAACAAAAAACCAAGATACATTTGTAACTACAGAAGTAGGGCAACATCAAATGTGGGCTGCACAACATTACAAATTTAACAAACCAAATAGATGGATGACATCTGGGGGACTTGGAACTATGGGATATGGTCTTCCTGCAGCTGTAGGTGTTCAAATCGCTCATCCAGATAAACTTGTTATTGATATAGCTGGAGAGGCTTCAGTTTTGATGACTATGCAAGAAATGTCTACAGCTGTTCAATACAATTTACCTATCAAAATTTTTGTTTTAAATAATCAATATATGGGAATGGTAAGACAATGGCAGGAGCTATTACATGAAAAAAATTATTCTGAAAGTTATTCAGAAGCTTTACCTGATTTTGTAAAATTAGCTGAGGCATATGGATGTAAAGGAATTAAAGTTGATAATCCAGATGAACTTGATTCAAAGATTAAAGAAATGATTGATCACAACGGCCCTGTAATATTTGACTGTCAGGTTGATCCTAACGAAAACTGCTTTCCAATGATACCTTCTGGAAAGCCTCACAATCAAATGATTTTAGGACCTAATGATAAAGAGGAAAATAAGATTACAGGAAAAGGCAAAGCATTAGTTTAATGGCAAAAGCAAAATCAGCATATAGTATACCAACTAAGATAGGTAAATTAGACACTCACATTTTTGTTGTTTGGGTTGATAATGAATCTGGAGTATTAGCTCGAGTGGTGGGCTTGTTTTCTGGTAGAGGTTATAATATTGAGTCTTTGGCCGTGGCAGAAGTTGACGCAACAAAAAACATTTCTAGGATTACAATTGTAACTACAGGAACTCCTCAAGTAATAGATCAAATTAAGTTACAATTGAAAAAATTAGTCCCTGTTCATAAAGTAGCTGATTTTAAAAGAGAAGATAAAAAAGTAATATTTAAAGAAATGGCTCTACTTAAAGTTGTTGGAAATAAAAAAAAGATAGAAAAAACGCTTAAAGCCTGTAAAAGCTTTAATCCAGTTATATTGGATAAAACTAAACAATCCATTGTTATCCAAATAACTGCTTTAAGGAGAGAAATAGACAAAATGAGTAAAAAATTAAAACCTTTTGGCTTAACTAGCACATCAAGAACTGGAGCTATAGCTATGACGAGAGGGGCAGAAGTTTTTAAATAAATAAATTGGGAGAAACAAAATGAAAATGTTTTATGAAAAAGATACAGACGTCAACTTAATCAAAGATAAAAAAATTGCAATTTTTGGTTATGGTAGTCAAGGACATGCGCATGCGCTAAATTTAAAAGACAGTGGTGTAAAAGAAGTTGCGGTTGCTTTGAGGGAAGGATCTTCAAGTAAGGCTAAAGCAGAATCTAAAGGTTTAAAAGTTATGAATTTATCAGACGCATCAGAATGGGCAGATGTAGTAATGATATTAACTCCAGATGAATTACAGGCCTCAATTTATAAAAATCATATTGAACAACGTGTAAAAGAGGGAACATCAATAGCTTTTGCTCATGGATTGAATATTCATTATGATTTGATTAAAGCTAGAAAAGATTTAGATGTTTTTATGGTTGCTCCAAAAGGTCCTGGACATTTAGTAAGAAGCGAATACGAAAAAGGTGGAGGAGTTCCATGCTTATTTGCTGTACATCAAAATGGTTCTGGTAAAGCTAGAGATTTAGCAATGTCTTATGCTTCAGCTGTAGGAGGTGGAAGATCTGGGATAATTGAAACAACTTTTAAAGATGAAGTTGAAACTGATTTATTTGGTGAACAAACAGTTTTATGTGGTGGATTGGTAGAACTAATTAAAAATGGTTATGAAACTTTAGTTGAAGCAGGATATGAACCTGAGATGGCATATTTTGAAACAGTTCATGAAGTAAAATTAATTGTAGATTTGATTTATGAGGGTGGAATTGCAAATATGAATTATTCGATTTCAAACACTGCTGAATATGGTGAATATCAAACAGGACCAAGAATTATTAACAAAGAAGAAACAAAAAAAAGAATGAAAGAAGTTTTAAGTGAAATTCAGTCTGGAAAATTTACTAAAGATTGGATGGATGAATGCAAAAATGGTCAAAAAAACTTTCTTGCAACAAGAGCTAAATTAGCTGAGCATCCAGTTGAAAAAGTTGGAGCAAACTTAAGAGCTATGATGCCATGGATTGGTAAAAAGAAATTAGTTGATAGCGATAAGAAGTAAACTTTAGCTCCATATTGGGGCGAAAATTATTATTTTATTTTGCAATCTATACGAGAGGTTGTATATTTCTTAAATAAAATTTTTATATGCCTAAAAAAGATAAAGTATACATTTTTGATACAACGATGAGAGATGGTGAACAATCACCAGGTGCCTCTATGAGTGTTGAAGAAAAAATTCAAATTTCAAGAGTTTTTGATGAGATGGGAATAGATATTATTGAAGCTGGTTTTCCAATATCATCTCCAGGTGATTTTGAAGCTGTAAGCGCAATTAGTAAAAGCGTTAAAAATTCAATTCCTTGCGGATTAGCAAGAGCTACTAAAAAAGACATTGATGCATGTTATGAGTCATTAAAGTTTGCAAAAAGATTTCGTATTCATACTTTTATTTCAACTAGTCCTGTTCATATGAAGCACAAACTTAATATGACCAATGATCAAGTATTAGGGGCTATAAAAGAGAGCGTCACTTATGCAAAGAAATTTACTGATGATGTAGAATGGTCGTGTGAAGATGGAACAAGAACAGATTTAGACTTTATGTATAAAACTATAGATTTAGCGATCAACTGTGGTGCAACTACTATTAATATTCCAGATACTGTAGGTTATTCTATACCTGAAGAATTTGCAAAAAAAATTGAGTCAATAAAAAATAATGTTCCAAACATTGATAAAGCAATTATTTCAGCCCACTGTCACAATGACCTTGGATTAGCAGTTGCTAATGCATTATCTGGTTTATCCGCAGGGGTAAGACAAATTGAATGCACAATAAACGGTATCGGTGAAAGAGCTGGTAATGCAGCACTTGAGGAAATTGTAATGGCAATTAAAACAAGAGATGATTTATTACCTTATGAAACTGGAATAAAAACAGAATTAATTAGTAAAGCTTCAAAAATAGTTTCTAATGCTACTGGTTTTCCAGTCCAGTATAACAAAGCAATAGTTGGAAAAAATGCATTTGCACATGAGTCTGGCATTCATCAAGATGGAATGCTTAAAAATAGAGAAACTTATGAGATAATGACTCCTGAAAGTGTGGGTGTTAAAAAAACATCTTTAGTTATGGGTAAGCACTCAGGTCGACACGCGTTTAAAGATAAATTGAGTGATCTTGGTTATGCTGAAGTTACAGATGATGTCGTCCAAGCTGCATTTGGAAAGTTTAAAATACTAGCAGACAAGAAAAAACATATTTATGATGAAGACATTGTTGCTTTAGTTGATGATAGTTTAATTATTGATAACAAGATTAATGCAATTAATCTTAAATCTTTAAAAGTATTTGCTGGAACTGGTGAGCCTCAAAGAGCAGAGATGACTTTAGATGTTTTTGGCGATATTAAAGAAACATCACAAACTGGAGATGGACCAGTAGATGCTATTTTTAAATGTATTAAAGATTTATATCCTCATGATGTTAAATTATCTCTTTATCAGGTTCATGCCGTAACTGAAGGAACTGACGCTCAAGCAACAGTAAGTGTCAAGATTGAGGAAAACGATAGAACAACAGTTGGACAATCTGCTGATACTGATACATTGGTTGCATCAGCTAATGCTTACTTAAACGCTTTAAATAAAATGTTAATTAAGAGAGAAAAAAAATCTTTATATAAAAATATTGAACCAAAAAAATTGAAGGAGAGTATATAATGGGAATGTTTGATAGTATTAAAAAAGTTTGGAGCCAGGATATGGCAATTGATTTAGGAACAGCCAACACTCTTGTTGTCGTAAAAGGTCAAGGGGTAGTATTAAACGAGCCTTCAGTGGTGGCTATAGTTGATCAAGCAGGAAAAAAGCAAGTTTTAGCTGTAGGAGATGAAGCAAAAACTATGCTTGGAAGAACTCCAGGAAATATTCAGGCAATAAGACCTTTAAGAGACGGTGTAATTGCTGACTTTATTGTAACAGAAGAAATGATTAAACATTTTATAAAAAAAGTTCATAAAGGTAGAACTTTTGCAAATCCAAGAATTTTAATTTGTGTTCCTACTGGATCGACACCTGTTGAGAGAAAAGCTATTCAAGACAGTGCGCTTGCGGCTGGTGCAAGAAGAGTACAATTAATTGAGGAGCCAATTGCTGCTGCGATTGGTGCGAACTTACCAATATCAGAAGCTACAGGTTCAATGGTAGTTGATATTGGAGGTGGAACAAGTGAGATAGCAGTGATGTCTTTAGGAGGATTAGTTTATTCAAAATCATTAAGAGTTGCTGGAGATGCAATGGATGGAGCAATGGTTAACTACATGAGAAAAGAGTATAACTTAATGATTGGTGATAGTACTGCTGAAAAAATTAAAAAAGAAATTGGAACTGCAATACCAACAAACAATAACACCTATGCTGTTAAAGGAAGAGATTTAAGGTCAGGGACTCCAAAAGAAGTTAACATAACTGAAGAGGATACTGCAGAAGCATTGAACGATATTTTAAAAGAGATGGTTAATGGCATTAAAGATGCATTAGAAAGCACACCCCCTGAGTTATCTGCAGACTTGGTTGATATGGGTTTAACTTTAACTGGTGGTGGTGCTTTATTAAAAAATATAGATAGAAGATTCTCTAAAGAAACTGGTTTACCAGTGCATATAGCAGATGATCCTTTATCTTGTGTTGCAGTTGGAACTGGAAAAGCTCTTGATCAAGAGCAAACATTCTCGACGATGTTGACTGAATATTAAGAAAGATGGCATCAAGTAGAGATGATTTTATTATAGCAATCAGATCTGCTTTTTTAAAAAAAAGCACCCAGCAAAAATTTTCGTTACTTAGTTTGGTATTTACGTCTATTTTCATAATTGTATTATCTAATTTAGATTTTAAGGCTGTGCGATATCTTAAGATAGGAATTAATGAATTAGTTTACAGATCTTCTTTTGTAGTATCAATTCCAGAAAACTTTATTAAGGATACATTTATAGAAGTATCTGACTATACAACTTTCTTTAATGATTATAAAAAAAAAAGATTAGAATTAAGTAAATTAAAATCAAACTTCGTCTCTAGTGAGATAATTCAAAATGAAAATAGAGAATTAAAAGAGTTGATCAATGACTATGTTTCAACTTCAGATAAAATTTTGGCAAAAATTATCGTGGATCATGAAAGCCCTTTTTTAAAAAGTATAATTATCAACAAAGGTAGTAAGGATAATATCAAAATTGGCACTAACATATATGATCAGTCATATTTAGTAGGTAGAGTAATAGAAGTTAACTACAAAACTTCAAGAGTATTATTATTGTCTGACCTAAATTCTAATGTTCCAGTTACAATCGCACCTCAAAATATTCAGGCAATAGTTACAGGTTCAGGAGATAATTATGGTCAAATTAAATATATTAAAGATGGCCTCACTGGAGAATTTGATGAAGAAAGTATAATTTATACCTCTGGAACAGGGGCAATTTTTAAAAGTGGAATTCCAATAGGAACACTGGAAATTATTAAAGAAAATTCATCGGATGAATTTAGTGTAGAATTTTATAGTGATTTTTCTCAACTTAAATATGTTTTTGCCGAAATAACAAGTATATCTGAGATTCCAGATCAAAATGTGTCTGAACCTGACAATGAAACTAACAATAGTATTAATGCAAAGCTAAAAATTTTAGAAGATGAACTGGAAATTATTGAGGAGACTAATTCTAAATTTTTAGAAGAAAACATAGATTTAAAAAATGAAATAAATAATCTTAACAATAAGTTATTGATATTAAATAATGAATTATCATCTAAAAATATTACAATTAGTCAGTTTAATATCGATAAAACAGAGCTAGAATTTTTAAGACTTAATTTAGAATTTGGGCATAAGTGTCGCAAATCTAATAAACTTTTTCAAAAATCTGTTGGTTTTGAACCTGGA
The DNA here is from genome assembly GCA_003282825.1 of Pelagibacteraceae bacterium AG-325-J17. Taxonomy (GTDB): domain Bacteria; phylum Pseudomonadota; class Alphaproteobacteria; order Pelagibacterales; family Pelagibacteraceae; genus Pelagibacter. Next base: position 90,195 of record QBYM01000002.1, on the reverse strand, counting down.
AGTGATGAATATAAAAAGTGTGTTTTAAACAAGGGAGTAATAATTAATGACTAGTTTAAAATCTAAAGGTTTTTTCTCAAAATTTTACTCTTGGTTGCCGATAGTTGTTTTATATGTGTCTGTATTAAATGAATTTGATGTTAATTATTTAGACCTTGACTTTTTCTCTTTCAATTTTCCTTTTATTTTAATCTTTTTTTTCACATTAAAAGATTTTAAAAACTTTGATTATCTTTTAGTTTTTTTGGCAGGATTGATTAATGATACTGTTGTAGGTTTACCTCTTGGTTTAAGCAGCTTATCTTTCATGATAATTTGTATAGCAACATCATATTTTCGAAATATTACAATTAGACCCAATCAGGTAAAAGATTGGTTTTATTTTTTATTTGTTATAATTTTAGTTAACTCTTTAAATTACTCAATCTTAACATTATTTTTTTCATATAATTTAATATTATGGGGTTATGTAGTTAATACTTTTTTTACATTCTTATTTTATCTTATTTTTCTTACAATATTCAAATTTTATCTAAAAGGTATAAATGATTAATTCATCTAGCGATAATGTAAAAAAACTAAATTCCATAAATAGAAGAATGTTTATTACTGGCTCAGTAAAGTTTTTTATAATGATTGGATTAGTAAGTCGATTATTTTTTTTACAAGTTAAAGAAAATAAAAAATATTTAACTCTTTCAGATAAAAATAGAATAAGAGAATGGAAGTTAGCTCCTGTAAGGGGAGAATTTCATGACTATTTTGGTAACGTTATAGCGGGTAATTTTGAGGCATATCAATTACATATTATTCCAGAACAAGTAGAAGATTTTAGATATGTAATTTATAGAATAAAAGATTTACTAGAGTTGAATGATAAAGAATTTAAAAGAATAATAAAAAAGAAAAATGAGATTAAGTCGTGGGAAACTTTAATTGTATCAGATAATCTAAGTTGGAAAAAATTCTCCAAAATTAACAATCATCTTTATGATCTTAACGGTGTTAAGCCAGTTATTTCAATTTCTAGAAATTATCCTTTTGGATCTAATTTTACGCATGTTATTGGTTATGTAAGTCAGGCAAATGAGCAAGATATTGAAAATAATGAAGCAATAAAGAAAAACTTTGTACCTGGTCTTAAAATCGGAAAAGTAGGTTTAGAAAAATCTTTTGAAAAACAACTTATTGGCTCTAATGATATTGAGAGATATGAAGTAAATGCTTATGGAAGAAGAATCAGTCAGTTAGAATTTCAAAAAGGAGAGAAAGGCAAATCTCTTAGATTAACAGTAGATACTAAAGTCCAACAATTATCCAACCAATTACTCAAAGATCAGGCTGGATCTATCTGTGTCATGGATATTTATACAGGTGAGGTAATTGCAATGCACTCTTCTCCTTCATTTGATCCTAACCTATTTGTTTTTGGTATAAGCCAAGACGATTGGCAAATTATTCGTAATGATCCAATGAAACCATTGGTTAATAAAACGTTACAAGGAAATTACTCCCCTGGGTCAACTATTAAACCTATTGTTGCTTTATCAGCTTTAGAGAATGGAATTATTAATACTAATTTTACTGTTAATTGTAGGGGTCATAAGCATCCATTAGAACTCTATGGTCAAACTTATCATTGTTGGAAAAAACAGGGGCATGGATTTATGAATTTAAGAAATGCAATGAAACAATCCTGTGATACCTATTTTTATGAGATAGCTAGAAAACTTGGAGTAGATCGATTAAGTGAAACTGCTAAAAAATTTGGATTAGGAAAAGAAGTTTTTGGCAATCTATTTAACATTGAAAAAAAAGGTTTAGTTCCAAGCACTCAATGGAAGAAAAACGCTTTAGGACAAAGTTGGGTTTTGGGAGAGACTGTAATTACTGGAATTGGTCAAGGCTATATTCAAACAACTCCAATTCAATTATGTTTAATGACTGCTCAAATTGCGAACGGAGGCTATAAGATTTATCCAAAAATAGTTATAGATGATGAAAACAAAACATCTCCAATCGATAAATTTACGCCATTATATAAAAATTCTAAAAATATTAAGATTGTCCAAGATGCGATGTTTGCCTCAACCAATGAAGTAAGAGGAACTTCTTATAGATCTAGAATTGATGATCCAAAATATCAATTTGCAGGAAAAACTGGAACTGCTCAGGTTAAAAAAATTACTGAGAGAGATCGTGAGTTAGATTTAAAAACTTTTCAAATTCCTTATGAAGAAAGAGATCACGCTCTTTATATAGCATATGGTCCGTATAAAAACCCACGTTATGCAGTTAGTATTTTAGTTGAGCATGGAGGAAATGGAAGTACTACAGCCGCTCCGATGGCAAAAAAATTATTTAAAACAATTATTGATAGACATCAATTAAGAGAGTCGATTAATAATAAAAAATATTTGGATATATAGATGTACCAACATAACAGATTAACAACAAATAATTTTAATTTTTTTTCAAAATTAGCAAATTTTGACTATATCTTAATGGCATGTATTTTGTTGTTAGGTTTTATTAGTCTCGCTACGATGTACTCAACTGATGGAGGAAAAATTTTATTTCATACCAAGAGTCATTTTACTAAGCTGATTGTTTTTACAATTATGATGTTGATATTTTCATTTATTAATATCAAATTTTGGTTTTCTATTGGTTATTTTTTTTATGTTATAATAATTGGACTTTTAATTTGGACATATTTATTTGGAATTAAATCTTCAGGATCTCAAAGATGGATAGATTTATATTTTATAAATTTACAGCCCTCAGAATTAATGAAGATATGTATCATTTTATGTTTGGCTAAATATTTTCATAGAATGAAATTAGAAAACGTAAATTCACTTTATGCAATTTTATCATCTTTAATTATTATTTTGTTACCAATGGGTTTAGTAATTGTTCAACCTGATTTGGGAACTTCACTTCTTATATCTATTAGTGGACTGGCTGTATTATGGTTTGCTGGAATAAATCATAAATATTTTATCTATACTATGATAGGATTTTTAATCTCTTTACCTTTTATAATCTCTTTTTTGAAGCCTTATCAAAAATTAAGAGTTTTAACTTTCTTAAATCCAGATAGAGATCCTCTAGGTGCAGGATATCAAATAATTCAATCTAAAATTGCTGTTGGATCAGGTGGAATTTTTGGCAAAGGTTTTTTAAAAGGCACTCAAAGTTATTTAGAGTTTTTACCAGAAAAACATACAGATTTTATTTTCACATTATTTTCTGAGGAATTTGGATTTATTGGTTCAGTATTTCTTCTTTTGATATATGCAATCATTATTTATAGGATAGTTGCAATTGGTGCTCAATCTAGAAGTTATTTTGCAAAATTATTTTGTTACAGTTTTGCAGCATCAATTTTTGTTTACATCACAATTAATATGAGCATGGTACTTGGTTTGCTTCCAATAGTTGGATCACCTTTGCCAATTATGTCTTATGGTGGGTCATCAATGTTGGCTACAATGATCGGCTTTGGAATAGTAATGAGTGCCAAAGTCCACAACCAACAATCAATTGCATAAGTATAATTTGTCACCTAATTTATTTTAAAAATTATTATATAAGTTTATTATGAGTAATCCTTTAAAAGTTGGAATAATTGGTGCTGGTATTCAAGGAATATCCAATGCTTTATTTCTCCAAAAAAAAGGTTTTGATGTAACAGTTTTTGATAGAGAAGAGCCAGGAAGCCCAGCAGCATCGTATGGAAATGCAGGGCATTTTTCTCCATATGCTTCATTATCTTTAAATAGAACCGATGTATTAGCTGATGTACCGGCAATGTTAATGAGCTCTACAGGGCCATTGGCACTTAAATGGAATTATGTTCCGAAAATGATCCCGTGGTTTATTAAATTTATTTTAAATACATCAAAAAATAAAATGATGCATACAGCCAGAAATATGCATCAAATTTTAGATTTAGCTTTACCAGCATATGATGAATTATTTGACGAAATAGACTTAGAGGGATTAGTTGAAAATAAAGGAATACTTTACATATGGAATAATAAAGATTTAAAAAGCAGAGAATTAGAAATTAAAGTTAGAGAGGAATTAGGTGTTAAACAACAACTTGTAAATAAAGATGAAATTCATGATTTAGAGCCTAATATAAAACCATTTTATCATGCTGGCGTTTACTATCCTTATGCAAGACACGCAAGAAACCCAAAAAAGATTTTATTAAAACTTTTTGAACTTTTTTTAAAAAAAGGTGGAAAATTTAATAAAATGAATATTCAAGATATAAGTTTTGATGATGACAGTCCTGTATTTATAACTGACAATAACAGATATACTTTTGATAGAGTTGTTATTGCTTGTGGGGCATTTTCTAAAAAACTAACTGATAAATTAGATGAAAAAATTCCTTTGGATACTGAAAGAGGATACCATGTGCATTTTAAAGATTGTGATCATCTTTTAAGTAGACCAGTAATATTTTCTAATCGAGGCTTTGGGATCACACCAATGGAGCAAGGATTGAGAGTTGTTGGAACAGTTGAGTTTGGTGGATTAGATAATCCTCTTTCAAAATCAAGAATAAAAAATTTAATTGATAATGCTAAATACATGTTAGGGGATTTACCTGATCATGAAGATGAGTGGTTAGGATTTAGACCAACTTTACCAGACTTTTTACCAGTTATGGGACCATCAAAAAATCATAAAAATGTTTTCTATTGTTTTGGACATCATCATTTAGGATGGACATTAGGCCCAATTTCTGGAAAGATTGTTTCTGGAATGATAGCTAAAGAAAATACCAATTTAAATTTAGACCCTTATAGCTCAGCAAGATTCAATTAATTCATGCAAAATACCAAAGCATATATAATGCTGGTATGTGCTACATTATTCTGGGCAGGTAACTTTACATTAGGAAAGTTTGCTTATTTAGAAAATATACCTCCAAACTCTCTTGCATTTTTAAGGTGGTGCCTAGTATGGATAATTTTACTTCCATTCACTTATAAAGAGATATTGAAATTAAAAAATCAAATTAAAAGAAACTTATCATTGTTCCTTATTTTAGGCTCTACCAGTGTGTGCATATTCACTTCACTTACTTATAATGCCTTGAATTATACTCAAGTAATCAATGCATCACTTTTTAATACTGCAATACCTGTAACAATAATTTTAGTTTGCTTTCTTTTAAAAATTGAAAAAACAAATATTTTTCAAATATCTGGATTACTAATTTCAGTTTTAGGGATTTTAGCTATTATTACTAGACTTGATCTTAATATTTTACTTACCTTAAATTTTAATAGTGGAGATTTATTCATGATCGGAGCAATAATTGCATGGGGAATATATTCTGCATATTTAAGAAAAAGAACTTTTGAAGTATCTTTACTTGCTCTGGTCCAAATAATTTGTACATTTGGATTAATTTTTCTTTTGCCACTATTTATTTTAGATATAACACAGGGAAAAGTTATTGAGTTAAATGAAAATCTTTTTTATATTTTGATCTATGTTGCAATATTTCCAAGCATTGGATCTTATTATTGCTGGGCTGGGGCAGTTTCTATCATTGGGGCAAATAGAGCCGGCATATTCTTATCTCTAATTCCATTATTCAGCACAATAATGGCAATATTCTTTTATAATGAACAATTTCAATTTTTTCACTTGATTGGGGCAATTTTAATTATATTAGGTTTATTCTTATCAAATAAGGAAATAAAAAATGCTTAAAGTTGCGATTTTAGATGATTATCAAAATGTTTCTCAACAATTTATTGATTTAGAAAAACTATCAGGGAAATATGAAATTAAAATTTTTAGTGAACCTTTTGTTGATGAAGCAGATGTAATTGAGCAATTATCAGATTTTGAAGCATTATTGGTAATGCGAGAAAGAACTCCAATTACAAAAAATATTATTGAAAATTTAACTAAATTAAAATTTATTATTACAAGTGGATTAAGAAACAAATCTATTGATCTAGAGGCTGCCCAAAAAAGAAAAATTATAGTTTGTGGAACAGAATCGAACACTAATCCAACTCCTGAGTTGACTTGGGCTTTAATACTTGGATTAGCTAGAAATTTTAAAGAGGAAATTGATAATATGTATCAAGGATACTGGCAGACTACAGTAGGGGTGGAGCTTAAAGGAAAAATTTTGGGTTTAATTGGTTTAGGTAAAGTTGGATCACAAGTAGCTAAAATTGGAAAAGCTTTTGGCATGCAAGTCATGGCTTGGAGTGAAAATTTAAACTTAGATACCTGTAAGGAACTAGATGTTCTGCCATGTAGTAAAGAAGATTTAATTAAGAATTCAGATTTTCTATCAATTCATGTTCAAGGTGGAGAGAGATACAAAGATTGCATTACTTTAAAAGAGATGGATAAAATGAAAAAGACTTCTTTCTTAATAAACACCTCAAGAGGTCCAATTATAAATGAAGATGATTTAATTATAGCTTTATCAACTAATGAAATTGCAGGAGCTGGAATTGATGTTTATGATAAAGAACCTTTACCTGAAAACAATAAATTGAGATTTTTACCAAATGCTTTGCTTACCCCACATATTGGCTATGTAACAGCTGAAAATTACACTACTTATTATAATCAAATGATCGAGTCTTTAGAGTCTTGTGTAAATGGAAAACCTATTCGTATTATAGAATAAAAATGGATTTGCCGGTTATTAATCATGAAGATTATTTTGCTAAAATTGGAGATGATCATAAATTTCCAATTAACAAATTTAGTGAACTTGCAAAATATCTGATAGATCAAAAGATAGTAAAAGAATTTCATAAACCATATCCATGTTCTGATGAGACCTTAAAAAGGGCCCATTCGGAAAAATATATTAAAGATATTAAGAATAAAACTTTAGATAAAAATGGAGTAAAAAAAATTGGCTTTCCTTTAGTCGATAGTGTTGTTCAAAGATCCTTAGTGGCAACTGGAGGAACTGTTTTAGCATCAAAGCTTGCAATTAATTATGGTCTTGCTTGCAATACTGCTGGAGGTAGTCACCATGCAAATTTTGAGGGTGGTGCTGGTTATTGTGTTTTTAATGATGTAGCAGTAGCTGCATATTATCTACTTGATAGAGGACTAGCAGGTAGAATTTTAATTGTTGATTTAGATGTACACCAAGGAAATGGAAATTCAGATATATTTAAAGATAATACAAATGTATTTACTTTTAGCATGCACTCAAAATCAAACTATCCTGCTAAAAAATCAATAAGCGATCTAGATGTTGAGCTTGAGGACAATTTAGAGGACAAACAATATCTTAAAACTCTCAAGTTTTATTTAAATGAGCTTAATGAAGAAAATTTTGATTATGTTTTTTATATAGCTGGTGTTGATATTCATCATAACGACCGTTTAGGTAAATTAAAAATTTCTGATGAAGGAATTAAAGAAAGAGATGAACTTGTTACAGAAAACTTTTTTTCAAAGGGTATTCCTCTTTGTGGTGTTTTAGGCGGCGGTTATAACAAAAACTTTGATAAATTAGTCGAATTGCACTCATTTTTACATCAATCTTGTGCTAAATTATTATAATTTTATGGTCAAAAAAAATCCCAATCTAACTGCAGAACAAAAATTAGTTATGTTCGAGGATGGAACTGAACCACCTGGTACTAGTGAATTAAACAATGAAAAACGAGAAGGAAGTTATCATTGTGCAAATTGTGGAATAAAATTATTTAATTCAAATAGTAAATATGAAAGTGGTTCTGGTTGGCCTTCTTTTTTTGAATCTTTACCTGAAGTTTTTGAAACTAAAACTGATCATTTATTAGGTTACGCTAGAACAGAGTATCATTGTAAAAATTGTGGTGGACATCATGGTCATATCTTTGAGGATGGACCTCAACCTACTGGAAAAAGATACTGTAATAATGGTATTTGTTTATTTTTTAAGCAAAAAGATTAATTTTTTTTATTTAAATAAATTTAATTTTAGGTTAAAAAGGTTCTTTAGTTTTGCGCGGGAAATTAGAAAAAATTATATAAATTTAAAAATTTTATGAATAGCGCTAAAACATTAATATCCATAATATTATATCTTTTCTTAACAAGCATGGTTTATGCAGATGTTTCTAAAAATGTTTCTGAGTATGTATCTAATTTAATACCAGGAAATGGTCATACAGAAGTTAGTATTGATTTAAGAGAAAATAATAAACCTGATTATAGTATTTTAGGTGTCAGGGAGATACTAGAAATAGACTCAGGAAATATTTTTACTCAATTTTCATTATTTAATACAGAGCAAAATAACTCTGAAAGAATAATTGGAAATTTAGGAATAGGCACAAGAAAATTATTAAATAATGATACCCTGATGATTGGAATGAATGCTTTCATAGATCAAGATTTTAATGAAAGTCACAAAAGAGGTAGTTTTGGGTTTGAAGTAAGAAATTCAGTATTAGACTTTAATGGAAACATGTACAGAAGTCTTCAAGATACAACAAAGGAAATAATTTTAGATGGGTGGGATTATCGACTTGCAGGTCAAGTTCCTTATGTTCATTGGTCAAAAATATTTATAAATAGTTATGAATGGGATGGAGTTTTAAGAGAAGACATAAAAGGAATGAAAATAGGTTCTGAAATGGTTTTAACTCCTATATCTATTTTAGAATTAGCTTACGACGATAAAGATAAAAAAGGATTAGAGGATGAATGGTATGCAAAAATTCAATTTATCTATCCACCAAAAAATAATGGTCCGACAGCACTAGATGGAATAAGTGACCTTGCATGGAAAGAAAGTAAAGATATGTCAGGTGAACTTTTAAGCAAAGTTCAGCGTAATAATAAAATTATGATTGAATTTAAAGGGAGCTCAACAATATCAAGAACTGATTAATATGAAAAATATTTTTAATATCATTATTTTTTCTTTAATTTTATGGGTTGGTTCTTCAAAAATATCCTTTGCAGCAACTGGTCCAGCAGATATTTACAAAATTACAATGAGAAAAGTAGAATTATGTACAGCGAGCACAGGAGTTACGAGTTGTGAAAATGCAGTTGTAATTGGAAGTGGTGATCGTACTATAGACATTGCAGCCGCTGGTGTAGGTGCAGTTGCAGCAGCTTATGGTGATCCAGCTTTATTACCTCTAGGAACAACTTATACTCATATGAGAGTTACAATTGACAGAAAGTTTTCAGTTAGATCAAAGGCTGCAATTACTGGTGGGGATGGAAATACAGATGCATGTGTTACAATCGCAGCTACTGATGCCATGTACGCAGGTGATCAAGATGCAAATAAATACACTCATAAGCCTGCGGTAGCAGAAGGTGGAACAAGAGCTGAAATGAATATGTATTTAATTAATGATCAATATACAAGGTGTAACAATGCAGCGTGCAACAATACAACAGCCGATCAAGATATAGAGTATGATCAAGGAGTTGGTTCATCAAAACATCAAAGTCAACATGCAGATGGTAGTTCAGATGATGATCATATACTTGTCTACGAATTAACATCACCGTATACAGTAGCATTAATTTCGCCAACAATTGATATATCTTTTGGTACATCTGCAGCGATCGCTGTTAATAACAATGGCAGTAATTTATGTCAAATATGGGCTGAAGAACCTGCAGTAACTATTACTATTAAGTAACTTTTTTAAAACTAAATAAACCTGTTACGCTAATTAATAATGTTAATTAAATATATTAGTTTCTTAATTGGAATTATTTGGTCATACTCAATAATAAAAACACAATCAATTTTTAGTAAGAAAGCTGGAATAATATTCAAAATTTTTATTACAAAAGTTTCTTGGTTTACTTTTGTAGCAGCTTGTTACTTTGGTTATAAAAACTTTACGATCAAATCTACTATAATTGGTGTTACAATTGGAATTTTGTTAGTAAATATTGGTTTTTATTTACTAAAAAAATATGTAAATCAAAAGTTTAACGAAAAACAAATAACAATTTTTAAAAGTTTTTTCGAATATACTTTGATTTTTTTAGTAATTTACTTCGTTTTATTTTAAGAGATCTTGTAATTTATTTTCTTTTTCTAAAGCCCTGACTTCATCATAACCACCAATATGTTCGTCATCAAAAAAAATTTGAGGAATTGTTCTTTTTCCATTAGCTTTTTTAATCATTTCATCCATTGCTCCATCTACTTTGCCAATATCAATTTCATTATAAGTAGTGTTGTTTCTAGTTAATAATCTTTTAGCTGCATCACAATAATTACAAAATGGACCTGTATAAATTGTTATTTTTTTCATTGTTTAAAGATAGTCACCTTTTTTTATTTTACTAGTAATTTGTTTTCTAGAGTATTCGAACTTTTTTCTGTGCTTTATACTTTTTTGATTTACTCTTTTTCTCCATAATCTAAATGATGATGGTTTGAGAGATCGTCTCATTATTTTTATTACACCAGATTCTTTGTAACCAGTTTTTTTTTCAATTTCCTCAAAAGTGATTCTATCTGCCCAGGCAGCCCAGATGACCCAATCTGGACTTTCAACATTTGGCTCAGGATTTTTGACTCGGGTAATTGGGGTGTGACCTTTTTTTTTCATAAATTCCTTATATTTGAAAAAAATCGATAATGCATTTTTTTTCAGATCTGATATATTATTATAGATAGTCCTTCTTAGCCATCTTTAGCTCCCGGTTTTTAAGGGCTATCTCTTTTTAAATGCTCCCCTTAAATTATTTTCTTTTTTTACAGATTATAATTTTTCTTTTTATCACACCTGGTACTCCTAGAATTGTTATTATCTCATATTCGATGAATTACGGAATTCAAAAATGTATTTGGACTGCATTAGGAGACATTACCGCAAACTTAATTCAAGCTACTTTAGTTATATTTGTTTTGGGTAGTTTTTTTTCAGATAACCCAAGTTTTTTAAGTATATTAAAATGGATAGGTGTAATTTATTTACTTTATTTAGCTTATGATGTTTATAAAACAGCACCAAAGAATATCAATTCAGATGTAATCTCTTCAAAAAGTTTTTTTTCTTTTTTTAAAGATGGTTTTTTAGTTGCTGGTACAAGTCCAAAGGCTTGGTTGTTCTTTCCATTAATATTCCCACAGTTTATAGACTTTAATTCAAATTATGTTGTTCAGTTTTTTATTTTAATAACAACTTATATAGTTTTAGATTTTTTATCTTTGATTGGTTACGCTTTGCTCGCACAAAAACTTATTACTTGGATAAAAACAAATCCAAAAACAATTAATACAATCTCAGCGAGTGTTTTAGTTCTAATTGCACTAATAATTATTATTTCACAACAATATTAAAAAAACTTAATGCACCTTTTGTCTCTTGCAAAACAGCTGTTTTCTTTATTTAATTAGCTATTAATTAATTAATTAACAAGGGAAATAAAATGAAAATAAATAAAATAATCTTAAGTTTTATTTCTGCAATAGCATTATTATTATCTACTTCAGTAACATCTTTTGCAAAAGTTGTTGGTGATAAGATAGTTTTAGGTTCTGCTATTTCATTAACTGGAAAATATTCCTCAAATGGTGTTCACACTCAAAACGGTTATAATATGGCCGTTGACAGAATCAACAGCATGGGTGGAGTTAAAGTTGGTGGAAAAACTTATAAGTTTGAAATCATTTATTATGATGATGAGTCAAACCCAAAAAGAGCAGCACAACTTGCAGAAAGATTAATCTCACAAGATGGTGTTGAGTTTATGCTTGGCCCATATAGTTCTGGATTAACAAAAGCAATCGCTCCAGTAACAGAAAAATATGGTGTACCAATGGTAGAAGCTAATGGTGCATCTAGATCATTATTTACCAAAGGATATAAATATTTATTTGCAGTGCTTGCACCAGCAAACTTATATCTAGATGTAGCGATTGATTTAGCTGTTGAAAAGAACGGTGGCAAACCTGTAAAAATAGCACAAGCTTTTGAACAAGATGCTTTCTCACAAGATGTGAGATTAGGTATTTTAGAAGCTGCTGAAAGAACAGGTTCAAAAATCATTATTGATGACAAGTTACCAAAAGAACTAAATGATATGGCTGCAACTTTAGCTAAAGTTAAAGCTGTAAAACCAGATGTTCTTGTAGTTTCAGGTCATACAAAAGGTGCATTAACTGCAATCAGACAAATAGCTGAGATGAAAGTTGATGTTCCAATGTTAGCAATGACTCACTGTGATGCTGCGAAATTATCAAAGCAACATGGTAAAAACTCTGAGTATGCATTATGTGCATCTCAATGGCATAAAACTCTATCTTACAAAGATAAGTTCTTTGGAAATGGAATGAAATATGCTGCTGACTTTGAAAAAGAGTTCAAATATGACCCGCCATATCAAGCGGCTGAGTCATCTGCAGCTTTATTAGTTTTTAAAGATGCATTTGAAAGAGCAAATTCTTTTGATAAGAAAAAAGTAAGAGATGCTCTAGCAGCTACTAATATGCAAACTTTTTATGGAAACATAAAATTTGCACCTGGTGGTCAAAATGTTGACAAGCCAATGGTATTATTCCAAGTTATGTGTAATGCTGATGGAAGTAAGTGTGAAAATAAAGTTGTAGCTCCAACTAAATGGGCTTCAGCTAAATTGATTCACCCAATTCCAAGCTGGTCAGAAAGATAATATCTAATATGTAAAATGCCCCCTAGTTCTAGGGGGCATTTTTTTATAACAGTTTCTAATTATGGATTTTTTAATATTCCAAGTTCCAATGTTAACTCTACAAGCAACGCTTGATGGAGTTTTATTAGGAATATTATTTGCATTAATTGCTTACGGTATGGCTCTTCAATGGGGAGTAATGAATATTATCAATATTGCTCAAGGAGATTTAGTTATTTTAGGTGGATACATTGCTTACTTTATGTACCTATGGGGAATTCATCCTGCATGGGGAGTGATTGTTTCACCATTTATAATGTATTTTGTTGGAGTAGGAATTTATAAGTTGGTTATTAATAAAGTAGTGGATAGAGATCTATTTATCTCAATTCTAGCAACATTTGGAATAAGTATTTTATTTATGCAATTAATGAACTTTGCATTTGGTGCTGATGTTGTTCTTGCAAACTCTGGCTATGGAACAACAATGTTATTTGATAATTCCGTAACACTGCCAAATTCTAAAATATTTTCAGCATTCATTAGTATTGTTTTTGCAATAGGTTTAGTTGTTTATATGAAAAAATCTAAACTTGGCAGAGCAATTAGAGCTACAGCCCAAAATGCCCGTGCAGCAAAGATTTTAGGTGTTGATACAGAAAAAGTTTATGCTGCTACATTTGGTATTAATGCTGCTTTATGTGGTGTTGCTGGAGCTTTAATATCAATTACTTTTACAATTCATCCTTATATGGGATTACCCTATACAATTAGATCTTTTATGATTGTTATTGTTGCTGGATTAGGAAATCTTCCTGGTGTAGCAATGTCAGGAATGGGACTTGGAGTTTTTGAAGAATTTGCTGATTATATTTTAGGTACAGAATTTAGAATTGGTTCAGTATTTTTATTACTAGTTTTGATTTTAGTTTATAGAAGATTTAAATTATCAAGAAAAAGAGAGTATTTAAAATAATGAACAAGAATATTATTTTATATGCAGCATTGTTAATTTTTGGATTAGCTGCGCCATTTATATTTCCAGCTTTTAAAGTTCAACTATCAATACTATGTGTTTTAATTGTTTTAGCTCTTACTTGGAATATTCAAGGTGGGGAAATGGGTTACAACACCTTTGGAAATATACTATTTTATGGACTTGGAATGTACCTTTGTGCATCAGTTCAAGTGGGAATGTTTTTTCCACTAGCTGAATGGACTGAAAGTGGTGGGGAGAAAACATTTGTACATACTCCAACTCAATTTTTTCAAGGAATGGCTATGGGTCTTGTTGTTGCTGCAGTAATCCCAACAATTGTTGCTGGATTAATTGGTTACTCAATTTTAGGATTAAGAGGCCATTACTTTGCAATTTGCACTTTAGGTTTAGGAGTTGCAGCTGGTGAGATTTCAGGTGGTATAGAAATTATTGGAGCTGGACAAGGTTTTACAACTCCACCTTTCCCAGATGTAGGAAGCTTAGAAGCAAGAGGTGAATTCTTTTACTTCTTGAGTTTCATGGCAGTTGTTTTGACTTTTATTACAGTCAAATCAATTTATTCAACAAGATTTAAATTAATACTAAATGCAATAAGAGATAATGAAGACAAAGCTGAGGCAATGGGAATTCAAACAATGAAATATAAAATTATTGGTTGGATGATATCTGCTTTCTTTTGTGGATTAGCTGGAGGAATTATGGGTGGTCTAGTTGGTTATATAGACTCAACTGATGTTGCATTTGATGGAAGAGAGATGGGAGTGTTCATGGTCTTGATGGCTATCTTAGGTGGAAAAGGAACTTTATGGGGACCTGTTATTGGAGCAACTGTATTTCATATCTTCAAAGAAGGTTTTTGGACATTCTTCTTAGGTTGGCAATACGTTGCACTAGGAGTTCTTATAGTTGTAATTGTAATTTATTTCCCGGAAGGAATAATGGGATGGTTAAGAGAGAAATATCCAGAGAGATTTGGAGAAGTAGTTGATGAAGCAGATCGAAAAGCACAGGTAGAATTAAAATGAGTATTTTAGAAGTTAGTAATGTCAGTAAATCATTTGGTGGTGTAAAAGCCAATGTTGACATTTCAATGAAAGTTGAGAAAGGAAAAATTGTTGGTCTAATAGGACCAAATGGTTCAGGTAAAACAACTTTATTTAATTCTATTGTCGGCACTTATCCAATCGATAACGGATCAATTAAATTTAATGAGAAAGAAGTATCAGAATTACCTGTTCCAGTAATAGCAAAACTTGGTTTATTAAGAACATTTCAACAAACTAGAATTTATGGCAAATTAAATTGTGTAGAGAATATGCTTATTAGTCATAAAGGAAGTGACGCAAGCTTATTCACAATTTTTTCAAAAATTCCAAAAGACTTAACAGAAAAGGCAGAAAATTTATTAAATTTTGTTGGATTATATCAAAAAAGAAACTTAAGAGCTGGTGATTTATCTTTTGGACAACAAAAATTATTAGAATTAGCAATGGCACTTATGAATGAACCTGAGATGTTGCTATTAGATGAACCAACTGCTGGTATCAATCCTACTTTAATAAATGGAATTATAGATAGATTAATTAGAGTTAATCAAGATTTTGGTATTACACTTTTAGTTATCGAGCATAATATGAAAGTGATTATGCAGTTAGCTGAGGATATTTTTTGCTTAGCATATGGCAAGATGCTTGCAAATGGATCACCAGATGAAATTAAAAATGATAAGCGTGTTATCGATGCTTATTTGGGAGCACAATAATGTCAAATCAATATGAAGTTTTGGGTAAAGCTCCTGTTGCTGAAGATTTAAAGAACCTATCTCCTAATAATGTTCATTTAACAATAAAGAATCTCAATGCTGGTTATGGTAAAATGGAAATACTTCATAATTTTGAACTTTTTGTAAGTAAAGCACAATCACTTTGTTTAATAGGTCCCAACGGAGCGGGAAAATCCACAATACTCCATTCAATTTATGGATTTACAAATATTTTTTCTGGAAAAATAGAAATAGATGGAAAAGAAATTACAAATCTTTCTCCTGCTGAAAAACTTAAATCAGTTGGAATAGCCTATATTCTTCAGGATAATTCAGTTTTTCCAGATATGACAGTAGAAGAAAATTTATTAATGGGTGGGTTTATTAAGGATAAAACAGAAGAGTCTTATGAAGAAGCAGAAAAAATTCTTCAAAAATATGAAAGATTAGGAAATAGGAGATATCAACCAGCAAAAGTATTATCTGGGGGAGAAAGAAGATTGTTGGAAATTTCTAGAGCATTAGTGATGAAGCCATCAGTTTTATTAGTTGATGAACCATCTATTGGGTTAGAGCCCAGATATATAGATATGGTATTTGAAATTTTAAGAGATCTTCAACAGAATGAAAAAAAAACTATTATTCTTGTAGAACAGAATGCTAAAAAAGGTCTTGAGTTTGCAGATATTGGTTATGTTTTGGTCTCTGGACAAACTGCAATAGCTGGTAAAGGAGACGATCTTTTAAATAATCCTGATGTAGGTCGCTTATTTTTAGGCGGTTAATGATTAAAAAAGAATTATTTTTTAGAGGATTTAAATCAATTTTAAAACCTGATAGTCCCGCAATAGCACTAGGATGTTGTTTCATCGCTATTGGTGCGCTTCTTAAAAATATAGGTTTTAATATCCAGGAAAGCATTTTTTCTACAATGTTAATTTATGCTTTGCCAGGCTCACTTGTCATGGCTGAGTCAATTTTAGTAGGTGCTTCGTTACTAAGTATTTTTATTGCAGTTTGGTTTGTTAATGCAAGGCTTTATCCAATGGCAGTTTCTTTATTCCCTTTGATGATGGATGAAAAACAACCAAAATGGAAATATTATTTATCTTGTCATTTCATTGCTGTCTCAGCTTGGTTAATTATGAAAAGTAACTATGAGACGATTGAAAAAAAAGATCGAGTTGATTTCTGGATAGGCATAGGTTCTGCAACATGGAGTGTTGCAGTTGTATCAACAATTCTTGGTTTTTATTTATCTGATTATCTAAATAAAGATATGTTAATGGGTTTAGCTATTTTAAATCCAATCTATTTTACGTGTATGTTGGTAGGAGCGATGAAAACAATTCAAGTTAGTTTATCAGTCATGCTTGGAGGAATACTAGGTCCATTTTTTTATTTTTTTTCACCAGAATGGTCAATTTTACTTGGAGGAATAATTGCAGGATCGATATCTTATTTAATTGGAGAAAAAAATGTCAATTAATATTCTATTATCAATAATTGTAACTTCGTTGGCAACTTATATATCAAGATTCTTAGGAGTTTTGTCATCAGTTAGAATTAAAGAAACTTCAAGAATATTTCGATGGTTCAATTGTTTAGCTTACGCAACATTAGCAGCACTTATTGCACGAACTATAATATTTCCTGTTGGGGCGTTATCTGACGCAAGTTATTTAAGTAGAATTTTAGTTGTCATGTTGAGTTTAGGGATTTTTTTTGTTACAAAAAAAAACTTTGTTTACCCTACAGTATTTTCAGCAGTTGCAATGAGCTTAATTAATAATTATTTTTAAGACTTTAAAAACTTGTTATAATTGGATAAATTATTTTAATTATGAACAACATACCAGGACTTGAAATTTTACCAAATAAAGTTTCCCCTAGAATAATCGATATTAAGATTAAAAACGAAACTATTGAAAAATTAATTTTCCCTTTTAAAAAATTTGATCTAACAGCAATTGAGTACAAACCATTTACGAGATTTACAATCGCAAAAAGTTTAGATGACTTAACTCAGAATAAACTTAGTATTTTATTAAATAAAATTATCAGAGATAGAAAATTAGGGTGTTTTATAATTGGTCCAGAGGATAAAAATTCTAATATTGATGATATCTTTTTGGTCAAGTTGTCTACTGCGATATCTCATTTAATTGGTAACCCCAATCATGACTCTATGGCAGGAAAGTACTATGCAAGATTTCATGTAAAACATGTAGATAAGAGTGACTCATATTTAAGGAAAGCTTATACTAACATGGATCTTCATACTGATGGAACATATGTAAAAGAAGTAACCGATTGGCTTTTGATGACAAAGATTGAAGAAAAAAATGTTGAAGGTGGTGAAACAGCAATGCTACACTTAGATGATTGGGAATATTGTGAGGAATTGTTTAACGATCCAGTGGGTAAAGAAAATTTTGTTTGGTCTTCTCCAAAAAGTAAAAATATAGATTATAAAGTTGAGCATCCAGTATTTTCAAAAGATGAAAATGGAAAAGCTCAAATTTCATATATTGATCAATTTCCTGAACCAAAAAATATGTCTCAAGGAAATTTTTTGCAAAAATTGTCTGATTGTTTGGAAGAGAGTAAAAATAAAGTCATAACAAAATTACCAGTTGGCTCAGCTATCGTAGCAAATAATTATTTTTGGTTACATGGTAGACGTCCATTCAAAGAAAACAAAGATTTGAGCAGAGAACTCTTGAGAATTAGGGGTTCATTTTTTCAAAATTAAACTATCATCCTTCAAATAAGAAATTTATAAATTTATGAAATTAGGATTTATTGGAACAGGAAAAATAGCTTCTTCAGTTATTTCAGGAGTATGTAAATCTAAGATAAAGTTTAGACAAATAATAGTATCTCCAAGGAATAAGAGAATAGCAAACAATTTAAAGAAAAAATTTAAAAAAGTAAGTATTGCGAAAAACAATCAAGATGTAATTAACAAATCAAATTGGATATTTTTATCTGTCACCCCAAAAGTAGGAGATAAAATTATTAAAGACTTAAAATTTAAATCAAATCAAATAATTATAAGTTTTATTTCAACCATAAATCTTTCTCAACTTAAAAAAATGATAAAAGTAAAATCTAAAATTATTAGAGCAATACCGCTGCCTCCAATATCTATCAAGAAAGGTCCAGTTCCTATTTATCCACCTAATCGACAAGTAAAAATTTTTTTTGACAAGATAGGCTCTACGATTGAAATTAAGAATGAAAAATTATCTACCAATTTTTGGTCAACATCTGGAATGATGGCCTCATATTATGAACTACTAAGAGTAATGAGTGATTGGTTGATAAAAAAAGGAATTAAAAGAAAAGATGCACAAAGATATATTACCTCATTATTTTTAGCGTTATCAAAGGATGCAGTTATTAATTCTAAAAAAGATCTTAAACATTTAGTAAAAGAGTCTCAAACACCAAAAGGACTTAACGAACAAGGCTTGAAAGAGATGACAAAAAAAAATGTTTACAAATCTGTTGTTTATAGTCTAAACAGTATTTATAAAAGATTAAATAACTAACATTAAAAAAATCTTCAATAGGAAGTAATTTTATGAAATATATAATACTAGGTGCAGCTTTAGCTTGGGCTATGTACATAGCTGATAAATATATGTTTTAAAATTAAACTTTTAACCAAGTTAAGAATTTTGATTAATTTAAAATAAGATTATCGTTGTCTTTTTGTTTTGAATTTACCACTTTTTACCTCTTGCTCTAAGAAAGAACCTTTAGCTTCACCATTCTCATTAAAATTTACACCAGTTACACCCTCGTAATCAATTTTTTTTCCTTTTGCTATTAAATCTAATGCTTTTTTAAGTTCACCAGGATAAATTTTTGTTCCAGGTTCATTTCCAACTGCTAAAATGTTTTTTGCAATAGACGCCCCATCTGTATTACCACTTGCTTGAATAGCTAAAATGATTAATGCGGCAGCATCATAAGACTCGCCAGTATATGGATCTGAACTATTAATACCCTGACCGCTAGCTATTTTATTAAAAAAACCTGCTCCTTTATTTTTAGATCCAGGAATATATCCAAATGATTTTTTAAGTTTTTTGCCGAATATATCAATCAAAGACTGACTCATCATTCTATCAGATAAAATAAATTTATTGAATGCTCCTGAATCTATTGAAGCTTGAATAATTTCTTTACCACCTTGATCAATGCTACTAATTATAGCTACTGCATCTCCCTCTGCAGCCGCTAATGTTGCAACCTCAGATGAATAATCATCTTTATTATTCTCGTGAGAAATTATTGTTGTTACTTTTATACCATGTCTCTCAACTGCTTCTCTGTAGGCATAAGCTAAATCTTTTTCATAATTAGAATCTGTATAAGTTATAGCAACCTTTTTGATCTTTCTATCCTTTGTTATATCAGCCAAAATTTGACCACCTCTTGAGTCAGAAGGAGATGTTCTAAAAAAAACTTTATCGTCTAGATCATTTAATGAGGATGATGTTGATGCAGGTGAAATCATTACTACTCCATTTGGTAAAGCCGATTCTGATAATATTATTTCTGTTGCCTCTGGACAAACCGCTCCTAATATTGCAGTAACTCCTTGAGCAATGACACCTTCTGCAGCTGCAATTGCAGCACTGGGATCGTTACAAGTTGAATCAGCTCTTATAACTGTAATAGTCTCACCATTTAGCAATGACCCTGAGTCTGAAGCTTCTTTAAAAGCAATTTCTGCAGAGTCGGCAATCGCTGGTGCAAGGGACTCAATAGGACCAGTAAAACCTAAGATTACACCTATTTTAATTTCTGAAAGAGCAGATGTAATAAATGTTGATAGAATTATGAGTATTGTAAAAAATAATTTATTTAGCATTAATATTTTGGTAATAAAAATTTATAAAATATAAATTAAATCTGATTTCTTAAAATTTTCAACAACCAAATTAACTTATTTTATGAAGCAAAATTACAGAACTAATTACAATTATCCCTCCCAAAACAAATAATAAAGAAGGAACTTCATTAAATATCATATAGCTCAATGCAATTCCAAATATTGGAAACAGTGAATAAAAAGGAAATATTTTTCCAACAGTATAAAATTTATAAAGATAAAACATCAATAAATGAGCACATAAGGATACAATGATAGCCTGATAAGATATTAAGATCCAAGAATCTAACTCTATTAATTTAATACTTACTAAAACATTTCCTTCAATTAAAGAGGAGATTATCATTAGAATAACAAATCCAAAAAGACCTGTACTAGCATTAATCATACTGACATCTAATTCTTTTAATTGTCTGGAAAAAACTTGGGCCAGACCAAAAAATAAAGCCATCAAACTTGCAAAAAATAAACCTATGTAATTATCAGATAGTTTTGGATCAAAAAATATAATTAAAATACCCAAAAAAGATGTGACGATTAGCAACCACTTATTTTTTGAAATATTTTCATTCAAAATAAAGGCACTAGCGAGTATTCCAAAGGGTATTGCTAACTGAGAACCTAAAATTATTGGTGATATTATACTTGAGTAAAAAAGCGATAAGTTCATAAACACATATACCATTACACCCATTGACAAGGAAAAAAGTATTAGCGAATTAAAATACTTTTTAGTTGGAATTTTAAATCTCCAAAATGGAATTAATATTAATAAAACTAGACCCATTCTTAAAGATGCCATTAAAATAGGTGGGACTGAATTATTCAAAGCAAGTTTGGCTACAGGAAAAGCACTTCCATGAGCAAGCATTATAAAGATTAAAATTAGTAAATGTTTAATTGGCAAATCTTATCCCATTGTAAATGGGTCAGTCATCGGTTTATCCGAAGAATTATACCAAGTGGTCTTTATTCTTGTATATTCTTTTATAGACTCTATTCCCGCTTCTTTACCATAGCCACTGTCTTTAATTCCACCAAATGGAGCCATTGGTGATATTAATCTATAGGTATTAATAAAAACCATCCCTGCTCTAATACCTTTTGAAACTCTTAATCCTCTAGCAAAACTAGAGGTGTAAACTCCTGATGACAATCCATATTTATTATCATTCATTTTGCTAATTACTTCCTCTTCATTTTCAAATTTCATTACTGATAAAACTGGACCAAATAATTCATTTTCAGCGACAGGAAGATTATG
Source organism: Pelagibacteraceae bacterium AG-325-J17 (assembly GCA_003282825.1). GTDB lineage: Bacteria > Pseudomonadota > Alphaproteobacteria > Pelagibacterales > Pelagibacteraceae > Pelagibacter. Next base: position 68,615 of record QBYM01000002.1, on the reverse strand, counting down.
ATTTTCACATTCAATTATTGTTGCAGGAAAGTAATATCCTTCATTTGAAATAGAAGATCTTTTTCCACCACATCTAACTTTCCCACCTTGTTCAATCGTAGCCTTAATATTTTTTTCTATATTTTCTAATTGTTTAAAACTATTCAGAGGACCCATTTGAGTATTTTTTTCCATTGGACTACCTAATTTAATTTTTTTAGCTTTATTAATTAATTTTTCTAAAAAATCATCATAAATTTTTGAGTGCAAGTAAAGTCTAGAACCAGCAATACAACTTTGTCCACTAGCTCCAAATATTCCAGCTGTAATTCCATTTAGTGCATTTTCTTGCTCGGCATCTTCAAAAACAACAACTGGACTTTTTCCTCCAAGCTCCAAACTTACTTGAGATAAGTTTTCAGCTGAATTTTTTACAATATGCTTTGCAGTTTCTGGTCCACCTGTAAAAGCAATTCTTTCAACTAAATTGTGAGTAGTAAGAGCTTTACCACATGGGTCGCCCAAACCAGTAATTATATTTATGACACCTTTAGGTATTCCAGTCTTTTCAATTAGTTTTCCAAACTCTAATAGTGTTACAGGTGCAAGCTCAGATGCTTTAATTACAACAGTGTTTCCCATTGCAAGTGCAGGAGCAAGCTTGACTGCAGTTAAAAGCATTTGAGAATTCCAAGGTATAATTGCAGCAACTACACCAATCGGTATCCTAGTAGTAGTAACTTGCATATCTGGTTTGTCTATTGGAACAACTGTACCTTCTACTTTATCAGCCAAACCAGCAAAATAATCATAATATTCTGCTATGTAGTTTGCTTGATTTTTAGTTTCTCTATAAAGTTTTCCTGTATCAATAGTTTCAATTTTTCCTAGATGCTCAGCGTTAGCTCTTAATTGATCTGCAATTAATTTTAAGTATTTTGCTCTTTCTCTTGGATGAATTTTAGACCAATTATTGTCAAAAGCTTTTTGTGCAGATTGCACGGCCTCATCAACATCCTTTTCATTAGCCTCAGGAACTGTTGCCCAAACTTTATTATTTTCTGGATTTAGTGTTTCAATTTTTTTTTTAGATGATGATTCTACCCATTCACCATCTATAAGCATTTTGAAATTTTGAATTTTTGACATTTAGTTTTTAATAAAATTTCTAATATTCATATTAACATCATCAGCACATTCAATACTACAAAGATGTTTTCCATTTTTGATTTCTATATAATTTGCATTAATTATATCTTTTGCTAATTTTTTAGACATATTAGGGGTAGAGCCTAGGTCATCAGAACCAGTCATAATCAATGTGTCCGTTTTTATTTTTTGGATAGATTGTCTATTATCCTTATGACAGGCAAACAATTTATAAGCTTTAAGAAAATTTTGGTGATCTTCAGGACTCTTATCTAAGATTTTTATGAAAAGATCATATGTTTCTGGGTTTTTTTTTAAATATTCATCACTAAACCATCTTTTTAAAGCTTGTTTTGAGATTGGTTTATTAAGCTTTGCTTGATTATATCTATCTAAAACAAGTGACCTTTCTTTTTCTGACCTTAGATAGGTAGTTCCAATTAGAATAAGTTTGTTTAATTTTTCTTGAAAAGATGATGCAAAATTTAATGCAATTAAAGATCCCAATGAAAATCCAATTAGATTAATTTTAGATATTTCATGATAACTTAATATTGAGCTAATTTGATTTGAAAAATCCTCAAGAGTTACCTTATCTTTTTTAAATGGAGTTTTGCCATGACCTAGAATGTCATAAGTCAAAATAGAAAATTCATTTAATGACCTTATTTGAGGTTCCCACATTTGATGATCAAGACCTACACCATGTATAAATAATAGGGGAATAGTTTTGTTATCTTTGAAATAAAAATAATTTTGATTTGGATCAAAACTTAGAGACATGAATTTATTTTGGATCTAAACCCATTTCTTTCATATCTTGATATCGATCTCCAGTTCTTGCATGTGCTCTGCCACTTGATGCACCTCCGATTGCAATTACTATTTCATCTTCAAATGGTGCGTCATGAATTGTAAATTCATGAGTTAGATAATAAGGTCTTAAACCCGAGTCAGTTTTGTGCATCATTGGAATAGACATTTTAGAGCCCGCAGGACCTCTTGTGTTTGTAAAACTTAAATAAGATGTTCCACCAACAGCATCTCTAAATTTATTTCCAAATCTTAAGGTATGAATGAATGCTGATGCATGTTCAATTTCACCGTTTAAGCCAACAGTTCCTGCTTTACCATAAGCCAAAATTTTTTCTGGTGATCCAATTTCTTTTATTAATTCTGGAACTAAAACATCACCAAGTTTTGGAGCCAAATCTAAAATGATTGGTTTTAAGTCTTCCACAAAACCTTTTCCAGCCCAAGGATTTTTGAACACAGCAGCTACTGATACTAATAAGACTGGTTCTTTAGCTTTCTTTCCACCCTCAATGAAAGTTTTATCAACAAACTTTGTAAACTTTCTAAGTTCTAAATCCATTAACTTGCTTTTTCTATATTAGAAGAGTCTAAATTAATTTTTGGAATTACCTCGTCATTAAATAATTTGATGCTTCTCATACAAGCTTTATGATCTATACCGGGAAAGTTAGACCAAACTTGTAGATTTTGTAAATTTAATTCAGATTTTAATTCATTAATTTTATTAACAACATACTCAGGAGTACCAAATAATAAATTTCTTTTATGAAGAAAATCATAGTTTAGTAAATCCAATTTATGTTTTGTCTCAGGAAGTTCTTCACCAGGATCCATGTGATTTCCTAAACCTCTCCAATGACAAACCCATTTCATATAATTAATGATGTGTTCACCAGCCATTTTTTCGGCTTCCTCCATAGTTTCAGCAACAAACATATCTCTTACTAAAGATATACCTTCTCCTAATGGTACATCTCTATTTTCAGCCTTTGATTTTGCATCTCTATAAATTTCAAATCTTTTCTTTAAAGCTTTAACAGTTGGTATCCACATAATTGTATTTAAACCATTCTGTGCAGCCCACTCAATTGATCTAGCGCCATCAACAACTTGCCAAATAGGAGGATGCGGTGATTGTTTTGGTTTAGGAACAATACTTATTTTTTTTATTTCATTTGTTTTTGTATCTAAAAATTTTTCACTTGGCGGACTCATATCATGTTGCCAAACAAAGTTTGGTGATGGATAAGTATAAAATTCACCTTGGTGACTAAAAAACTCTTCTGTCCAAGCTTTTTTCATGATTGTTAAAGATTCTTCGAATAGTCTGAAATTTTTAGCTTGGTCTTTAAGATCAGCCTCTTTATTCATATTTATTGCTTCTCTTCCATAAATCCCTCGGCCAATACCTACATCAACTCTGCCACCTGATAATTGATCTAGTAAAGCTATGTCTTCTGCTAATCTTATTGGATTATGAAATGTAATGACATTGCAGGCTTGTCCAATTCTTATTTGTTTAGTTCTAGCTGCTGCATCAACACCCATCATTAATGGATTGGTACAGGACTCCATTCCTTCATGATTAAAATGATGCTCAGTATACCAAATTGAGTCCCAATTATTTTCATCACAAAAAGTTGTGATCTCTTTAGTTTCATCAAGTAGTTGATTATATGGCTTGTGATTCCAATTCGTGGTGTTGCAGAAATATCCAAATTTCATTCGAACCTCCTTAAATAATTAAATCTAAGACGATCGATCCCACTTTCGTATTTTGTAAATATCGACGAGTTATGTATCGCTCAACTAATACTGTAATTTAACTAGACTATTTAATCAATATATATTTAATCAGCAATTAAATGAAACTAACTAAAATAGAGCCAAAATTTATTGAAAAACATAACCCAAGGATAGGATTAATTACCTTAGCAAGTGACTTTAGAATTGAAAAAGATTTTAACAATATAATTTATGGTAAAGACATAGACTTATTTTGTAATAGAATTCAAAGTTATAATCCCTTAACAAATGAAACATTAAAAAAAATGGCAGATGATATTCCTAAAGTTGTAAAGAATATCTTACCTGATCAAAAAATTGATTGTATAGCCTATGGATGTACTTCAGGAACAATTGCTGCAGGATATGCATCTATTTATGAAAAAGTTAATTCAACAAAACCAAATACAAAAGTTACAACACCAATTACATCTGCAATTAATGCATTAAAAGCACTTAAGATAAATAAATTATCTATATTCACACCTTATACAGATGAAATAAATCAGTCAGTAATTAATTATTTTAAAAAAGAAAATATAGAAATTACTGGACTAACTTATTTTGATATAGCCTCAGATTTAGATATAGGAAAAGTTAATCCAGATCATTTATTTGATGTTTTAAGTAAAATAGATTTGTTAAATAGTGATGCATTGTTTGTTTCTTGTACAGCATTACCTGTGTTATCAATTATTAAAGATCTAGAAAAAAAAATGAATAAAATAGTTTTATCTAGCAATCAAACTTTAATATGGGACACACTCAAACAGATTGATTTTAAAAGTAAAGTTGAAGGCTACGGTGAATTATTTAATAATTAGATTATGAATTTTACTAGAGAAGAATACAAATCAAGATTAAAAAAAGTCCAAGCTTCAATGCAGAAAAAAGGTGTTGAACTTTTAATCTCACAAGATCCATCTAATATGAATTATTTAACAGGTTATGACGCTTGGTCGTTTTATTATGCTCAATGTGTAATAGTACATATAAACGCTGATGAACCAATTTGTTTTGTTAGAAATCAAGATGCAGGAGGCGCATATATAAAAACCTATCTAAAAGATGAAAATATAATTAAGTATCATGAAAAATATATTCATACATGGCCGTTACACCCTTACGATGCTTTAGTAGATCTTATTAAAGAAAGAAAGTGGGACAAACACTCAGTAGGACTAGAAATGGATAGTCATTATTTCACCGCTTATTGTTACGAAAAAATTAAACAAGGTTTACCAAATGCAAAAATTTTGGATTGTGAGCGCTTAGTAAATTGGGTTAGAGTTGTAAAATCTGATGCAGAAATAAAATTTATGAAAGCTGCATCTCAAATTTCTCAACTAGGAATGAAAAAGGCTTTTGAAGTTATCAGTCCAGGAGTAAGACAATGCGATGCAGTTTCAGAAATATATACTACATTAATAAAAGGAACCCCTGATTTTGGAGGAGATTATTCATCAATAGTTCCAATGATACCAACTGGAAAAGGTACATCTGCTTCACATTTAACGTGGTCAGAAGATAAATTTGTTGAAGGTGAAGCTACAATTATTGAATTATCAGGTGTTAATAAAAAATATCACTGTCCTATGGCTCGTACAGTTCTACTAGGAAAACCAGACCAAAAAAAAATTGATACTATGAAGAAGACTAATGAAGCACTTCAAGCAGGAATAGATCTAGTCAAAGCAGGAAATACTGCTGATGATGTTGCTCAAGCTTTTTGGAAAGTGTTAGATAAGTATGGAATAGAAAAAACTTCAAGAACTGGATATTCCATTGGAATAGGATATCCACCAGATTGGGGCGAACATACTTTAAATATTTCTAAAGGTGATATGACTGTATTACAACCTAACGTTACTTTTCATATGATTGCAGTGATGCAATTTGGAAATTGGGGAGTTGAAGCATCTGAAGCAATTAGAGTTACAAATACGGGTTATGAACTATTTTGTAATTTTTCTAAAGAACTTCATGTTAAAAGCTAGTTATTAATGGTTGATATTTATTCCTACAAATGTTTTAAAGTTATTGAAAATTATGGCTTCAAAAAAAGATTTCGTTAAATTTGATAAAGTTGATAAAAGCTATGATGGAAAGATCTTAGTTGTAAAAGATCTTCAATTAGATATTGAAGAAGGTGAATTTGTAACAATGTTAGGACCTTCTGGCTCAGGAAAAACAACTTGTTTAATGATGTTAGCTGGTTTTGAAACACCAACTAACGGTGAAATATATTTAGATGGTAATGCGATTTCAAGTATCCCTCCGCACAAAAGAGGGATAGGAATGGTATTTCAAAATTACGCTTTATTTCCACATATGACAGTTTATGAAAATTTAGCATTTCCTTTAAGAGTTAGAAAAATTCCTAAAGATGAAGCAGATAAAAAAATTGATAAAGCATTATCAATGGTTTCGCTTCAAGGTTTTGCCCAAAGAATGCCAGGTCAATTATCTGGAGGACAACAACAAAGAGTTGCTGTAGCAAGGTCATTAGTATTTGATCCACAATTAGTTTTAATGGATGAACCTTTGGGTGCTTTAGATAAAAATTTAAGAGAGAGCATGCAATATGAAATTAAACATATCCATGAAAGTATTGGGGTAACTGTTGTTTATGTAACTCATGACCAAAGTGAAGCGCTTACAATGTCAAATCGTATTGCTGTTTTCAATGATGGTAAAGTTCAACAACTTTCAAGTCCTGATGAACTGTATGAAAAACCAGTTAATTCATTTGTTGCAGAATTTATTGGAGAAAATAACACTTTTGCTGGAGAAGTGTCAGATATTTCTGGTGGAAAATGTAAAGTGAAGTTAGCTAATGCAGAAATTTTGGCAAATCCAATTTCAGTTAAAGGAAAAGGGGATAAAACAACCGTATCATTAAGACCTGAGAGAGCTTTAATTAATCCAAATGATAAGATGGACAATGTTCATAACGGAAAAATAGAAGAAGTTATTTACCATGGTGACCATACTAGAGTGCGAATTAATTTATTAGGAAATTCTGAATTTATTCTCAAAGTACCAAATAGTTCATCTAATCTTGATATTAAATTAGGGAATGAAATCAAGATTGGTTGGAATAGTGAAGATGCTAGAGCATTAGACCCAAAATAAACACCAATTAGATCTTGTATAACTTACAAAAAGGGCTGTTGACTCTCTTTATCGATCTTGTTGTAATCTGTTTTTATAAAAAAACGTTTAAACGGAGGAAAAATGAAAACACTTAGTAAATTATTACTAGCCATTTCTTTTGCTATCTCTGTAACTACTTCAGCATTTGCAGTAACTGCAGTGTCTTGGGGTGGAGCTTACACAGAGTCTCAAAAGTTAGGTTATGGTGATCCTACTGGTAAAGCCCTTGGTATAACTATCAACTGGGTTGATTATTCAGGTGGATTATCTGAGATCAAAGCACAAAAAGAAGCTGGCAAAATTACGTGGGATATAATCGACGTATTTGCAATGGATACTATCAATGGATGTGATGAAGGATTATTTGTTGAATTTGATTTTGACAAAGATTTTCCACCTGCACCAGATGGAACTCCTGCAAGTAAAGATTTCTTTACTGCAATGCCAAGTAAATGTGCTGTAGGAAACATTTTATATTCTTGGAACTACGCTTATAACAAAAATAATGTTAAAGGCACTCCAAAGACTATCAAAGATTTCTTTAACACTAAAAAATTCCCTGGAAAAAGAGCTATCTACAAAGGCGCTCTAACAAACTTAGAAATCGCTTTAGCTGCAGATGGAATTAAACCAGGAAAAGGTGGAGCAAAAATCTACAAAGCTTTAAACACTGATAAAGGTGTGGACAGAGCTATGAACAAGATCAAAGAATTATGTACAGATCCAAAAGGTGGATGTGTATTTTGGTCTGCAGGTGCTCAACCACCAGAATTATTAATGAGTGGTGAAGTTGTTATGGCAACTGGTTGGAATGGTAGATTTTTCAATGCTATCATTGGAGAAGGTGCACCACTAGTTCAAGTATGGGATGGACAAGGTCTTGACTACGAGTACTTTGTACAAGTTAAGGGTGGACCAAACGATGCTAATGGTATGGCTAAAAAAGCTTTAGCTATGATGACTAGCACAGAAATGTTAGCAGGAAGTGCAAAATATATTGCATACGCTCCTTGGAGAAAATCTTCTATAGCTATTATGGAAGCAGGAGAGCCGTGGTATAAAGATGGTAAAACTAATATGGTACCACAAATGCCAACTGCACCAGCTAACACTAAAAACTACTTCTTAGTAGATCCACTTTACTGGGCTGACAACGGTACAGAGCTTGGTGAAAAATGGGAAGCTATGAAAGCTGGTCTATAATTTAAGTTTTATTAAACTTAATTATATATTATAATTTAAGGGCGGTTATTTGATAACCGCCCTTTTTATTTATGAGCTCAGAAACAAAACAAATTTTAACAACTGATGGAATTCCTTTAGAGGTAAGTCTTAAAAAAGCCGAAAGAAGAAATAAGATTAAAGCCTTCCTACTTGTAGCACCCTTGCTCTTGTTCATAATTATCACTTATGTTTTTCCCATTGGAGACATGCTTATGAGAAGTGTGGATGACAAGATGGTCACTGAAATGCTTCCTAAAACTTTTAAAGCAATGGAAAAATGGGATGGTAAAGAATTACCAGACGAAGAAGTTTTTGCAGCTTTTCATTCAGATTTTACAAAGTTAGTAGATGAAAAACGTGAGGGAAAATTATCTACACAACTAAATTATACAAAGAACGGATTTAAAAGTATTATTAAAAAATTAAGGAGAAAATCTAAATCTTTCGAAGAAGGAAACTATAAAGAACAAATAATGGCCGTACACAAAAGATGGGCCAATGTTGAATATTGGCAAGCAATTAAAAGAAGAGCTCCAGCATATACTGGTCAGAAATATCTAAAGGGTATAGATATGTTTAAAAATGAGAATGGAGAAATAGTAAGTGTTCCTGAAGATAGACGGATCCATAGAGTTCTATGGCTAAGAACTTTAGAAATTGCATTTTTTGTTACAGTATTTTGTTTTTTAATGGCATACCCAATTGCTCATTTGTTAGCTACTTTACCTATGAAGTATAGCAACCTTTTAATGATCTGTGTGCTTCTTCCATTTTGGACATCATTACTTGTAAGAACTGCTAGTTGGATGATTTTGTTGCAACAACAAGGTTTGGTTAATGATTTCTTTGTTGGTATAGGATTAGTGGCCGATGATAATAGACCTGAAATGATGTTCAATAAAACAGGTAGCTATGTTGCGATGACACAGATTTTGTTACCTTTTATGGTTTTGCCACTTTATAGCGTGATGAAAACTATTTCCCCAAGCTTGATGAGAGCTGGAAAGTCATTAGGTGGAACACCTTTTGTAGCTTTTTGGAAAGTTTATTTTCCATTAACTATTCCAGGAATTGGAGCCGGTTGTTTATTAGTTTTCATATTAGCTATAGGTTATTATATAACCCCAGCCTTAGTTGGAGGAGCTTCTGGTACTCTAATCAGTAATCAAATTGCATTTCATATGAAGAGTACGCTTGATTGGAGCTTTGCATCGGCAATGGGTTTGATGTTATTGACAGGAGTTTTAGCGATTTACTGGGTGTATAATAAATTAGTTGGAATAGATAATATTAAATTAGGATAAAAGAATGGCCTTACCAAAATATACAGAACCACATTACAGAATTTGGCATTATGTTTATTTGACTATTTGTGCAGCAGTTTTCTTTTTTCTTATTGCTCCATTGTTTGTAATTTTCCCATTATCTTTCAACGCTGAAGAATTTTTAGTTTTTTCCGATGGAATGAAACGACTAGACCCTGATGCATTTTCATTAAGATGGTATAAGGACATGATCTATGGGACCAAAAATCCTTGGGGTTTAGCTACAAAAAATAGTTTTATCATTGCAATTTTTGCAACAATTGGTTCAGTTATTTTGGGAACTGTTGCTGCTTTAGGCTTAAGCAGCAGACACATGCCTTACAAGGGTTTAATTATGGCAGTTTTAATATCTCCAATGATTGTTCCATTAATTATTTCTGGTGTAGCAATATTTTTCTTTATGGCTAAAGCAGGTTTGGCTGCAACTCATTTAGGTATTATTCTTGCTCATATTATATTAGGTACACCATTTGTAGTAATAACTGTTACTGCAACTTTATCAGGATTTGACCATAGTGTAACAAGAGCAGCAGCAAGTCTTGGTAGTAATCCAGTTAATACTTTTATGAAAATCACTTTACCATTAATTCTACCGGGTGTGATATCTGGGGGATTATTTGCTTTTGTAACTTCATTTGATGAAGTTGTGGTGGTATTGTTCTTAGCCGGGTTAGAAAATACTACAATCCCTATTCAAATGTGGACAGGTTTAAGAGAACAGTTGAGCCCAACCATTCTTGCCGTTGCAACTTGTTTAATTATTTTATCAACATTAATATTAGTTACTGCTGAACTCTTAAGAAGAAGGTCTGAGAGACTCAGAGGTATTAACAGATAGTAAGATTACTACATGAAGATTAAGAGCGTAGTAGTGATTGGTTCAGGAACAATGGGAAGTGGAATAGCTGCTCATTTATGTAACGCAAATGTTCCAGTTACTTTACTAGATTTAAAAACTGAAATTAGTGAAAAAGCAAGAGATAGAATTCATAAATCCAGACCACCTTTATTACTCGATAGATCAAAAATTAATAATATTAAAGTTGGAAATATAGATGACAATTTTGATGTAGTAAAAGATGCTGATTGGGTTGTTGAAGCAGTTGTGGAAAGAATTGACATTAAACATCAAATTTATGAAAAAATATTTAAAGCAAGAAAAGAAGGAGCGATTGTTTCTTCAAATACTTCATCTATTCCAATTAAAGTTTTATCAGAACACTTAACTGATAAAGAAAAAAAAGATTTTTGTATTACTCACTTTTTTAACCCTGTGAGATATATGGGCCTTTTAGAAATCGTTAAAAATGAAAATAATGATCTAAATAAAATAAATGAATTAAAAGAATTTTGTGAAATAGAGCTAGGAAAAGGTGCAATTGTTTGTAATGATACTCCTGGCTTTTTAGGAAACAGAGTAGGTGTTTATGCTATGCAAATAGCTATGACTGAAGCTTTTAAAATGAAATTGTCAGTCGAAGAAGCAGATGCAATTTTTGGAAGACCAATGGGAATTCCAAAAACAGGAGTATTTGGTCTTTATGATTTAATAGGTATTGATTTAATGGCTGATGTTTTAAAAAGTTTTATTAAAGAGCTGCCTGAGACAGATAAGTTTCATGAGGTTGCAAAAGAAATTCCATTAGTAAAAAAATTAATTGATACTGGCTATACTGGAAGAAAAGGTAAAGGTGGATTTTACAGAATTAACAAAACTGAAACTAATAAAGTTATGGAAGCTATTAATCTTGCGACTGGTGATTATTCACCTACCAAAAAGATTGATATGAAATCAGATAAAGTAGATCTTAAAGCACTAATTGATAGAGAAGATAAATATGGTGAATATGCTTGGTCTGTAATATCTAAAATAATTAAATATGCGTCTTCATTAGTGCCAGGAATTACTAAGGAATTTAATGATATTGATGAAGCAATGAGGCTTGGCTTTAACTGGGCTAAAGGTCCTTTCGAAATGCTTGAAGAAATAGGGGTTAAAAATTTTTTTGATAAAGTTGATGATTTTAGTGGCAATAGTTTCTTAGAAAATTTATCTAAAACTCAAAATGAAGATTTTTATGGTGAAAGACAAAAATATACAAATATTGAAACTTTAGGCAAAGTTAAGAAAACAGCCTTAAGTTTGGATGGAAATGACTCAGCAAAAATTTATAAGTTTAGTGACTATAACATTGTTGAGTTTACTACTAAAGCTAATGCTTTAGATTATGACTCTATGGATGCTCTTAAAAAAGCAACTGATAAACCTCTGATAATAATTAATGAAAGTATGCAGTTTTCTGCTGGTGTTAATTTAACCTATACAATGCAATTTGCTGATAAAAAAGATTTTAAATCAATTGAAAAATTCATTAAATATTTTCAAGAAACATGTAAGCATTTAAAATATTCCAAATATCCGGTAATTTCAGCTCCTTCAGGATTAACTTTAGGTGGTGGATTTGAAGTAATGGTTCAAAGTAATTTTGTTGCCTCACACACAAATATAGTAGTTGGATTAGTTGAAACTATTGTTGGTTTGATCCCAGCAGGTGGAGGATGTAAGGAAATGTTAGCTAGATGGCTAGATACTGACGAAGCCAAAAAGGACCCTAATTTTGCTCCACTTAAAGTGTTTGATATTATTGGATATGGAAAGACAGCCACTTCACCAGTTGAAGCAGAACCTATGAAATATTTGAGGCCAAATGATAAAAAGATAATGAACAGGAATAGTTTATTAGAAGTTTCAAAAAAAATTCTTAGTGAAAATAAAGATTTTAAAGCTCCTGATGAAAATAAATTTAATCTACCTGGAAAAGCAGTAAGAGGAGAAATGGATAAAATTTTAGAAAAACTTTATAATGATAAAGTTATATTAGAACATGGGGTTGAGGTTGCAAAAGAGCTAGCTCATGTTTTGAGTGGAGGTGATACTACAATTGATAAAACTTTATCTGAAGATGATTTATTTAAATTGGAGCTTGATGCTTTTATGAGATTAATTGAAACTCAAAAAACTCAAGATAGAATAAAACACACTCTCGCTACAGGTAAACCTTTAGTCAACTAACATTCTTAAAGAATTTATAAAGTCAGGCCTTAATACATATTGTGATTTATCTAAATATTTAATTTTTTCCAAAGCTTCCAATCCATAAATTACCTTTCCTATTGGGGTATATTCAGTTTCATATAATGGCTCATCTCTGAGAATTATAAAAAATTGACTATCCTCAGTGTTATATTTTTGACCTCTTGCAAAACCAACACTACCTTTATCGAAGTTAAATGGAGTATCCACCTCTGAATTGATTGTTCCTAATCCAGATTTCCCAGTTCCAATTTTTCCATAATTTAAATTACCCTTTTTTCCAAACTCTAAATCCCCAGCCTGAACAAGTGTGTCTTTAATTACTCTATGAAATGCAACATCATCATAGGATTTTGTGTTAATTAATTGTTTAAATCTTTTTACAGCATTGGGTGAAATGTTAGGATAAAGTTCAATTATTACATTTCCACAAGTAACATTCAATATTGCAATATTTTTTGGATTATCAAAAGTAATTTTTAGAGGGTCATAATTTTTTACAAATAAACATTTATCTTTTATCAAAAAGAAAGAACCAAAAAAGAATATAGCTAAAGTAACTATAAATATCAAAATTACTTTTTCAGATTTTGACGCCTTAATTTTTTCAATCATAAAATGAAAGTTTCATCTATCTTTAAAAGATTAGTTTTAATAAAGTGAATTTTCTTTTCTAAAATTGGATCGAGGCTATCTAAATTTAATCCAATCATTAAATGAGAGAATACTTCAGCCATATCCTCAGATGCAGTTGATCTTGAATATTCAGTTAAAAAACCATTAGTATTTGTGTAAGTATCTAAGCCTAATTTATCTGTACAGGTGGAGCATTCAGCATATTCGAATTCTTTGACGTTAAATTTAGACCAGACGTCTTCGTCAAATAATTTTTTAAAACTATCATTTATAATATGGAACACTTCATGGTGGATTACACGTTCAAAATAATCTTCGTTAAATTTAATATCTAAGATTAATGTTTTCATTATATGGTCAGGAATTCCAGCAGTATTAATATTTGATATGGATAAATCCTCACACAGGACTATGTATTTAAGATTAATTTTTTTAAGAAATTCTTGACTATATCTATTTAAATTTTTTTTAATTATTTTATATTTTTGATCGAGAATTTTCTTTTCAGAATTATAACAATTTATATTTTTTTCAACACCGAGTGTAAAAGGTTGTTTGGCATATAAGTATCTCAGTTTGTTTGGAGTTTTAATGTCATAAATTTCTAAATTTGGAATTTTTATAAGATTATAAATAGTATCAGCTTGAGTTTGAGTAAAAATAAATAAAGATAGTATAATTAATCTAATTAAGCTCATAAATTTACACATAGAAGATATTCCAATTTAGATGAATGTGATACAATTTTACTGTGAAAAAAAAAAGAAATAAAGATCCAATCCAACCAGTAAGTGGAACTAAAGTGCCACGGTTTGCTGGCCCTTCAACATTTGCAAGATTACCTGAGCTAAGAGATGTGGAGAGTTGCGATGTTGCAATTGTTGGGATTCCATTTGATGCTGGAACCAGTTACAGACCAGGTGCAAGATTTGGACCCCAAAGTATTAGACAAGCTTCCAGACACTTAAGAACAAATTACCATCCAAGTTATGATGTTGAACCTTTTAAAGTACAACAGGTAGCTGATGCAGGAGATATCACTTGTAACCCATTTAATATTGAAGAAGCAATTAAACAGATAGAGGTGGGGGCTGAAGAATTATTGAATAAAGTTGGAGGAATTATAAGTCTTGGTGGTGACCACACAATTGCATTTCCATTGTTAAAAGCTGTTAATAAAATTAACAATGGTCCAGTAGCTTTAGTGCATTTTGATGCTCACTTGGATACTTGGGATACTTATTTTGGTGCACCTTACACTCATGGTACGCCTTTTAGAAGAGCAAGAGAAGAAAATTTATTTTTAGATGATGCTTCAATGCATGTGGGCATAAGAGGACCTTTGTACAGTAGAGATGACATCAAAAATGATGAAAGTTTTGGATTTAAGATTATTCATTGTGATGAGTTTCAAACTCAGGGAACTGATAAAATTGCTGAAAGAATTAAAAAAAGAGTTGGAGATAACGCTTTATATTTATCTATTGATATAGATGTATTAGATCCTGCTTTTGCCCCTGGAACTGGTACACCAGAAATTGCCGGAATGACCTCAAGAGAAATGGTTAACACTATAAGAGGTTTATCAGGTTTAAATTTAATTTCAGCTGATGTTGTTGAGGTTTCACCAGCATATGATCATGCTGAAGTAACCTCTCTTGCTGCAGCAACAATAGTTTATGAATTAACTAATTTGTTTGCAAAAAAATAAGGAAAGGTTAGGAGTCTGCTATGGAAAATAAAAAAAATTTTTATATAGATGGTAAATGGGTGACAGCAATAAGCAAAGAAGAAATTAAAGTAATCAACCCTGCTACAGAAGAAGAATGTGCTGTAATATCATTAGGAAACAAAGAGGATGTTGATCTAGCAGTAAATGCTGCAAAAAAAGCTTATAGTTCATGGGCATTTTCACCGAAAGAAGAAAGAATAAGATTATTAGAAAAACTTTACGAGAATTATAAAAAAAGATGGGCAGATATTGCCAATGCTATTACTGTTGAAATGGGTGCACCAAAAGACTTTGCTACAAAACTTCAAGCTGGAACAGGTGCAGCTCATTTAAAGTCTTTTATTAGGTATTTAAAAAATTTCGAATTTGAAAAACCATTAGGTGAACATGCTCCAAACCAAAGACTTATTTATGAACCAAAAGGTGTTTGTGCATTAATTACACCTTGGAATTGGCCAATGAACCAAGTTTGCTTAAAAGTTATGCCTGCAATTGCATCTGGATGTACAATGGTTTTAAAACCATCAGAACTTGCGCCATTATCATCAATGATACTTGCTGAATTGATAGATGATACCAAATTTCCTGCAGGAGTATTCAATCTAGTTAATGGAGATGGAACCACAACAGGCGATGCACTTACAAGTCACCCAGATATAAATATGATTTCTTTTACAGGATCAACTAGAGCAGGAGCTTTGATTTCTCAGAATGCTGCTAAAGATTTTAAAAGAGTGAGTTTAGAATTAGGAGGCAAAGGTGCTAATATTATTTTTAAGGATGCTGATCCTGAAGCAATTGAAAGAGGTGCGTTAAGATGTTTTAGAAATTCAGGTCAATCATGTAATGCTCCTACAAGAATGCTAGTAGAGAAATCTATGTATAGTGACGCAATAGAAAGATTAAAAAAATACACAGAAAATTTTGAGGTAGGTGATCCTAAAAAAGAAGGAGAGCATATAGGTCCAGTGATTTCTGAAACACAATATAATAAAATTCAAACTTTAATTAAAAAGGGAATAGATGAAGGTGCTAAACTAGTTGCAGGTGGACCAGGTAAACCAGCAGGATTAGACAAGGGTTATTTTGTAAAACCTACTGTATTTGCAGATGTAAATAATAATATGGAAGTCGCAAGAACAGAAATTTTTGGACCAGTATTATCGGTGATTCCATTTGAAACAGAAGAAGAGGCAATTGAAATTGCCAATGACACACCTTATGGATTAACAAACTATATTCAAACTAAAGACTCAGAAAAAGTAAAAAGAGTTGCGAGAAAGCTGAGATCAGGAATGGTTGATGTAAATGGAGCTGGTATTGCAGTTGATGCTCCATTTGGAGGTTTTAAACATTCAGGAATTGGTAGAGAAGCGGGTGAACATGGCCTTGAGGAATTTTTGGAAGTAAAATCTGTGGGTGGCTGGAGTTAATTTAGAAGAGATTGTTTTTTTAAACCATCTAAAAACTTTAAACACTTTTTTAATTCATTAAGTTCTATAAATTCATCTACTTTGTGAGCTTGTTCAATTGAGCCTGGACCACATACAACTGTGCTCATACCAATTTCTTGAAATAATCCTGCTTCTGTTCCAAAAGATACAACCTCTCTTGAGTTATCACCTGTCAGACTTGCGACTAACTCACAAGCTTCAGATTTTTCAACTCGATCGAATCCTGTTACTTCACCTATTATTTCTTTTCTAATATTTGATTTAGAAAAAACTTTTTTCATTTCTGGCAAAAGAATATCATTCGCATATTCATCAATTTTTTTATTTAAAAATTCACCATCTTCTTTAACAACTGGTCTCGTTTCCCAATTAATATGACACTTGTCAGCTATAACATTATGAGCAATACCTCCAAATATTCCCCCTACTTGTAAAGTCGAAAAAGGTGGATCAAATATAGAGTCTTTTGGTGCTCTTTTTTTGAGTTCATTTCTTAATTCAATTAATTTTGATGCGTATCTTGCTGCAAACTCAACAGCACTTACACCTTTATGTGGAGCAGAACTATGCCCTGCTAACCCCTCAAAATAAGTGGTATATTCATAACAACCTTTATGAGCATCTATGATTTTCATTTTAGTAGGTTCACCAATAATACATATTCCATCTTGAATATTTCTTTTTTGAAGTTCTTTGATTAAAATAGGAGCTCCTAAACATGCTGTCTCTTCATCAAAGGTAAATGAAAAATGGATATCTCTATTCAAATTTATTTTTGCATAAATTGGAGCAAAAGCTAAAGTACACGCTATAAAACCTTTCATATCACAAGAACCTCTGCCATAAAGTTTATCACCCTTTATTGTTGCTTTAAAAGGATCGGTACTCCAACTTTTAGAGACAGGAACTGTATCGGTATGACCAGATAAAATTATTGGTTTAGCACCATTAGATTTTTTTGCTTTAATAGTTGCAAAAAGATTTACTCTTTTTTTTTCATTATCAAATGT
This sequence comes from Pelagibacteraceae bacterium AG-325-J17, assembly GCA_003282825.1. GTDB lineage: Bacteria > Pseudomonadota > Alphaproteobacteria > Pelagibacterales > Pelagibacteraceae > Pelagibacter. The sequence continues at coordinate 51,255 of QBYM01000002.1, read as the reverse complement.
CTTAAAAGATGTTGCACCAAGTTTTTTTAGTAAATTTTGACAATAATTAATTAATTCACTATTATCTTCTCCTGAAATAGTCCTAAAACCTATTAGATCTGATAAAATTTTTACAGAACTATTGTATAATTCTTCTAAATTAATATCTGTACTCATAACCAATAATTAATATAAATACTGCATTTATGAAAGAAGAAATAACATACGATATTTTTGATAAAGTTGATATTAGAGTTGGAACAGTGATTTCAGTAAAAAAAAATGAAAAAGCTAGAAAACCCTCATTAGTTGTTGAAGTAGATTTTGGAGAAGAAATTGGTATTAAGCAATCGTCAGCTCAGATTACTCATTACTACAATGAAGAAAATTTAAAAGGTAAACAAGTTATAGGTGTTTGCAATTTTGCTGAAAAAAATATTGCTGGAGTAATTTCTCAAGTTTTAATTTTAGGTTCAATTGATAAAGAAGGTAAAGTAATCCTTGTACACCCATCACAGAAATCTGAAAATGGTCTTCCTATAGCCTAATTTCATGCATCCTGAAATTTTATCAATGGCTTTGTTTTGGATAGTAGCAGCCTACACCCCAGGTCCGAACAATGTAATAGCTTCTTATTCAGGTTTTAATTTTGGTATAAAAAAAACATTACCACATATTTTTGGAGTTGCATTAGGATTTACTTTTCTTATTTTTTTATTAACTATTGGTTTAGTAAATGTTTTCAAAATATTTCCTATTATTCAAGTTTCTTTAAAATATTTAGGAAGTATATTTTTAGTTTACTTAGCTTATAAAATTTATTTTTCTAAGATAGATAGTGAGAAAAAAAATGAAAACCCAGTAAAGTTCATTGAAACATTTATTTTTCAATTCTTAAATCCCAAAGGTGTATTAATTGGTATAATCATTGTATCCACTTATGTCGAACATGGAGAGAACTATTTCAAATATGCGACTCAAGTTATTTTTTTTGCATTCTTAGTTTCTTTAAGCAGCATTACTTTTTGGACATTTGTGGGTAAATATCTAAGGAAATTTGCGACAAATGAGAAATTTATTAAATACTTTAATTGTGTTATGTCACTGCTTCTTATTTTAAGCATAATTACTTTTTATATATAATACATGAAACCAGGTACAAAAAATTCATACAATTCATTAACAGATATAAAGATTAATAATAAAGACTTTAAAATTTTTTCTTTATCTAAAGCTGAGACTAATGGCTTAGATGGTATATCAAAGCTACCCAAATCCCTTAAGGTATTACTTGAAAATCTTTTAAGATATGAAGATGACTTGTCAGTTACTAAAAATCAAATTGAAGCAATAAAAAAATGGCTTAAAGAAAAAAAATCTAAAACTGAAATAGCATATAGACCCGCAAGAGTTTTACTTCAAGACTACACTGGAATACCTGCAGTAGCAGATCTTGCTGCTATGCGAGAAGCTGTTAAGGACAAAAATAAAGATCCAAATACAATTAACCCTCTTTCAGCTGTAGACCTTGTTATTGACCACTCGGTACAAGTAGATCAATCTGCAAAAGCAGACTCTTTTGATAAAAATGTTGAAATTGAATTTAATAGAAATGGAGAACGATACTCTTTTCTTAAATGGGGACAACAGGCATTTAATAACTTTAGAATAGTTCCACCAGGAACGGGGATTTGTCATCAAGTTAATCTTGAATATCTTTCAAAAGTTGTTTGGTCAGCTGAACACAAAGGTCAAAATTATTTATTTCCTGATACACTTGTTGGTACAGATAGTCATACAACAATGGTTAATGGCTTGTCTGTTTTAGGATGGGGTGTTGGAGGTATAGAAGCAGAAGCAGGAATGTTAGGTCAACCAATATCTATGTTAATTCCAGAAGTTATTGGTTTTGAAGTAAAAAATAAAATGCCTGAGGGCACTACAGCTACTGACTTAGTTTTAACAGTTGTTAAGATGTTAAGAGATAAGGGGGTTGTTGGAAAATTTGTAGAGTTTTATGGTGATGGTTTGAAGAATTTAACTCTAGCTGATCGAGCAACAATAGCTAATATGGCTCCAGAGTATGGTGCAACGTGTGGATTTTTTCCAATAGATGATGAGACTTTAAAATATTTAAAATTTTCTGGAAGAGATCAGTCCACAGTAAAAATAGTGGAGGAGTATGCAAAAGCTCAAGGATTATGGGCAAGTGATGATATTGAATTTACAGATACTTTAACTCTGGATATGTCTACAATAGTACCTACAATTTCTGGACCAAAAAGACCTCAAGACAAAGTTTTGCTAACTGATGCATCAACAAGCTTTAAAAAAAGTTTTAAAGAAATAACTAATAAAAAAGATTTTTCAATAATTAAAGTTCCTAATACTGATTTTGAAATAAAAGATGGATCTATTCTAATTGCAGCAATTACATCTTGCACAAATACTTCAAATCCAAATGTTCTTATAGGAGCAGGTTTGCTAGCAAAAAAGGCTGTAGAGCTTGGTCTTGATGTAAAACCTTGGGTAAAAACTTCGTTAGCTCCAGGGTCTCAAGTGGTTACAGATTATTTAGCCAAAGCTGGTTTAAACATTTATTTAGACAAATTAGGTTTTAATTTGGTTGGTTATGGCTGCACTACATGCATTGGAAATTCTGGTCCGTTGGCAGATAATATAGTTGAAGCTATCCAAAAAGAAGATATTTACGGTGTTTCAGTTTTATCTGGAAATAGAAATTTTGAAGGAAGAATTTCTCCTCATATTAAAGCAAATTATTTAGCATCTCCTCCTTTAGTAGTTGCTTATGCTTTAGCAGGACATATGGAATTTGATTTGTACAAAGACTCTTTTGGAAAAGATAAAAATGGAAATAATGTTTTTATGAAAGATATTTGGCCGACTAATAAAGAAATAGAAGATACTCTTAAATCATCTTTAAACGCTGAAATGTTTGTTAAAAGATACTCAAATGTTTCTGAAGGACCAAAACAGTGGCAAGAAATCAAAACAGAAAAAACAAGCATTTACAATTGGGAAGAAAATTCTACCTATGTAAAAAAACCTCCTTTTTTTGACAACCTTCCAGATGAACCAGAGGGTTTTCAAGAAATTAAAGATGCTAGACCATTACTGATCTTAGGTGATATGGTCACAACAGATCACATTTCACCCGCTGGAAATATTCAGAAAGAAAGCCCTACTGGTGAATATTTTATGAAACATCAAATATTACCTAAAGATTATAATTCCTATGGTTCAAGAAGAGGTAATCATGAAGTTATGATGAGAGGAACTTTTGCTAATATAAGAATTAGGAATGAAATGGCCCCAGGTACAGAGGGAGGTTTTACTAAGCTGTACCCTGAAGATAAAGTAATGCCAATTTATGATGCAGTTGTGGAATATAAAAAAAGAGGAACAGACCTAGTTGTTATTGGAGGTAAAGAGTATGGAACAGGTTCTTCAAGAGATTGGGCTGCTAAAGGAACAAAACTATTAGGAGTAAAAACTGTAATTGCTGAAAGCTTTGAAAGAATTCATAGATCAAATTTGATTGGTATGGGTATTTTACCATTACAATTTATTGATGATATAGATAGAAAAAAACTTAATTTAATTGGATCTGAATTAATAAGTGTAATGGAAATTGAAAATGGAATTAACCCCTCTGATAAGATTAAGGTTGAAATAAAGTATGCCTCAGGAGAGATCAAAAAGATTCAAACATTATGTAGGATCGATACTAAAAATGAATTAGAATATTATAAAAATGGAGGCATATTGCAATATGTCCTTAGAAATATGATTTAAATATGGATGAAGAAATCTCAATAATTAATAGCAATACAAGAAATCAAAAAATTAAAGATTTTTTTATAAATAATAAAAAAATATTAGCATCAATTACAATTTTTTTAATATTTTCAATATTAAGTTTTTACATATATCAAATTTATAAAGACCAAAATAAAGAGAAAATTTCAAATAGATATAATAGTGCAATAATTGAACATAAGAACGGTGATGACTCTAAAATTATCCCTGAGATGAAAGAAATTATTGAGGATAAAAACAGCACATATTCTCCTTTGGCACTATATTATTTGATCGACGAAAATTTGATAAAAGATAAAAATGAAATTAATTATTTATTTGATGTTCTTATAAATAAAACTTCCTTAGATTATGAAATTAAAAATCTTATAATATATAAAAAGGCTCTTTTTAATGCTGATACCACTAATGAAAATGAATTATTGAATATATTGAACCCAATCATTAATTCAAAAAGCATTTGGAAGTCACATGGATTATATTTATTGGCAGAATATTTTTACTCAAAAAATGAAAAACAAAAGTCAAAAGAATTTTTTAATCAAATACTAAATACAAAAAATGCTAATAAGGATATAATAAAAGAAACTCAAAAAAGATTAAACCGAGATCTTAGTGAATAAACTATTAATATTTATCTTAATTTCTTTTCTTCTAAATAATTGTTCATTAAATAAGAATTCAAAACTATGGAATGAGAAAGAAAAAATTGAAAATGAAAACAAGAATTTAAAAAAAATTCTTGTCGAAAAAGAAAATGTAGTGAGTGAATTAAATGCTTCATTAAAATTAGACTTGTCTAAAAGTCAAAATAATAAAAAAACTAATAATAAACTCAATAACTTTGGATCACTGGAATATGAGGGACATCTTAATAAAATTGCAACTCATAAATTTTCAAAATTTGAAAATTTTGCGCAATCTAATTTTGAACCATTATTTTTAGATAATGGTTTAATATTTTTTAATAAAAAAGGAGACATCATAAGAATTGATGAAAATAAAAAAATTTCTTGGATAAAAAATTATTATTCTAAAAGTGAAAAAAAATTAAATCCGATTTTGTCACTTTCTTTGGTAAACAATAACTTAATAGTAGCTGATAATATTTCAAAAATCTTTTCAATTAATAGCAATTCAGGAGATTTAATTTGGTCTAATAAAAGTGATTATCCATTTAATTCAGAAATAAAAATTAAAGTTAACAAATTTTTTGTAGTTGATTACAAAAATATTTTAAGATGTTTTTATTTAAATGATGGTTCTGAATGTTGGAATGTACAGACAGAAGACTCTTTTACTGTTTCAAAATCAAAATTTTCGTTAATAATTAAAGATAACTTAATTATTTTTAACAACTCAATAGGGGATATTACAGCAGTTGACATATCCTCAGGATTAATACAATGGCAACTTCCCACTCAAAAAAGTAATATTGCTAATGAGACGTATAATTTTAACTACTCAAAATTAATAAGTGATGGTAATTCAATTTATTTTTCAAATAATAAAGGTCAATTTTATTCAGTTGATTTGAAAACTGGAACAATTAATTGGATTAATGAAATTAATTCTATTTTAACACCCATTATAGTTGATGATTTTATTTTTACCGTTTCAAATAGTGGACATCTTTTTACTCTTCAAAACAAACAGGGTAATATAATTAAAATTAACGATCTTTATAAAAATTATGATCAAAAAAAAAGAAAGAATTTAAAACCAACAGGTTTTTCTATTGGTAGTAATAAACTTTATCTGAGTAATTCAGATGGAAGTTTAATAATAATAAATTTAAATTCAGGAGATGTGTTAAAAGCTGAAAAAGTTGCTCGCAACTTTATATCGAAACCTTACATTCAAGGTGGAAATTTATTTGTTGTTAAAAATGGATCTATAATTCAATATGATTAAATATGTTTTTAAGATTCTTAGAAAAAATTGGAAGAAAAAAAGTTGTTCTAGATAGAGGACCCTCCCATCCTAGATATGCTGAAGCCAAACCATGGATGAATAGGTACTATGTTCTTTTGAGACATAGACCAAAATGGTTTCCCTTTAACATCTTGATCCATGAAATGTTGGCTGATGATCATGGAGACGGAGTTCATAATCATACATTTCCATATATTACGATAATATTAAGAGGAGGTTATTGGGAAACTTTGACCACAGGAAAATATTGGAGACCACCAGGATACATTGGTTTTAGATCAGCTAATAATTTACATAGAGTTGATTTAAAACCTGGTACGAAGCCTTTAACGATATTTATTTCAGGTCCTTTTGGATTGAGACGTGGACCAAGATCAGAGTACGGAATGGATTTTAAAACAAAAAAATGAATTTAAACAAATTATTTTTAAATCATTGTGAAGATAAGCAATATGAAATTAATCAAAATCAAATTGATATAATAGACAAACTTAAGGATTACTATTCAAGTAATTTTAATCAAAATTTTCTAAGAAAATTTTTTAAAAAAGAGAAGAGTAAATTAGGATTCTACTTAGTTGGAGATGTAGGGGTTGGCAAAACGATGATTCTTAATTTTTTTTTTAATACATTAAAAGAAAAAAAATTGAGACTTCATTTCAATGAATTTATGATTAAATTTCATAATCATATTTTTGAAAATAAAGATAAGGAAAATGGAATAAAAAATTTTGTAAGGGATTTAAATAAAAAAACTGAAATTCTTTACTTTGATGAATTTCAAGTCACTAATATTGTTGATGCAATGATTTTAGGAAGATTGTTTGAAGAGATATTTGAGGAAAATATTAAAGTTATTTTTTCGTCAAATATACTTATAAAAGACCTTTATAAAGATGGTTTGCAAAGAGATCAATTTAAGCCATTTATTGAAATTATGAAAAATAGGACAATAGAACATGAACTTTTAATTGAAGATGACTATAGAAAATCAAAAGACAATCAAAATGATAGATACTTTTTTCCTTTAAATGAAGAAACTAATTTTAAAATGAACAAATATTTTAGGATGGTTTCAAAAGGTAAAAAAAAAATTAATAAGATACTTAATATTAAAGGAAGAGATTTCCAGATTAAAGAATTCTATGAAGGTATAGTAAGATTTACTTTTAATGAATTGTGTGATCAAAATTTAGGTGCTGAAGACTATTTAGAAATAATCAAAGTTTCAGAATCTATATTTATTGACAAAATACCACAGTTTGACGACATTAATTCTAATCAACAACAACGGTTTATAACTTTAATTGACATAGTTTATGATAAGAAAATACCAATTGCAGTTTCGGCTGAAAAAAAATTAAATGAATTAAATTCTTCCAAATCATTAAAAGAACCATTCAAACGTACAATTAGTCGTCTTTATGAATTAACATCTTCAAACTTTAATTTATGATACAAAGATTCAACAACTTTAAAATTAATACTGATGGACAAAAGTTATATGAATTTACTGATCAAACGATCAATTGGATAAAATCAAATAAGTTTAAAAATGGTATTCTTAATTTAAGTATTCAGCACACTAGCGCTTCTTTAATTATTCAAGAAAATGCGGATCCAGATGTTCAAACTGACTTAATAAATTATTTCAACAAACTGGCACCTATGGATAACAAGTTATATGTCCATACAACTGAAGGAAAGGACGATATGCCTGCACACATAAAATCCAGTTTAACAAATAATCAAATTTCCCTTAGTATTGAAAATGGAGTGTTATTACTTGGTACCTGGCAAGGTATATATTTGTTTGAGCACAGATTAAACCCACAGAGGAGAACAATAATTCAACATTTCTTAGGAGAAGTTTAATTTTTTTTTAAACTCTGAAAAGCTTTTAATGCTGATGCTCTTGCCTCCTCATGTATTACTATTGGTTTTGGATAATCTTTACCTACGATTGTATTTATAGCTTGTTGATACTTCTCCTCCATTTCCCAAGGTTTATGAATAAATTTTTGTGGAACTTTGTTTAGTTCTGGTATCCATTTTTTTACGTATTTTCCTTCTTTATCAAATTTTTCGCCTTGAAGAATAGGATTAAAAATTCTGAAATAAGGAGCTGCATCTGCTCCACAACCTGCAACCCATTGCCACTGAGCTACATTATTGGCTTTATTAAAATCAAGTAAACAATTTCTAAAATGTTTTTCACCCTCGGTCCAGTTGATTCTTAGGTGTTTAACTAAAAAAGAACCAACTACCATTCTTATTCTGTTATGCATCCAACCTGTTTCATATAATTCTCTCATTCCAGCATCAACAATTGGATAACCAGTCATTCCTGATTTCCAAGCTTTTAAAAACTTCTCATTTTTTACCCATGGAAATTTATTAAATTCCTTTCTGTAATTACCTTTTAGGAATTCAGGAAAGTAATTAATCAAGCTATGAGAGAACTCACGCCAACCTAATTCATTAATATACTTTCTATAACCAATACCTTTAGATTTAGTATCATTACATTTTTTCCAAATAGTGCTTACATGTATTTGTCCATGTTTTATGTACGGAGACAATTTAGAGGTCCCCTCTATAGAGGGATAGTCTCTTGCAACCCCATATTCTTTAATTTTATTATCAATTAGATTGTTAAGGATTATTTTTGAGTCATTCTCTGAAACTTTCCAATAATCCTCAAATTTTTTATACCAGTTTTCTTTTGGTAAAATATTTTCTGGCTCAATGCACTTTTTAAAAAAAGAAATCATTTTATTTTTTTTCTTAACAATATAATTTTTACTTGGTGGCAGACCTAAATATTTTTGCTCTGCATTTCTCCAGAAAGGAGTAAATACTTTAAAAGGTGTCCCGTCGTTTTTAGTAACTTCTTGAAATTCATTTAAAATATTTCCTTTAAAATATTTAAATTCAACTTCGTTTTTAATAAAAATATCTCTAATTTTTTTTCCTTTTGCAATTACGTCAGGTTCATAAATTTTATTCCAGTAGATAGAAAAATTGTCTTTTTTTTTTATTTTTGAAAATATATCAAGCTCATCTCCTTCTAGTATCTGAAGATTGACTTTATATTTTGATAATTCGGACTTAAATATTTCTAGAGATTTTGAAAGCCACCATTTTTGAGCCTCTCTTTTGTTATCAAAATCATTTTTGTTATAAATATAGATGGCTAGTACATTCTCATGATTTTGAGTTGCGTAAGAGAGAGCAGGATTATTTTCAATTCTAAAATCCTCTCTTATCCACGTAATTGCGTTTTTTGTCATATAAATTTATTTTCTTCCCTTAGATAGCAGTTGTTTATAAAGTTTGACATCTGCATTTCCTTCGCATCCAATTACTAATACATTTGAATTTTGATTAAGATTGATCAATTTCCTAGTTTTTTTATCATTCCATATTCCAATTAAAGCGATAATTCCAGGTGTGGCACACTCTCCACCTATTATTGAAGCTTTACTAAATTTCTTATCTTTTAATTTAGCTACTATTCTTGCTACGTTATTATCAGTAACTGAAACACAACAATTAGTTGCTTTTTTTAATATCTGCCATGGTACAAGAGACATCTCATTACATGACATTCCACCCATAATACTTTCTTTTTTGATTTTTATCTTTTTTAATTTTTTACTTTTTATACTCTGAAGTACACAATCAGCTCTATCTGGCTCTACAATTATAATTTTAGGAATTCTCTTAAAGTATTTTGCTACTCCAGCCACTAAACCAGCAGCTAATCCTCCTACACCAGCTTGAAGAAATATATGAGTGATATATTGATTAGTTTGTTCAGAGATTTCCCTAATTAAAATAGAATAACCTGCCATAGTAAGTTGGGGGACATATCTATAATTTTTTGTTGAAACATCCTGTATAATACTCCAATTATTTTTTTTTGATAATATCTGGCATTTTCTTAAAGAGTTTTCATAATTTCCTTTAACTCTTATCACCTCAGCACCAAATTTTTTTATCTCATCTACCCTCGTTTTACTTACATGTTGACTGACAAAAATTTTACATTTTAATTTTAATCTTTTTGCTCCCCAAGCCACAGATTTTCCATGATTTCCAGCTGTTGCTGATGAGACAGTAATTTTATTTTTTTTTTTGAAGATTTTTTCCACAGCATATGCACCCCCTAAAGCCTTAAAAGATTTTAAATTAAATCTTTTTGACTCATCCTTGTAAAATATATTATTAAGCTTTAAATCTTTCTTTAATTTATTTAAATTTAACAAAGGGGTAGGGTGGTAGCCTTTCCATTTTGATATACTTTTATAAGCATCAATTAAAAATTTTGATGGTAAATATTTTAAAACATAGTCTCTATTAAAATTATAATTTTTATTTAACAAAAATTTAGAGTATTTAAATTTACGGTTTTGCATTTTTTAATTTTTAAGCTAAAATAAAATTATCATTAACGATAAATTTTTTTATATTCAAACTATAAATAAACCTATATTAATATTAGTTATAAGTAATTTTATATTTAGAAATTCTATGTTAAGGTTCATTCAAGTATTAGTTGAAATTTTTATAACTGTAAAATTTAATTAAATTATATGGGTAAAATATTAATTATTGGTGGTGGAGCAATGGGTTCTGCGTTTTCTATTCCCTGTTTAGAAAACAATAATCTAGTTACTATCACAGAGCCATACAATAAAATTTTTATTAAAAATTTAAACTCAAAGAAAAAGTTTCATCCTTCTTTAAAACTTTATCTTCCAAAAAAATTAAAATTTGTGAATTATTCAAAAGAAATATTCAAGAAAAGATTTGACTTAATAGTAATTGCCCTAAGTCTTGCAGGTATAGATTTTATTGGAAAAGAATTAAAAGATTTAAACGTTAAAACTCCTTTATTGGTTCTCACTAAAGGATTAAAGTTTGATAAAAAAAAGAAAAGGATTCTAACAATTTCAGATTTATTAAAAAATAATTATCGTGCAGCAAATGTGTCAGTATTAAAAGGACCTTGTTTAGCTAAAGAATTAGCAAATAAAAATAAGACAAGCGTAGTTGTTGCTAATAAAAACATTAAGATTGCCAAATGGATTGGAAAACTTATATCTACTAAGTATTATTTAACTGAATTTTCAAAGGATATTATTGGTATTGAAATCTGTTCAGCAATTAAGAATATATATGCAATGGTCATTGGCTCAGGTCAAAATCTAAACGCTAAATCAGATTTATTTCAAAAAAGTGCGAATGAGATGAAATTTTTGATTAAATATTTTAAAGGAGACGTATCAACAATATTAGGACTTGCAGGTATTGGTGATTTGTATGTAAGTGCTATAGGAGGGAGAAACAGTAAAATGGGAAATTTTCTTGGTAAAGGTTTTAGATTTACAGCAGCAAAAAAAAAATTTATGCCTAAAGATACTGTAGAGGGCGAGCAACTTGCTAGAGAAATTGCTCCATATATTTTAAAAAAGATAAATAAAAAAAAAATTCCACTAATGTATCATTTGTTAAAAACAATCATATATGATAGGAAAATTAACTTTTTAAAAAATTAGGAAATTACTTTCTACTAGAAATCCAATTATGATACCTATTAAAAGAGCAATGATTAGTTTTTTCTTATCCACTAATTAAAACTTTTTACTCAAAGGGGATTTCAAATTTTTAATATTCGAAAATGTTAGTTTAGAGCCAAATTTTTGTTTTAAATTTTCCCACAACTTAGCCATCCCAAGTGGTTCATAAATCATGAATATAATCATCAACAGACCAAATATAACCTGTTCTATAGACGAAATAATTGTAGCATCAATTGCTCCATGAAATACGTTATTTCCAACACTATTTAAAAGAACCGGGAAAAGTAAAATAAATGCCGCCCCTATGAAAGCACCATTAATGGTACCAAGACCACCTAAGATACACATAAATAATATTTTAAAAGATAGTTTAATATCGAAGGCTACTGGCTCTAAAGATTTTAGATAACAAAATGCAAAAAGTGCACCAGCTACACCACAATAAAATGCACTGATTGCGAATGCTTGAACTTTAGTTTTTAAAAGCGAAACTCCCATTGACTCTGCAGCAATATCCATATCCCGAACTGCCATCCAATTTCTACCAGTACTACCCCTTGTCATATTCATGGCCAGTAAAGTTAAAACTGCAGTAACAGCTAAACATACAAAATACATAGCTAATGGAGTTGTAAATGGCTTTCCTAAGATGACTATGTCTTGGGCAGTTATAATTCCTGATGAGTCGTAGTTTTTAAACCAACCAAATTTATCTATCATCCATATTATAAAAAACTGTGATGCGAGAGTTGCCACCATTAGGTAAATTCCTCTTACTTTTAAACTAGGCAACCCAAACAAAATTCCAAAAGCAGCTGCAATTAAACCTGATACTGCTAGAGAGCCTATGAAACCCAGTTCTGGCACTCTTAAAATCAGATTGAACATAGCGAACGCTCCCGCAGCCATAAAACCAGCAGCACCTAAAGCTAATTGCCCTGTGTAACCCATAACAATTTGTTGTCCAATTGTAGCTAAAGCTAAGCAAAGCCAAGGAATTAATATTGAGGTGTACCAATATTCTGTTTTAATAAATGTCGGTATTATTATTACACTTAGAACCATACAAATAGCTAAGTTAATTAGGTCTTTTTTTGTATAAGTCATAAAAACTGGTTTCATAAATTAAACTCTCCTGATAATTTTTTCTCCAAATAAACCTTCTGGTCTATATAATAAAAAGAATATTGCTAATACATATGGAGCCCAACCCTCAATTGCTCCTCCAAAGAATGGTCCAATATAAACCTCTAATATTTTTTCTGTTGCTCCTATAATTAGACCTCCGACAATGGCTCCCGGTATAGATGAAAATCCACCTATAATTAATACAGGTAATGCTTTTAAAGCAAGATCAACTAGCGCAAATTGAACTCCAGCTCTAGCTCCCCACATCATTCCCGCTACTAAAGCTACTACACCTGCAGCAGACCAAACCAGTAACATTATGTGTTTTAACGGAATTCCAATAGAGCTCGCTGCTCCTGCATCATCTGCAACAGCTCTTAAACCTAGACCAATCTTGGTGTATTTAAATAAAAGGAATAATCCTATAATCATTATGGCAGCTACCAAACCAGCAGTAATATCTAGTGCGCTTATAAATAACTTTAAGTTATCTGCAATCCATGGCACTGGAAAATCTCCTATTCCTAAATCTAATCTTCTAACTTCTACTCCCCACGCAGCTTGTGCGAGCCCCTCTAAAACATAACCAAGTCCTATGGTTGCCATTAACACAGTATCTTCACTAGCATTCATCAGGGGTCTTAAAACTAATCTTTCAGTACATAGACCAACTATCACCATTAAAAGAGCAGCCAAAATAAATGCAAGTACAAAAGGTATATTAAAATCTTGCATGAAACCGCAGAAAGCTAGTACCGAGAAAAAAACCATCGCACCCTGTGAGAAATTAAATGTTGCTGAGGCTTTAAAAATAAGAACAAATCCTAAAGCAACTAAAGAGTACATTGTACCAGCGAGTAAACCACCCACAAGTACTTCCATAAAAAATAATAACTCATCAATCATATTTTATCCTAGTGTTCCACTCCTAAGTAAGCATCAATTACTTTTTGATTTGCCATGATCTCATCAGGTGTTCCATCTCCAATAACTTTTCCATAATCAAGCACAACAACTCTATCAGATATATCCATTACTACTCCCATATCATGCTCAATTAAAACCATTGTTGTACCAAGCTCATCATTTACCTTCAAAATAAATCTACACATATCTCTTTTTTCTTCAACATTCATTCCAGCCATTGGTTCGTCTAATAAAATTATTGAGGAGTCAGTTGCAAGCGCTCGGCCTAACTCAACTTTTTTTTGTAATCCATAAGGAAGTTTTCCAACAGGAGTGTCTTTAATGTCTTCTATTTCTAAAAAACTAATTATTTCCTCAGATCTATCTCTGTTTGCCTTTTCTTCTTTTTTTACTTTAGGAAGTTGTAAAGCAACCTCGATGAAATTTGTCTTTGTATGGAGTTTACGACCAACTAAAATATTATCCAATACAGACATTCTTTTAAAAAGAGCTAAGTTTTGAAATGTTCTAGAAAGTCCCATTTGAGCCATTATGTTTGGAGTTATGTTGGGTATTTCTTTGCCCCTAAAAGAAACAGTTCCTTGTTGTGGTTTATAAATCCCATTTATGCAATTAAGCATCGAACTTTTTCCAGCCCCATTAGGCCCAATTATTGCTCTAACTTCATGCTCAAGGACATTAAATGAAGTGTCAGTTATAGCTTTGACACCTCCAAAAGCGAGTGAAATATTATTTACCTCTAAAATTGGTTCACCTATTTTAAATTTTCTTTCGTATGCCATCTTTAATTACTTCTTTTATTTAAACTTTCTTCTTTAAGAACATCTCTAAAGTTTTTTCTTCCTTTTTTTGATATACCTAAATATAATTCTTTTACTTTATCATTATTCAATAAACTTTCTGCGCTTCCCTCCAGCATGACCTTTCCTGTTTCAATAATGTAACCATAGTCTGAATTTTTTAATGCAATATTAGTATTCTGCTCAGCAAGTAAAATACTAACTCCTTCTTTTTGATTTAACTCTCTTACAATATTAAAAATTTCAGCAACTAATTGAGGTGCTAGACCCATTGTTGGCTCATCTAGTAACAACATTTTAGGTTTTGCCATCATTGCTCTCGCAACTGCTATCATTTGTTGTTCTCCACCAGATGTAAATGCTGCTTGACTTTTTCTTCTTTCTTTTAATCTTAAAAAGTAACTATAAATTTTCTCTAATTCTTGATCAATATCCCCTTTAGATAATTTTCTTGAATATGCACCTGAGATTATGTTTTCTTCAACAGTTAAATGACCAAAACACCTTCTTCCCTCTAATACTTGAACCATTCCAAGACCAACCATTTGAGAGGGGTTTTGTTTTTGTATTGAGCTTCCATCATAATCGATTGATCCTTTTGTAACTTTACCTCTCTCTGAAGCTAACATAGTAGAGACAGCTTTTAAGGTTGTACTTTTACCTGCTCCATTTGCACCTAGTAAAGCAACTACCTTTCCTTTGGGCACTTTTAAAGAAACATCATGTAAAGCTAAAATTACATCATCGTAAGTTACTTCTATATTTTTAATATCTAATATATTTGTTGAATTATTATTCATTATCTTTTTTACTTTAAATTTTGTTAATGGGAAGTTTGAAATAATTTAAATTATTTAAACTTCCCATTTTTGTGAAAGTTAATTGGTTAAATTAACTATCCACATTTTTTTGGTGTAATGTTATTTTCTTTAGCAAATTTTGCTGCAGAGTCTTCAACTAAACCTCTAATAAATTTAGGGTCTCCTGGAGCTTCCCAACCAGTTACCTGATTGAACTTATCTCCATCCCACTGCATTACAGCAAATTTACCAGCACCTTCATGGTTTGCACATGAAATAGCAAATGGAGCTAGCATTCCTCCAACTCCAAGTTCTTTAAGTCTAGATTCAGTCATGTTTAAAGCTTCATAACCATCTCTAAATTCAGCACCAGTGACTGCTTTACCAACTTTGTTATGCATCTTTTGAGCATTTTTCAAAGCTTCAATCCACATAACTGCAGCACCTAGTCCCCTATTCCAATAAACTGAACCAATCCTATTTGGATCAGCTAAGTTACCTTTTCCGGCACCATATACTTTGTCTTTGATGTCTTTAACTAATGGATATTCTCCTGGTAAAGCATTAGCAACAGCATAAGTTCCCTTAGCTGCATCACCTGCTGGATACATGTCCTCTTCGGCAGCACCAAATGTTACATACATCATACGATCTCTTGGAAAATTTATTCTAGCAGCGTTAGTCATTGCTGTTGAATTCATTCCAGAGCCTGCACCCCAAAAAGTAACCCAATCAGGTTTTTCTCTTCGGATTTGTAGCCACTGAGATTGTTGTTCTAACCCTGGGGGCGGAATTGAAATTTCTACTAATTTCATTCCCCAGTCAGATGTTATTTTTCTCATGGCTGGTAATGGTTCTCGACCATAAGCAGAGTCAATATGGAGGTGTACAATTTTCTTACCCTTCATTTTATCTATTCCACCCTCGATCTGAGCCATAAATTTTAACTTAACAGCTATTTGTGACCAATAGTGACTTGCAGCATTAAATACCCATGGCCACACTCTACCATCTGCACCATCAGTTCTTCCATAACCATATTGAGCTAAAACAACATTGTCTTTTGCCATACGATTAATAACAGCATATGCTCCTGGTGTTCCAAGAGTATCAAATACAACTATTCTTTGACCATCTTTTTCAAGTAGTCGCTGATAACACTCAACTGTTTTAACAGCGTTGTATTCAGTTTCACATTCTTGCCAAGTAAGCATTACTCCATTCACTCCACCTGTCATATTTACGTAATTCATGTAATCAATCTGAGCACCATAATATCCAGTACCCATCGCTGAGTAAGGTCCAACTCGACTACTAGCTACGGGAAAGTATTGGGTTTCAGCACCGAAAACTTTTTGAGGTAAAGCAAGTGAAGAAAACAAAGCTACCACTACAGTAAAAGTAGATACCAACTTTTTAATTGTTTTTGTTAACATTTTCCCTCCTTGTTTGTTATCTCTCTATGTTAATCATTCTTATTAGACTCGATCTAAACATATGGTTTTGCCTTGTGCAATTGATAATCACTCAAAAAAATACATATTTTACAACCTTAAGAAAAATTAAATCAACCAATGATTGCATTTAATTTTTAAAAAAAAATTAAATGATGTAATTTAAAAAATCTAATGAAAAAAATCTAATGAAAAAAATTCTTATTGTTGAAGGAAATTTAAAAGAAGAGAACACAAATTTTTCCAAAGCAGGTATTCAAACTCACACTCAAAGCTTAAAAGATAGTTTAGCTTTTCTGACAAACGAATTAGCGCTTGATGTAGTAAACCCATCATCAGACCAAAACATAAAACATTTTAATGAAAACCTACATACGTATGATGGTTTAATTTGGGGAGGAAGTAGTTTGAATATTTATAATGACACTCCAGAAATAAGAAAACAAATTGAATTTATGAAAAATTGTCAAAATAAAGTAAAAAATATTTTAGCTATTTGTTGGGGTATGCAGGTAGCGGTAACAGCAGCAGGTGGACAGGTAAAAAAAGCAGAAAACGCACACATTGGCATAGCAAAAGAAATTGAGATAAATACAAAAGGACTTAATCATCCTCTTTACAAGGGAAAGAGTAGAAAATTTAATTCTCCAGCTTTTAATTTTGATGAAGTAATCAAACTACCTGAAAAAGGCATTTGTTTAGCGTCAAACAAAGTAAATAAGGTACAAAGTTTATATTTTGAGATTAATAATACTAAAGTTTGGGGTCTTCAGTATCATCCTGAAATAACTTTCGAAAAAATGATTAGTTTAATTGAATTTAGAAAAAAAAAATTAATTGAAATTAGAAAAGTATTTAAAAATGAGCATGATGTTGATAAACATATATCTTTGATAAAAGACGAAATTCTGATCACTGATAAAAGAAAAAAGATGTTAGAACTTCAAAATTGGCTTAATCAGCTAAATTAAAATAAACCTTCTATTTCACCTTTTTTATTTAACTTTATTGAGTCTGCAGCAGGAACTTTTGGTAAGCCGGGCATTGTCATAATAGCCCCACAAACAACAACTATAAATTCAGCACCTGATGAAAGTCTTATTTCTCTTAAAGGTAAAGCATGTCCAGTTGGAGCTCCTTTGAGACTTGGGTCTGTAGAAAAACTATATTGAGTTTTTGCAATACAAATAGGTAGATCGCCGTATCCAGCTTCCTCAAAACCCTTGAGTTGTTCTCTAATTTTAGTGTCTGCTATAACTTCATCAGCTCTATAAATTTCTTTAGCAATAGTTTCTATCTTTTTAAATAAAGGAGTTTTGTTTTCATATAAAAATTTAAATTTAGTATCATTTTTTTCACATAAATCAGCTACTAGAGCTGCTAAATCTTTAGTGCCTTCACCACCATTTGCCCAATGGGTACATAGACTAGCTTTAACACCTAAACCATCACAAAAACTTATTAAAGCTTTTACCTCTTTATCAGTATCTTTAATGAAATGATTTACAGCTATTGCAACGGGTAGACCAAATTTTTTAACATTTTCAACATGTCTTTGAAGATTCACTAATCCTTTTTTAAGTGCATCAACATTTTCATTTTTTAAATCATCTTTTGCGATACCTCCGTGCATTTTAAGAGCTCTTATTGTTGCAACAATTACAACACAACTTGGTTTAAGATCTGATTTTCTACATTTAATATCAAAAAATTTTTCAGCACCTAGGTCAGCTCCAAATCCAGCCTCTGTCACAACATAGTCTGCAAGTTTTAGGCCAGCTTTTGTTGCTATAACGGAGTTACATCCATGAGCTATATTTGCAAAAGGTCCTCCATGAATAATTGCAGGATTATTCTCCAACGTCTGAGTCACATTTGGTCTAATTGCGTCTTTAAGTAAAACAGTCATAGGACCTTGAGCTTTTAAATCTTTTGCAAAAATAGGTTTTTTTTCTCTTGTATAAGCTACTGTAATATTACCAATTCTTTTTTCTAAATCTTCAAGATTATTTGCTAAACAAAAGATAGCCATTATTTCAGAAGCAACCGTTATATCAAATCCATCTTCTCTAGGAAAACCATTAGCTACGCCACCTAAATTTATATTAATAGATCTAAGGGATCGATCATTCATATCCATCACTCTCTTCCAAACAATTCTTCTCACATCTATATTCAATTTATTACCCCAATAGATGTGATTATCAATTAATGCAGATAAAAGATTGTGAGCTGATGTTATTGCATGAAAGTCACCTGTGAAATGTAGATTTATCTGTTCCATTGGTACAACCTGGGCAAATCCACCTCCAGCAGCACCACCTTTCATACCAAATGAAGGACCTAAACTTGGCTCTCTTAAACAAACAATAGATTTTTTTCCAATTTTATTTAATCCATCATTTAAACCTACAGATGTGGTAGTTTTTCCCTCACCAGCAGGTGTTGGAGTTATAGCGGTAACTAAAATTAGTTTTCCATCAGGTTTATTCTTTAATGTATCAAGATACTCCAAGTTAATTTTTGCAATATGTCTTCCCATGGGACTAAAAGCAGTGCTTTCATCCGGTACATTAACTTTAGCCAATATATCGTTGATTGGTCGCATCTTAGCTTCTCTTGCTATTTGGATATCTGATTTTACTTCACTCATTAAAAGTCCTTTATAAATATTAAAAAGCTGGTCGATTAGTATCTCTTTTTATAGCCTTTGGAAATATCTAAAAATTATATATAAAAAAAATATGAACTATTTATATTCATTATTATAAAATTTATTCATGCAAAAATACTCAATATTTAATCTGATTAAAAATGCTTTTTTCAATCATCAAAAATGGGATTTAGCTTGGAAAGACCCAACACCTAAGAAAGAGTACGATGTTGTTATTATTGGAGGTGGAGGCCATGGGCTAGCAACTGCATATTATTTAGCAAAAGAACACAATATTACAAATGTTGCCATTATAGAAAAGGGATGGATTGGTGGTGGAAATGTTGGACGTAATACAACAATAATTAGATCAAATTACATGCATGATGATAATGCATTGTTTAGTGAATTTGGAATGGATCTTTGGAGAAAGATGAGCCAAGATTTAAATTATAATGTGATGTTTTCCCCAAGAGGGATTATTAACTTAGCTCATTCAGATGCACAAATGAATGTTTATGCAAGACGTGGAAACTCGATGAGGTTGAATGGTATTGATGCAGAATTATTAGACAGAGAACAAGTAAGAGAAATTATTCCAATGGCTGACTTTTCTGAGAATGTCAGATTTCCAATTTTTGGTGGACTCATGCAGCCTAGTGCAGGAACAGCAAGACATGATGCTGTAGCATGGGGTTATGCTAGACAAGCCGATTCTATGGGTGTGGATATAATTCAAAATTGTGAAGTAATAGGTTTTGATATTTCAGGAGGAAAAGTAGAAGGTGTTCGAACTTCTAGGGGAGATATTAAGGTTAAAAAAATTGGATTATGTGTTGCTGGCAGTACTAATATTTTAGCTGACAAACTTAATATGACTTTACCTATTGAAACTCATCTTCTTCAAGCATGTGTTTCAGAACCAGTCAAACCAGTTTTAGATAAAGTCGTTACTTTTGGTGCCGGCCATTTTTATATAAGTCAATCAGACAAAGGTGAAATGGTTATGGGTGGAGACCTAGATGGATATAATAGTTATGCTCAAAGAGGAAATTTACCGACACTTCAACATGTACTTACAGAAGGAATAGCAATGATGCCATTCTTAAGTAAATTAAAAATGCTTAGGACTTGGGGTGGAATTATGGATA
Organism: Pelagibacteraceae bacterium AG-325-J17; assembly: GCA_003282825.1. Taxonomy (GTDB): domain Bacteria; phylum Pseudomonadota; class Alphaproteobacteria; order Pelagibacterales; family Pelagibacteraceae; genus Pelagibacter. The sequence continues at coordinate 31,000 of QBYM01000002.1, read as the reverse complement.
TGTCGATGGATGGCTCACCTATTATTGACAAAACTCATATTGAAGGTTTGTATTTAAATTGTGGTTGGTGTTACGGTGGATTCAAAGCTACTCCAGCATCTGGTTGGACATTTGCACATACTATTGCTCAAGATAGAGTTCATGAATTAAACGCAGGATATAACCTAAATAGATTTAATACAGGTCACTTACTTGACGAAAAGGGTCTTGGCACAAAAACTTGGATTTCATAAATGCTTCATATTAAATGTCCACATTGTGGAATGAGATCACAGAATGAATTTTCTTATGGTGGTGATGCAACTGTTAAAAGACCTGAGCTAGGTAAAGAAATATCTGATCAAGACTGGGATAATTTTGTCTACAATAGAAAAAGTTTAAGAGGAAAACATTTAGAATTATGGCAACATCTATCAGGATGTAGACAATGGATAAAAGTTGAAAGAGATACCGCTACTCATGAAATATTTAGAACATTAAAAGCTAATGAGGATAATTCGTAATGGATCAAAACTTTAGATTATCAGATGGTGGTTTAATAAATAGAGATAAGAAGTTATCATTTAAGTTTAATAATAAAAATTATTATGGTTATGAAGGAGATACTCTAGCCTCAGCTTTAATAGCTAATGGTGTTCATTTAATTGGTAGAAGCTTTAAATACCATAGACCAAGAGGTTTTTTTGGTGCTGGAGTCGATGAGCCATATGCAATGGTGCAGCTATATAGAAATGGTGAAACTGAACCAAATATAAAAGCCACAGAACAGGAGCTTTTTGAGGGTTTAGAAGCAACAAGTGTAAATTGTTGGCCAAGTGTTAACTTTGATATCGGAGCAATAAACAACTTTTTAAAAATATTTCTTCCTGCTGGATTTTATTACAAAACATTTATGTGGCCAAAAAGTTTTTGGTATAAAGTTTATGAACCATTTATTAGGAAATCAGCAGGTCTTGGTGTTGCATCAATCAAACATGATAAAGAAAGATACGAACATAAATATGAATATTGTGACTTATTAATTGCTGGTTCAGGACCATCAGGTTTAGCAAGTGCATATGCTGCGGCAAAAAATGGGGCACGAGTAATTTTAGCTGAAGATAAAGCTAGATTTGGTGGAACACTTCTTACAAGTGAAGTAAATATTGGAAATAAATCAGGTAAAGAGTGGGCTGAAGGAATAATTGCTGAACTTAAAGAAATGCCTAACGTAACGGTTAAAAATAGATCTCAGGTTTTTGGCTATTACGATCATAACATGTTAGTGATGTCTGAAAGAATTAGCGATCATCTTTCAAAGACAAAAAAATTTCATCCAAAACAAAGACTTTGGTACATTAGAGCAAAAGAAGTTCTTATTTCTTCAGGATCAATTGAAAGACCAATAGTTTTTGGTAACAATGATACCCCAGGAGTAATGCTTTCATCAGCAGCAAAAGAATATCTAAAAGTTTATGGAGTATTAGTCGGAAGAAACCCCTTAATTTTTACTAACAACGATAGTGGATATGAAACAGCAATTGAATTTAAGAAAAATGGTGTTGATCCAACTATCTTAGATACAAGAAAAGATCCTCAATCTGAAATAATCGATGAAGCAAAGAATTTAGGAATAAACATTAAGTTTTCATATGTAGTAGTAGCTGCTCAAGGATATAAAAAAGTAAAATCAGCTGATATTGCAAAAATTTCAGATGATAAAGAGCAACTTGGATCAGTAGAAAATATTAAGTGTGACTGCATTTGTGTCTCTGGTTTTTGGACACCAACAATTCACTTAGCTTCACAATCTGGAAATAAAACAAAATTCAACGAAGAAATTGATGCATTTGTTCCAGGAACATCGAAACAAAATGAAACAACATTGGGTGCAGCGAATGGATCTTATACTTTAGAAGAGACTTTAAAAAACTCTTTTGAAACAGCTTATGATCTATCAAAAAAAATCACTAACAATGATAATAAAATTTCTTTACCAAATGTTGTTGAAAAAAAATCAACAACACACGATAAATTTTGGTGTGTGCCATTACCCAATGGAAAGAATTATAAAAGATTTGTAGATTTTCAAAATGATGTTGCAGTTTCTGATATAGAAATTGCATTAAAGGAGGGTTATCGATCAATAGAACATGTAAAAAGATACACCACTCTTGGAATGGCTACTGATCAAGGCAAAACTAGTAACTTAAATGGTTTGCAATTAGTATCGAATATTGAAAATAAAGTAGTACCAAATGTTGGTCACACAACTTTTAGACCTCCTTATACGCCAGTTTCAATAGGTGCAATTGTTGGAAGAGAAGTAGGAAAGCATTCAAAACCTACAAGAAAATCTCCAATGCATAAATGGCATGAACAAAATAATGCGATATTTGTTGATGCGGGTGTGTGGTTAAGACCAAGATATTATAAACAAGGAAATGAAAATTTATTTGAAGCATCTAAAAGAGAAGCAAAAAATGTGAGAACAAATGTAGGTGTATGTGATGTAACTACTTTAGGTAAAATAGATATTAAAGGACCAAATGCAGCAGAACTACTTAATAGAGTTTACACAAATGCTTGGCTAAAATTACCAGTAGGTAAAGCAAGATACGGGGTAATGTTAAGAGAAGATGGAATTGTTATGGATGATGGAACAACTACAAGAATTTCAGAAAATCATTATCATATGACAACTACCACCGCTCAAGCTGCAAACGTTCTTTCACATTTAGAATATTATTTGCAATTAATTTGGCCAGAATTAAATGTAAATGTAGTTTCAACCACAGAACAATGGGCAGGTGCAGCAGTTGCAGGACCTAAATCTAGAGATTTATTACAAAAATTATTCCCAAAATCTGATGTTTCAAACGAAGGGTTACCTTTTATGGGCTATATTGAAGGAGACTTGTTCGGTGTAAAAGCTAGAATTTTTAGAATTTCTTTCTCAGGTGAGCTTGCATATGAAGTAAATGTTGAGTCTGATAATGGAAACTTTATGTGGGAAAAAATTATGGAAGTTGGAGAAGAATTCAAAATCCAGCCATATGGAACTGAGGCATTATCAACTCTTAGAATTGAAATGGGTCATGTTGCAGGATCTGAGTTAGATGGAAGAACAATTCCTTATGATAATTCTCTTGAAGGTTTATTAAGTAAAAAGAAAGACTTTATTGGCAAAAGATCTTTAACTAGAAAAGCATTTATAGCTGAAGATAGACAAAAAATTGTTGGGGTAGTTCCTTTAGATAAAAAAACAAGTATTCCAGAAGGGTCACATTTAGTTAAAGACTCGAATGCACCATTGCCAAATCCAAAATTAGGTTACATCTCAGCTTCATGTTGGAGTGTTGAACACGATAATCCATTTTCTCTAGCAATACTAAAGAATGGGAAAAATATGATTGGTGAAAAGTTATTTGTAATGTCGCCTCTTAAAAATAAAGTAATTCCAGTTGAGATTGTTTCTTCTCACTATGTTGATCCAAAAGGTGAAAGGGTTAGATCATGAGTTTAATAACAGCCTTAGCAAATGTCCATTCAATAGGTCAATTTGGCGATCATGAAGGCAAAAATGATAATAATCTTTTAAAAATTTCTGAAATAAAAAACTTACTGATAGTTCAAATAGCTCAGTATAAAAATTCTACAGTTTCTTTTGAAAATATTAACATTGATGGTTTAAGATTAAAAGATAAGCCATTAAATGTATCAAATAATAATGACACCAGAATTTTATGGAATGGTCCAAAAAATTGGCTTTTGGTTTCAACAAAAAATGATTTACTTAAAAATATTTCACAAAATTTTAAAGAAACAGATTTTGCTGTAACTGACTTATCTCATTCAAGAGCTATAATTCAAATAGAAGGACAAGACTCAAAAGAAGTTTTGAAAAAAGGGTGTCCTTTTGATTTTAATAATCTAGAAAAAAATAACTCTATTAATTCTATATATAATGGAATAGCAATCACTGTTGATATGTTAGAGGACAATTCAAATAAAGTAAGATTGTTTGCTCTCAGAAGTTTTGGAGAGTCTTTGTATCACTCAATTACAGATGCATCCTTAGAGTTTGGTTATAAATCAATTTAAACATCTCAATCTCTTGTAGCAATATAAACACCTATTGTAGTTATTAAAAATCCTATTAAATCTAAATTAGTTAAATTCTCATTTAAAAATAACCATGCCATAAAAGCAGATGTAGCTGGTATTAAAAAAAATATTGAAACAGTTTTACTTGCTGAATTATTTTTAATCAAATACATCAATATTGTAAAAGCCCCAAATGATACTAGAAATATTTGATGACTCATTGCTATAATGAATGTTTTAGTGAAATCAATATACGGTTCAGCAAAAAGTATTATAATCACTACATGAAAAAAACACCCACCAACTGCTTGATAAAAATTACTTACTGATAAAGGTAAATTATTACTTAATTTTTTTTGCCAAATAGTTGATGAAGTGATTGCAATTAAAGCTACTATTGTTGCAATCAAACCTATTAATGGTATTTTCGAACCAACATCTAAACCTAAAACCAATACTGCACCCACAAATCCAAGAAAAACTCCAACCCATTGTTTCATAGTTACTTTTTCACCCAGTATGGGTCCACTAAGTGCATTGGTCAAAACAGGCTGAAGAGTGACTATTAAAGCTGCAATTCCAGTAGGCATGCCAATTGAAATTGAATAAAACACACCACCCAAATACAATCCATGAAAAAGAACCCCACTTAAAACAGACTCAATTAAATTTTTTCTTTTAATAATTATTGAATGTTTTGAATAAATGGAAAAAAGGTAAAACCCAATTGCTACAAAAAAAAATCTAAATGCTAAAGCTGAAAAGGGATCACTATTATCTATAATTGGCTTGGTGGTAATAAAGGCTGAGGACCATAACAATATAAATATTAGTGGGAATATTCTGACCATTTCAGGTTTTATAGATCATTTATTCTTACTTTCATTGGATAAATTTAGTTTAATTTACTTATGAAATATGCGAGCATAATTACTACCTTGAGTTGTACTCGAAAATGTATAAGATTCTTCTCAATTGTGATTAACAAAAAAATGATTTTGAAATGAAATTTAGATTTATTAAAATATTAATGTTTATAGTTTCGTTTTTCTTTTTGACTGGGTTTTTCCCTGTTTTTTCTATACTTGGTCCTGGTTTAACAGCTTTTACATCTGGTAATGTTTACAAAGCTGGAGCTCAATATATGATTAATAAAAGAATTGAAGATGCAACTGGAAAAAACTCTCTAACTTTTGTCAAAGATAAAATTGAAGAAAACAATGATAATAAAGATTTAAATAAAAAACTTATGCTACTAGTTGAAAAAAGAATAAAACTCACAAGACAAAAACTAAACCTTAAAAATATCAATCAGTAATTTTTAAATAAATTAAATGTTTTTGTTTGCTTTCTTTACACCATAATTCATAACTTTCACACATTCTCCATAAATGATCAAAAGCTCTTTGAGACAATTCTAAAGGAAAATGACTTTTTGCATAATATAATTCAGGAAATTGAATAAGTTGTTTAATCATCATATCTTTTTGAACATGAAGTAACTTAATTGTTTCATCTGGTATCTTTTTTTTAGTTTTGAGATCAATAAAATTATTCTTTTTCAAGTTTTCAATCCATTTGTCATGAAATTCACCACTACTTATTTCTTTGTATTCAGGTGTTCCAATGAATGACTCAAAAGCATTAATATTTGAAAAATCAGGATTTTTTTTTTTAATTTGACAAATTTTTGAATATATAAATTCTGCTACGTATAATACGTAAGGTTTTTCTTTAGATGACATTATCTATTATTATATTTTTTCATAGCTGAATTAGCTAAGATCAAATTAGGATCTAAAAATATTTTTGATGATTTAATTGTTTTAAATGATTTAAATGCGAAAATAGCTATTGGCAATTCAGTACAACCAAGAATAATTTTTTTACATTTCTTTTTTATTAAATAATTAATGGCAGGTTTTATAATCTTACTAGCTTCTTTTACTTTTCCCATTTTTACAAATTTAATAGCCTTGTTAACAGAATTATTTTGATTTTTTTTATTTGGAAAAACTAAATTATAGTTGTTATCGAAAAATTTATTGTAAACACCAGTTTTTAAAGTGCCTTCAGTAGCAAGTAGACCAATACTTGAATTTTTTTTACATGTTTTTTTTGTAAAATTAAAAACCTCTTTTGGCATGTTAATTATAGGTAAATTAATTTTTTTCTGCAAATCTTCATACCAATAATGTGCTGTATTACACGGTATAACTATAAATTTACATTTACTTTTTTTAAGAACTTGACATCCTTTAATTAAACTTTTTAAAACTAATAAATATTTTTTTTGACTTTTTTTGTTATTTTTTTTATTTGATAAATTTCCGGTTTGAACACCTATTGACTCGGGTCTTCCTGGAATATTAGATTTATTATAGAGTATGAATAGGGGGTAATCTTGATCAAATTTCCCTCTATATAAGATTGCTAATTTGTTACAAAAATCAAGACCTGCTTGAGTTCCCATTCCACCTAAAATACCAATCATATATAAATTATATCTTTTTGTTTGTTGTAGAATAGTTCATTGGCTATAAAATTAAATCAATTCTTAAACTAAGAACTGAAAATGATTATAGCCAATAAATGATAGTGTGAAAATTATGCAGTTTTTAAGTTAACTGCTGAAGGACCTTTAGGACCATCTTCAACATCGAAAGTCAAAGCTTGACCCTCATCTAAACCGTTCATACCAGCATCTCTTACTGCTGAAACATGTACAAACACATCTTTTTCTTTATCTTCTCTTTCAATAAAACCAAAACCTTTGGTTGGATTGAACCACTTTACTTTACCTTGTAGACTCATATTTATCTTCTTACTTTTTGTTGTATTAATTTATTACTTATAATTAAGTAATTTTAGCTTTCTTTAGAATTTAGAGGGTTTTGTCAACTAAATAGATGTTTTTGGGACCTTTTTTATACTAATCGTTGTTTATCTGTTTAGTTAAATAGATAGAATTTATATCCTCTTTATAATGTGCGAAGGGCTCACAAGGAGTAAAATCACATTTTTTAAATAATTTTCGTGCTGGTTCAAAAAATTTACCTGCACCCGTTTCTATACTTAATCTTTTTATATTTAATTTCTTGGCTTCAAAGATTAAATGTTGAATTACTTGTATACCATTACCTTTGTTTCTATAATTGTCGTGAATTCGAATTGATTTAAATTCTCCATGTTCTTTAGTAAGAAATTTCAAAGCACCACAGCCAAATAACTTTTCCTCTTGCCACAGACTCCAAAATTTAATTGATGGAGTTTTAAGGCCAGGTATGTCAAGAACATGAGCACTTCCTTCAGGGGATGCAGCTTTTAATTCTATAAAATGTTTTATCAAAAGCTGATTAACTTCAGGGTGATCAAAATTTCCTTCTATTGATTTAAGCATTTATAGTAAAGTTGTTATATGACCCATTTTTCTTTTCTCTTTTATCTCTTTCTTTAGATAATCAAAAAAAAATTCATTCTTACCTAGTTCTAAATTTTTTCGATAAGGTTCAATTTGGTTGCCAATTAAATTTACCATTTTAGCATTAGATAATTTTTTTAATGCAACTTTTTCAAGTGAGCATACAGCTCTTACATGATTTTCAAATTGGCTCACATTATAAGCGTTGATAGTTAAATGACCAGAATTATGAACTCTTGGAGCAATTTCATTTACATATAGATTTTCATTTCTGTCAATAAAAAATTCTACGCACAATGTACCAATATATTTAAGTTCTTCTGCAATCATGATGGCCCAATCTTTTGATTGATCTAAAATTTTTTTACTAATTTCAGCAGGTATAATTGAATATTTAAGAATTTGATCTTGATGGGTATTTTCTATTGGATCATAAATCTCAAAATTATTATTTCCATACCTTGTTATTATAACTGAAATTTCTTTTTTAAGTTTTACTAGCTTTTCTAGTATGTAGCCTTTAGAAAAATCTATATCTAATGAATTTATATCCTCAGCTGTTTTGATTGGATACTGACCTTTTCCATCATAGCCCATTGTAGTAGTTTTCAAAATTCCTGGTAAAAAATCTCCCAATGTTTCAATATCAGATTTTTTTTCTATAGACACATATCTTGTTGTTCTTATATTGAGCTTATTTACAAAATCTTTCTCAGCAATTCTATGCTGTATAAGTCTGTTAACTGATGGTTTTGGCAAAACAGGTTTTAATTTATTCATTTCATTAAGAGTTTCATAAGGAATATTTTCAAATTCATAACTAATAACGTCTACTTTACTAATAAATTCTAATATTTTTTGTTTATCATCGTATCCTCCAAAAATAAATTCATCACAAAAATTTTGTGCTGGAGCATCTTTATCGTCTGAGTAAATGACTGTTCTTATATCTAACTTTTTTGCTGCTGATGACATCATGCTACCTAATTGACCTCCACCAATGATTCCAAGATTTTTTACTGTCATCCCTTTATTATTTTGGATTTTTCTTTACTGACTTAGTTTGAGATAATCGCCAACTTTTCAATTTTTTCTTTATAACAGGATTACTATTTGCAAGAATTGAGGCAGCTAATAAAGCAGCATTAATTGCCCCATCTTCTCCTATTGCCAAAGTTCCCACAGGGATACCTTTTGGCATTTGGGCAATAGACAAGAGGCTATCTAGACCTTTTAGTTTTTTACTCTCAATTGGAACACCTAAAACAGGTATCGAAGTTAAAGCTGAAATCATACCTGGAAGATGAGCAGATCCTCCTGCACCAGCAATTATTACACCAATATTATTTCTATCTGCAGAACTTGCATATTCAAACATTCTATTTGGGGTTCGATGAGCTGATATAATTTTTGTTTCAAATTTAATACCTAAGTTTTTAAGGATTTTAACAGCTAATTTCATAGTTTTGTAGTCAGATTGACTACCCATAACAATGGAGACTTTAAGTTTTTTAATATTTTTCATGATATTGTAAGCTTAATCTTTATTTCAAAATTAAATAATAAATTCAATAAAATAAATAGTATTTAAAAAACATATTGGTATGCTTAATTATTATTCATCAAAATGAAATTTAAAATAGATAATCTACAATACTGCAATTGGTCTAGAAAAATTTTTGAAATTAATAGAGAGGCTGGGCTTGATGCAGTGCATGTGACAATAGTATATCATGAGGATTTTGATGAACATTTGAATGAAATTCAAAAATGGAAAAAATTATTTGAAGAAAACTCAGATTTAATTTTTCTCGGAAATAATTTTAAGGATATTGAGAAAGCTCACAAAGAGAGGAAAACAGCAATTTTTTTTGGATTTCAAAATTGCTCACCTATTGAGGATGATATTAATTTAGTTGAAAAAGTTCATGAACTAGGATGTAGATTTATGCAACTAACTTATAATAATCAATCCTTACTGGCTACTGGATGTTATGAAAAAATTGACAGTGGTGTAACAAACTTTGGCCGTGAAGTAATAAAAGAAATGAATAGAGTAGGTGTTGTTGTAGATATGTCCCATTCAGCAGAGAAAAGTACTTTTGATGCAATAGAAATAAGTGAAAAACCAATTGCTATAACTCATGCTAACCCATCATTTTGGCACGCCGCCAAAAGAAATAAATCTTCAGAATTATTAAAAACTTTGAGTGATAGTGGTGGAATTCTAGGTTTTTCTCTTTATCCACATCATTTAAAAAATAATACAAATTGTACTTTAGAAAGTTTTTGTGAAATGATAGCCAGAACAGCTGAAGTTATGAGTGTAAAAAATATTGGAATTGGTTCTGATCTTTGTTTAAATCAACCGGATGAAGTTGTTGAATGGATGAGAAATGGAACTTGGTCTAAAAGTAAAAATTATGGAGAAGGATCAAAAAATAAACCAGGTTTTCCAATCCAACCAAAATGGTTTGAAGACGCAAGAGGTTTTAAAAATTTGGAAACAGGTTTGAAAAAAGTAGGGTTTTCAGAAACCGAGACTAATGGAATACTTGGTAATAATTGGTATAATTTTTATAAGACTATTTAGAAATGAATGTAGAATTAAGAGATCCCAATATCATTATGAAGCTTTCAAGGCTGGGTTCGTTTCACCAATCCAGATTGTCTTTTTTAAGAAGTTTTTTAAATGAATTTAAAGATTGGGATTATAAAAGAGATTTATTTGATTTAGATGAAGATGGATTTGGAACAGCAGTATATTCTTTTAAAAAAAAAAGCAGAGTTTATTCTTTAATTTGTTATGCAAACAAAATCAATGATGATGAAAGATCGGATAGAGTTATAGCAACCAAATGGGATGCAGCTTTTACATTGCACGATGGTGTGCCTTTAAAAGAAGATATTGAAAGATTAAGAAATGAAGTTCCAAAACAAGAAGTTGGTAGGCTTTCTTATAAAGAATTAACATTATCTAGAGCTAATAAATCTGTAAGAGTATTTGATCATGTTGTTGAAAGTTTAAGTAATGGATCGCAACCAAATTTAGACTTGCTTGAAAAAGTGGGATATTTGTACAGAACAACAGCAGTATATGGATCAGGTAAGTTTGGTTTAGCAGATCGATTTAGAATTAAAAATAGAGAGGAAATTAACGGACCATTTAGATTAGAGATGATGCTAGTTTATCTAGTCAGACAATTTACATTTGATCAAGTTAATCACGTAGCAAAAAATAGAAATCCTAAGTTAGCTGTTAAACTTGATCCAAAAATTTGTAGAAATTTGGGAATTGGAAATTCAACTGGATTAGGGATGGCCCCATTTATTGTTAATCATCCAACATTACTTAATAATTGGATACTTAGTAGAGAAGTTGCGCTCAAAAAAATTAGAGAAATTAAAATTGCTGAAACTAAAGATATAAGTTTATTTAAAGAGTGTGTCAAAAATTCTCTTAAAAATATTACTAGTTGGAACACAGAGAGTGAATATCAACTTAAAAAGATAAAGCTTTTACTTAAAGACGTAAAAAAATTTATTCATTTTCTAGAAAATAAATTTGATTTTAAAAAAGATTATCCATTTAATGAAATTTACCTTTGGCTAGAGAAAGAAACTTGTGAGGAGTGTATTGAGTATATTGTTTCAATAATGATGGAACCATTTAGTGATATAGTTAAGCCTTTAATTAGTCAAATGAGCTCAGAGGAAGAAAAATACTTTAATATTCCTACTGAGCGAAATGTAGAAGACTTGAAGAAAATTTTAGAAAATAAGTATTCAGATATTCTGAAAATTGATTTTAACAAAGAAGATAGTAATCAAAAATTTTGGTTTATCTCAAAAAACAAAGAAGAACCAAGATTAGCTAATCGTTTTGAAGAGAGTGGTGCAGATTTAGAACAACCTCTAGCAATAGCAAGAGATATAAAAAAACTTTATCAAAGACTATTGTCTTTGAAAAATGATTTGAAAATTAATCAGTTTTTAATTGATAACTCTGATTTAAGACATGTTGTAAGAAGGGCTTTTATTATTGAAAACTTTCCATATTCAGAAATACAAGACAATACTATAGGAGAAAATATAGTACCAATTGATATGCTGCGATTGAAATTATCTTTTTTTGGAGCTCTAAAATTTGATCCAAGATCTGACAAATGGCTGAGAATATGTATGTTTCAAGGTGCACCACTTCCAAATGAATTAAAAGATTACGATGAGCAATGGGTTTACAAAACCTTCTCTTAAATTATGAAATCTTTAAGTGAAATTGAGACAACAGTAAAAAGAGCAAGTCGAGCCGCTGGTTATTCCTGGGGCATTGCTGAAGAGGTTGGAAAATCTATAAGGTTATCTGAATTATTTGGTTTCCCAGGAATTAAACACCTTAATCAATATTATCAAAATAAAAAAAAAGAAAATTTTGATGATATAAAATTAATCAATAAAATTAACAAATCAAATGGGTCATCTCTTTGTCCAATTACTTTAGGGGTAAATTTTATTGATCAAATTAAGAACATAGAAACTCTAAAAAAGTGTTCAGTTGAAAAATTAGCTTTCCCATTATTACTTTTGCCTTTTTTAAGTAGAGGTTCAGAGATTATTGGAAAAAAATTATTATTTTCATTTGATGATAGTCAATTTCTATTAAATTTTAATGTAAGTATTTCTTCAAATTTTTGGAATAAAGAGATTCCAATATTAGCAAATCAAGTAGAAATAAGTTTTTTAAATAATGAAGATAATTTTTCTGATAACGATTGGAAAAATCTTTACAAACTTGCTGAGGATACTTTTGTTGAGGAAACAGATAGTTTAAAAGAGGGTGCTGCAGGCGCCGGTTTGACTGATAATGATTGAGGATGAAGAAATCGAGAAAAATTTAAGAGATTTAGATAATATATGTGATGAATGCAAAGAAGAGGATGAAAGTGTTTCTCAAAATTTAATTCTTATGGGATTTAAAATATGTAAATCCTGTAGAACTTCTAAAACTATTTTTCCACTTTAAATGTGATTAACTGGCAGCACATTCATTCTACTCATGACAAAAGAAATTGATAAAAAAGCTATAATTAAGAAAGATAAAAACACTATTCCAAATGATTTGAAGTTTGATTTAAGGTTTAAAACTTGTTTTGTAGAGATTATCAGTCCAGCGAAAATCCAAAATTGAGTTAAGAAAATTATTGGTATCATTAAGTCAGGAGTGACAGCAAAAAATCTTAGTAAACCAGGTGCATGAGCAAAACCCACTGCAGTCAAAACTTTTTTAAATGGTACTTTGTTTTGTTTATCTGGAAATAATTTTACACCAATAACAAATATAAAAATCGCCCAAATAAACCAAGTTAAAATTGCTGTTAGACCAGACATTGCTACAGCTGTTTTAATTACAGTATTGGCTGCAACAGCTCCTGCAATACCATCTAAAATCATAATCAAACCTGCAAAATATATTGAGGCTTCACCAAAATTTTTATTATCACTATAAAGAGATTTATCTAATTTTATAGATTTTAAAATTATACCAAGAAACTCACCAAACATTTATTTTTTTTTATTTTTTTGTTCTTTGTAAGAAACAATTAATGGAAAGAGTATTAAAGCAATAGTTATTATAATGCAAATTGCAATTAGGAAACCTTTAGTCATTTAGAGTTTGAAAAAGGGGAGTTTTTACTCCCCTTTATTAAATTAGCCTTTTACTACTTCTCTTGTATTAGCATTGAATGATTCCTTAAATGGAATATCAACTATTACTGCATCTACTGGTGTACCTGCTTTGCCAGAATATTTTTCAGGTAGGTGAACTTTATATTTAGTACCAACTTTACCCTTAGGAAATCCGTTTGGATTTAATGTTCCATCGAAAGGGACATATCCCATTGCAATATTAGTTTTTTTCTCTGGATGATACCAAGGAGAAGTTAGGAATCCTACAGGATCACCTCCATCTTCATTTGAGATTAACCAAAAATCTGGGGCATAATCTTCAATTGGTTTTCCTCCTAATTCAAGACCTACCAATTGTAGTTTATAAGGTTTTTTTCCAGCTTTAAGTTCATCTTTCATTTTTTCTAGAGCAGCTTTACCAACATAATCAGCTTTCTTATTCCACTCTCCTTTACCAGATAGTGAAACTTGGTATCCCAAGTTACATTGAAAAGGATTATGTTGCTGATCCATATCTTGTCCCCAAGAAAGAATTCCTGCTTGAATTCTTCTATGATGAGCTGGCGCTATAACCTTTAGATTATGTTTTTTTCCTGCATCTAAAACTGCATTCCACATATCTTCAGCGTACAAAGTTGCATCTCTTAAATATATTTCATATCCCGCTTCTCCTGAGAAACCTGATTGTGAAATAACACAACTTCTACCACCAACTTTAACTTCAGCTAGACCATAAAATGGCATATTGTCGAAATCGACTTGATCTTCACAAAGATCTTTCATTAAAGCTTTAGACTTTGGACCTTGAATTTGAACAGGACAAGCATCTATTTCTTCAACTGTACAATTAAATCTTTGATCAGCATTTACTCCTTGTAAATACATACCAATATCTGAGTCGGATAAAGAAAACCAAAATTCATCTTTAGAAATTCTTAAAAGAATTGGATCATTTAAAACTCCACCATATGCATTACATAAAATTACATACCTTGCTCTCATAGGAGAGATCTTAGTTGCATCTCTTGTTATTACATAGTCTGTAAACTTTTCTGCATCAGGACCTTTAACTCTAATTTGTCTTTCAACAGCAACATTCCACATTGTTACATGATTTACAATTGCATCGTATTCAACCATTGCTCCACCATCTTCTGGTTTTACATATCCTCTTGGGTGATAAATACGATTATATACAGTTGCTCTCCAACAACCTGCTTGCATTGATAAATGCCAATAAGGTGATTTTCTTACTCTTGTTGAAATTAACATTTCAACTTTAGTTGGCCCACTTTGTCTTAGATTATATGGTACTTCTCGATCAGATTGATCAACAGAGGTAACATGTTTTAATTTAGTATAGTCAAACTCTTTAGACATAACTATTCTCCTTCAACCACTTGTTAGTTTCCTTCAAGCCGCCGAATGTATAAATGTGGAAAAAATCAGTATGCGATTTAACTTTCCCAATTAAATCATTAGGGTCTTTAGGTTTTAATAAATCTAACGCCTTACTAAAATTAGATTTAAGAAAATTTAAGGAATTTTTTGCTCCAACAATATTAGCAAATTTAATTAAGCTAGATATTTTAAGAGGGCCAGTAATTCCCACATGCACTGGTACGCTTTGTTTAGAAATAAAATCTATAATAGGCTGAGGATCCATTAACCATTGGGTTACAATATAATCAGCATAAGGCTTTTTAACTATCATAGCTTTTTCTAAATCTGAGTCGGATATATCAGGACTCCCCTCAGGGTGTCCAGCAATTCCTATCTTCATTTTTTCAAAATAACCTGTTTCTAAAAGTTGAAATGAACTATCAAATTTTCCTGTTGGTTCTCTACCACCACCAATAATCAAAGCTTGTTTAACTCCTCCATCTTTACATCTTGAAACATAATCTTTTAATTCTTTTTCATCATACATAGATCTAGCTGGAAAGTGAGGTACAGGATTAAACCCCTTTTTAGCAAGCTCAATTGCTTTTTGAGCAGTCTCTTTGTAATCACCTCCAGGCAACATTGTAATATAAACATCACTTACAGGAGGAAGTGTCTCTAGTTCAGTTTTAGGTCCAATTTCTAATGAAAAATTCATTTTTTTAGATCATTATCTTTTTTAAAAAAGCTGTCAAAGAAATTCATCTAATGATTAGACAAAATTGTTGCTAAAGATTATCTCTGTTGTTAACAACTTATTAGCTATGAAGATAATATTAATTATGGGTTTACCCGGGTCAGGAAAAACAACCTTGGCTAATGAATTGGCACCTAAACTAAATGCCAAAAGGTTGAATGCTGACGAAGTAAGAAAAAAGGCAAATGACTGGGACTTTTCAGAGGATGGAAGAAAAAGACAAGCAAAAAGAATGGCAGATTTTGCATTAAAACTAAAAGAGGATGGAAGTTATGTTGTAGCAGATTTTATTTGCCCAACACCCCAGGCTAGAAGTTTATTTCCTGCAGATTATATAATTTGGGTTGATACAATAAAAGAAGGAAGATTTGAGGATACAAATAAAATGTTTGTAAAACCTGATAAGTATGACTTTCATGTTACTACACAAGATGCTAAAATTTGGGCACCAAAAATACTTAAGGAGATTAAATAATGTCTTACGAATGGGATAATAAAAAACCAACAGCACAAATGTTAGGAAGATGGCAGCCATTTCATGATGGTCACTATAACTTATTTAAAGAAATAATTAAAAAAACTGGTCAAGTTTGTATTCAAATTAGAGATGTACAAGGTGTTGATGATAATCCATTTGATTTTGAGACAGTTAAAAAAAATATTGAAGATAGACTTAATCCAGAATTTGAGGGACGATTTAATATCATGTTGGTACCTAACATTACTAATATTTGTTACGGTAGAGGTGTGGGCTATAAAATCGAGGAAATTGAGCTTTCAAAAGAAATTCAAGAAATTTCAGCTACCAAAATAAGAGCCAAGATGAGAGAAGAAGGTAAACTTAAATAATTTTTCAATGAACATTAAAGTCATTTATAAAAAAAATATTTCAAGAGTAATCATTAATGAACCTAAAACTTATAACTCTTTATCTTTTAAAAATTTAAATGATCTAATTAAAGTTTTTAAAAAATTAGATAGTGATACGAGTGTTAAAGTAATTATTCTTGAAGGAGCTGGCAAAGGATTTAGTGCAGGACATAACTTAAAAGAAGTAAGAGGTTTAAAGAAAAAAGAAAAATACCAGAAATTATTTAATCTGTGTTCAAAATTGATGCTGCAAATAGTTGAAGGAAAAAAACCGGTAATTGCCAAAGTACATGGTGCTGCATACGCTGCAGGATGTCAGTTAGTTGCAAGTTGTGATTTAGCTTACAGCACTAAAGATGCTTTATTTGCTACACCAGGAGTAAATATTGGATTATTTTGTAGCACTCCAATGGTAGCGGTTAGCAGGAAGATAAGCAGGAAACCAATGATGAAAATGTTACTAACTGGAGAACCTATTAAAGCAAATTATGCAAAAGAAATTGGTCTGATCAATGATTGTTTCTCAAAATCAAAATTGAGCAATGAAGTCTTAAAAATAGCTCAAAAAATTGCTTCAAAATCAAACTTAACTATTAAGATTGGTAAACAAACTTTTTATAAACAGTTAGAGATGCCTTTAAGAAAAGCTTACGCCTACACTAGTAAAATGATGACAATCAATATGATGGCAATGGATGCAAAGGAAGGAATTTCTGCATTTCTAGAGAAAAGAAAACCGATTTGGAAAAATAAATAAAGATAAGTGATGAGTGATTTAGAAAAAACAAATAATACTTGTTGTGGGCCTGGTTATGCTAGTCCGTCTGAAGCAATTAAAGCACCTAATGAAAAACTTTTATATACCATAGCTATTTACACCGGAACAGGAATTCAAAAACCTGATTATCTTGCAACTGTCGATGTTGATCCAGATAGTCCAACTTATTCGAAGGTTATTCATCGTTTAGAAATGCCAGGAATTGGAGATGAATTACATCATATGGGATGGAATGCATGTTCTTCATGTCACGGCGATGCAGGAATGAGTAGAAAATATCTTTTAGTACCAGGTGTTAGATCAAATAATATTCATGTAATAGACACAGCAACAGATCCGTTTGCTCCAAAAATTCACAAAGTAATTAAAGGCTCAGAAATAAAATCTAAAACTAATTTGTCAGGACCACATACAGTTCATTGTCTAGGATCTGAAATTATTATTTCTTTTCTTGGTAATGCCAAGGGTGAAGCTCCTGGAGGATACTTGCATCTTAACAAAGATTTTGAAATTGTTGGAAGATGGGAAAACTCAATGGGAGATATTCCTTTTAGCTATGATTTTTGGTATCAGCCACGTCATAACGTAATGGTAAGTTCAGAATGGGCTGCACCAAATACTTTTATGCCAGGCTTTGATTTGGAAGAAGTCGGTCACTTAAAATATGGACGAAGGCTTCATATTTGGGATTTTAAAAAAAAAGAACCAATTGAAACAATGTATCTTGGTGAAGATGGTCTAATACCATTGGAAGTAAAATTTAAGCATGATCCTGATAGCACTCATGGATTTTGTGGAGCCGCACTCAGTTCGAATGTTATTCATTTTTGGAAATCTAAAGAAGGAAAGTGGGAGTGGGAAAAAGTTATAGATGTCAATAATGAACCTCACCCAGATTGGCCTATACCTATTCCAGGAGTAATGTCTGCAATTCTTGTTTCAATGGATGATAAATATCTTTATTTAAATAACTGGCTTCATGGAGACATGAGACAATACGATATAACAGACCCGCATAAACCAAAATTAACTGGACAAGTTTGGATTGGTGGACTTCTAGGTAAAGCACCGGTTATAAATGGAGTTAAAATTGCAGGTGGCCCCCAAATGTACCAATTATCTTTAGATGGTAAACGAATGTACGTAACAACTTCTCTATTTTCAACTTGGGATAATCAATTTTATCCTGACATAAGAACACAAGGCGGTGCTATGGTTATGATTGACTGCGATGTTGAAAACGGTGGTATGAAAATCAATAAAGATTTTATAGTTGATTTTGGTAAAGAACCTAATGGCCCAAGTAGATGTCATGAAAGTAGATATCCGGGTGGAGATTGTACAAGTGATATATGGCTGTAAAGAAAATTACTATTGTCAATCGTAAGAATAAAACTTTTGAGGTCTCAGACCGAAAACCCTTGCTCCAAGAATTACGTGCTCAAGGAGTTGATCTTCCTTACGGTTGTGAATATGGAGGCTGCATAACTTGTGCAGCAAAACTTATTAATGGTGAAGTAGATCAACGTTCTCAAGTAGCTTTAAACAATAGACAAATTAACAATGGTTATATTGTTTTATGTGTTGCTCGACCAAAAACTGATTGTAAAATTGAAATTGGAGTTGAAAGTCATGATAAACTCTACCGCAATCCTTTTCTTGACCCACTTGCACCACATGAGTTAAAAGCTGATATTGTAACTCAAAAAAATATTAAAAAGAAATAAGCAAATGGACCATACCAAGCCTTATAGTGATGAATATTTAAAAAATATTTTGCAATCTGTTAAGACTATAGCAATGGTTGGAGCTAGTCCTGATAAGACTAAATTTAGTTATGGAGTCTTAAGAGTGCTTCATGAAACTGGATATGATATGATACCAGTTAATCCAAAACCTGAAATTAAAGAAATACGAAATTTAAAGGTATATCCTAATCTTGCATCAATCGATCGTCCTGTTGATATGGTTGAAGTTTTTAGGAAACCTGAAGATTTATATGGAGTTGCTGAGGAAGCTATTGCTATTGGCGCTAAAGTATTATGGGGACAAATAGGTGTTATCAATCATGAAGCTGCCAATCTTGCAGAAGAAGCTGGTCTAAAGGTAGTAATGAATAGATGTCCAAAGATTGAACTCTTTCGACCATTTTGGAAACCAAGACTTGATCAAAAAATATAATACAAAAACACAACTCAAGTATAGTAAAATTACAATACTATTATTATTTAATAATACTAAACTTATTTAGATGAAAAAAATTTTTCTTATATATGGTCATTATGATGACAAATCATTTAATGCCGCCATTAAAAATACTTTCACTAAGACAGCTGAAGAAAATGGTCACTTAGTTGACAGTGTTGATCTATATCAAGAAAAATTTAATCCAGTTTTTGCGGGTGAAGAACCAGATGAAACAGTTTTGGATCATAGAAAAAGAATAGATGCGTGTGATACAATTGTATTAATTGCACCTATTTGGAATTTTAGAATGCCAGCAATAGTTGAAGGGTGGATAGATAAAGTATTAGCTCCGCCTTGGGCATTTAAATTTCAAAAACTCTGGGGAAATTATGGGTACCCAATAGGAAACCTTAGAGATAAAAAAGCAATTATTTTTTGTACTTATGGATCACCCAGATTAGCGATCACAACTTTTTTTTTAAACTTACCAATTAGAAGGTTGAAAAGGGGTGTTTTCCACATGTGCGGCATTTATAATATCAATTATAGAAGATATTTTGCTGTACCTTTTGTAGGTGATAAAAAAAGAGAAGAGTTTCTAAATGATGTTAAAAAAACTGCCCTTAATATTTAGTATAGTTATAATCATTTTTTTAAATATTTCATATTCAAACGCTGATTTAAAATCTCCAAATAATTTAATTTTACCAGCAGAAGTAGTTAAGATTCAGTTAATAGGTCTAATGGATAATGATAAAGATTTTAAAGACAGCGGGATTGAACAAACTTGGAATTTTGCTCATCCGAATAATAAAAAGAATACTGGCCCTCTACCAAACTTTAAAATGATGATTAAAGGAAATTCATACCAAATGTTAATTGACCATTTGAATCACACAATTACAGAGCTTGGAAGTAGTGACAAATGGGCTCAATTTGAAGTTATAATTTTAGATAAAAACAAAATTTATCATAAATTTAATTGGCAGGTTGAAAAATATACTATGGATGGACCCTTAAAAGACTGTTGGTTGACTACTATGGTATCTAATCCCATATCATTGGGAAGTTCAATTTGATATTCTTAGATACAATTTTGTTTCGTAATGAATAAAAATTTAGTAGGAATCGCTTAATGAAATCTAAAACAAAAGTAGTAGTTGTAGGTGGTGGAGTAGTAGGGGTCAGTGCACTATATCATTTAGCTAAAAAAGGGTGGTCTGATGTAGTTCTTGTAGAGAGAAAAGAATTAACTTCTGGATCTACTTGGCATGCTGCAGGATTATTACCACTCTTCAATATGAGCTACTCTGTAGGTCAATTACATAAATATGCAGTCGACCTATATAAAAAATTAGAAGATGAAACAGGAAAGAATGTTGGATTTAGTGTTGTATCAAACATTCGTTTAGCAAGTACAAAAGATAGAATGGATGAATACCATCAATATGCCGGAGTAGCTAAAACTATCGGTGTCAATGTAAAATTTTTAACGCCTCAACAAGTAAAAGAAATTTGGCCTTTATGTCATACTGATGATTTAGTAGGTGCTATTCAACATCCTGAAGATGGCTATATCCAGCCTGCAGATTTAACCCAAGCACTTGCTACAGGTGCAAGAAATATGGGAGCTGAGATTTACAGGAACACAACAGTGATTGCAATGAAGCAAAATAAAGAAGGATGGATTGTTGAAACAGATAAAGGATCGATTGAATGTGAACATATAATTTCTTGTTCCGGAAATTTTGCAAGACAAACTGGGGAAATGGTTGGATTAGATATTCCAGTAATTCCTGTTGAACATCAATATATTGTTACTGAGCCTCATCCAGAAATTCAAAAAAGAAAAAAAGAAGGTCTGCCTGAAATGGGAGTGCTAAGAGACAGTGATAGTAGATGGTATATGAGAGAAGAGGCTGGTGGATTAATATTAGGACCTTACGAAGATGGTGCTCCTGCTTGTTATGTAGAAGGTCCATCAAAGAGTTCAGAATATGAATTATTTCAAGAAGATTTAGATAGACTTGCCCCACACATAGAAGGAGCAATACATAGAGTTCCTGCTTTTGGTGAAGTAGGAGTTAAAAAAGTTTATAATGGTGCAATTTGTTACACACCAGATGGAAATCCTATAGTTGGACCTGCTTGGGGTTTAAAAAATTTTTGGATTAATGAAGGTCATAGTTTTGGAATTACTGCTGCTGGTGGAGCTGGTTGGCAATTAGCAGAATGGATAGTAGATGGAGAACCAACCATTGATATGCTAGGCGTTGAACCAAGACGTTACGGAAACTATGCAACTAAATCTTATTTAAAAGCTAAAAATGAGGAAGCTTACAGTCATGTTTTTATTACTCACTATCCAGATGAAGAAAGACCAGCTGCAAGACCTTTAAGAACATCGCCATGTTATGAAAGAATGAAAAATTTAGGTGCAGTATTTGGACAAAAATTTGGCTGGGAAAGACCAAACTTTTTTGCAACTGATGGCATGGAACAAAAAGATGATTGGTCTTTTAGAAGATCTAAATGGTTTGATGCTATTAAAAAAGAATGTCAAAACGTAAAAGAAAATGTTGGCCTTTTAGATATGACAGCTTTTGCCAAATGTAGAATAAGAGGACCAAAAGCAGAGGAATTTTTAGATTATTTAGTGGCTAACAAGCTTCCAAAAAAAATTGGAAGAATAAATTTATGTCATGCTCTTAATACTAAGGGCGGTGTTCATTCAGAATTTACAATTATGAAAGAAGCTGAAAATAAATATTATCTTGTTTCAGCAGGTGCAAATTTAAGATTAGACCATGACTGGATCCAAAAGTGGATGCCCACAGATGGATCAGTTATATTTGAAGACTTAACAAATAGCACTGGAGTACTTGTTGTGGCGGGGCCAAAAGCAAGAGAATTAATGCAAAAAGTTTCTGTAGATGATTTTTCAAGCGAAAATTTCAAATGGTTAACAGCTAAAAATGTTAACGTTGGATATGCTCCAGTCAATGCTATGAGAGTAAACTTCGTTGGTGAATTAGGCTGGGAGCTACATCATCCGATTGAATATCAAAACCATATATTTGATAAGTTAATGGAAGCAGGAAAAGATTTGGGAATTAAACCTTTTGGAATAAGAGCAATGAATAGCTTGAGACTTGAAAAATCTTACAAATTAGTTGGTACAGAATTATCTATTGAGTATTCACCTTACGAGTCTGGTTTAGATAGATTTATTCATCCGAACAAAGGTAATTTTATTGGTCTTGAGGCTTTAAACAAATGGAGAGAAAAAGGTTTTAATAATAAATTAGTTACACTAGAAGTTCACAATACAACAGACTCAGATGTTCTAGGAAATAATCCTATTTATAAAGATGACAAAGTCGTAGGAAGAGCTACAGGTGGAGAATATGGATTTAGACTAGATAAATCTATAGCTTTAGCAATGGTGAAACCTGATCTGGCTAATGTTGGTGAAAAACTTAAAGTTGATATATTAGGAAAAATGTATGAGGCTACAATTTTAGAAGAAAGTCCATACGATGTTGAAAACAAATTGTTGAGAGCCTAATGAAAATTTTAGTCGCAGTAAAAAGAGTTATTGATTACAACGTTCAAATAAGAGTTAAAGAAGACAATACAGGTGTAGTTACTGATAATGTTAAGATGTCTACCAATCCACCAGATGATAATGCTATAGAAGAGGCAGTAAAAATTAAAGAGGCTGGAAAAGCTACTGAAGTTATAGCTGTTAGCATTGGAGAAGAGAAAGCTCAAGAGACGGTACGTAAAGCTTTAGCAGTAGGTGCAGACAGAGGTATACTTGTTAAGACTGAGGGGATTTTAGAACCATTAGCAGTTTCTAAACTTTTACAAAAAATAGTTGAAAAAGAAAAACCAGATTTAGTTTTTATGGGCAAACAAGCAATTGATGATGATTGTAATCAAACTGGTCAAATGCTCAGTGCATTACTTAATTGGCCTCAAGCGACTTTCGCATCTAAAATTGAGATTAAAGATAAATCCTTGGAAGTTACTAGAGAAATCGATGAGGGGTTAGAAACAATAGAAATAAATGTTCCAGCAATCGTTACATGTGATCTTAGATTAAATGAACCTAGATATGCGTCATTACCAAATATAATGAAAGCCAAGAAAAAGCCGATTGAACAAATAAATGCGTCAGATTTAGGAGTAGATACAACCCCAAGAATCGAGCAAACTAAGGTAGAAGAACCACCTAAAAGAAAAGCAGGTATAAAAGTTTCTAGTGTGGCAGAATTAGTTCAGAAACTAAAAAATGAAGCAAAGGTAATATAAATGTCAGTTTTATTAATAGCAGAACATAATAATAAAGAACTTAGACCCTTTACTCTTAATGCTGCAACTGCAGCCTCTCAAATAGATACAGATGTTCATGCGGTAATTATAGGTCATGAATGTGGAGCAGCAGCAAAAGCACTTTCAGAATTAGAATTAATAAAAAAAGTAATCCAAGTTGAAGCTCCTCACTATGAAAATTTTGTTGCTGAAAATTTTGCCCCAGTCATTGTTAAATTATCAGAAAATTATTCACACATTATTTCTTCTGCAAATACTTTTGGTAAAAATTTAATGCCAAGAATTGCTGCAGCTTTAGATACTTCTCAAATTAGTGATATTACAAAAGTTGTGTCTAATGATACTTTTTTAAGACCAATTTATGCTGGGAATGCTTTTGCTACTGTAAAAAGTAAAGACAACAAAAAGTGTGTAACAATAAGACCTACTTCATTTGATCCTTGTGAAAGTTCTGGGGGATCTGCACCTATTGAAAAAGCGGAAGCAGGTGAAGAATTTGTACAAACAAAATTTATAAAAAGAGAAGAAATTAAATCTGATAGACCTGAACTTGGAACGGCTAGAGTAGTTGTTTCTGGTGGTAGAGGAATGCAAAGTGGTGATAATTTTAAATTAATTACTTCACTAGCTGACAAATTAAATGCAGCAATTGGTGCATCTAGAGCAGCTGTTGATGCAGGTTATATAAGTAACGATCATCAAGTTGGACAAACAGGTAAAGTTGTAGTGCCAGATTTATATATTGCAGTAGGTATATCTGGAGCTATCCAACATTTAGCTGGAATGAAAGAAAGTAAAGTAATAGTTGCAATTAACAAAGATGGTGAAGCACCAATATTTAGTGTTGCTGATTATGGTCTTGAAGCTGATCTTTTTGAAGCACTTCCTCAATTCTTAGAGGAATTGAACAAATTAAACACTATACAAAAATAATATAATCTGTAAAAAATTAGACTATGTCCAGAGAGACGATGGAATATGATGTTGTAATAATAGGTGGTGGACCATCAGGTCTATCAACAGCTATTAAACTTAAACAGCTTGACTCAAATTTAAATGTTTGTTTACTAGAAAAAGCATCAGAAATAGGTGCGCACATTTTGAGTGGAAATGTTTTTGAGACTAGAGCATTAGATGAATTAATTCCTAATTGGAAAGAATTAAACTCACCTATTAAAACTAAAGTTAGTAAAGAAAAATTCTTGTTTTTAGGAAAAACAAAATCATTAAGCTGGCCAACATGGCTTTTACCCTCAGTTCAACAAAATCATAAAAATTATATCATCAGTCTTGCAAACTTATGCAGATGGCTTGCTGAACAAGCTGAAGCTTTAGGTGTTGAGATTTTTCCAGGGTTTCCAGCTAGTGAAATTTTATATAATGAGGATGGCTCTGTTAAAGGAGTAGCAACTCAAGACATGGGTATAGATAAAGAAGGAAATAAAAAAGATAGTTTTGAACCGGGTATTGAACTTTTAGGTAAAGTAACAGTCTTTGCCGAAGGTTGTAGAGGTCATTTGGGAAAACAGTTAATTAAAAATTTTGAACTAGATAAAGGCAAAGATCCTCAACAATATGGCATTGGTTTTAAAGAAATTTGGGAAATAGATGAGAAAAATCATGAAGAAGGAATGGTAATGCACACCGCTGGATGGCCGCTTGATAAAAATACATATGGTGGAAGTTTTATCTATCATGCTGAAAATAAGCAGGTTTTTTTAGGATATGTAATTGGTTTAGATTATAAAAATCCATATTTATCTCCGTTTGATGAATTTCAGAGATTTAAAACTCATCCTGCAATTAAGAAAATTGTTGAAGGTGGAAAAAGAATTTCTTATGGAGCTAGAGCTTTAATTGAGGGAGGATTTCAAAGTTTACCTAAAATGTTTATGCCAGGGGCACTATTAGTTGGATGTGACGCTGGAACATTGAATATGCCAAAAATTAAAGGATCACATACAGCAATGAAAAGTGGAATTATTGCAGCAGAAGCAATTCATGAACATATAGAGGATAAAAAAGATTTATCAATCTTTGAAGAAAAATTTAAAAATAGTTGGTTACATGAAGAATTATATAAAGCCAGGAATGTAAAGCCGAGTTTTAGTTGGGGATTAATATTAGGTATTATTTTCACAGGAATAGACCAAATCTTATTCAGAGGTAAATTACCATTTACTCTTAAGCACAAACATGCAGATCATGAAACTTTAAAGCCTGCAAATGAAATGCCAAAAATTGATTATCCAAAGCCAGATAATGTAATTACTTTTGATAAGACAAGTTCAGTTTATTTAACAGGAACTAATCATTCAGATAATCAACCTGTACACTTACAATTAAAAGATCCAAATTTACCAATTAGCTATACTTTAGAAAAATTTGATGAACCTGCGCAAAGATATTGTCCAGCAGGTGTATATGAAATTCAGAAAGAAAATGAAGTAAATAAATTTGTAATCAATGCACAGAATTGTATTCATTGTAAAACCTGTGATATTAAAGAGCCTTCTCAAAATATTAATTGGGTAACACCAGAAGGTGGTGGCGGCCCTAAATATGGAAATATGTAGCTAAGAAAGATCTATTGCAAATTTTTTTAAAGTTTCAATAGGTAAAATTTTTAAAGTATTTTCATGTGTTCTTTTTAAAAAAATTGGACATCCTTTTCCAGCTTCTACTGCTCTTGCATACCAAGTAGCACAAACACACCAGCCATCTCCATCTTTTAGCCCTGGAAACCCAAATTCTGGATGAGGAGTAATTAAATCATTACCAGCTTCTTTACACCATTCTAAAAATTCAGTAGTTACTTTTGCACATACTGTATGTAAACCATGGTCATTCTCATCTGTGTTACAACAACCATCTCTATACCATCCAGTTAAAGGGTCTAAAGAACACTCTTCTAGATTTTCGCCTAGAACATTTTTTTGGTTTTTGTTCATCTATATTTTTGTAGGATTGGGTTGACCTTTATAAACTTTTTCAGGATCAAATTTTTTTTCTTTTTCAGTAAATTTCATTTCTACTTCTCTACCATTTTCTATTGGTCCTAAAGGGATAGATCTATAAAAACAAGATCTATAACCTACATGGCAGCTTGATCCTTCTCCAATATCAACAGTTAACCATATTGAATCTTGATCATCATCAATTCTAATTTCAGTTACTTTTTGTGTAAAGCCACTTGTTTTACCTTTATGCCATAATGCATTTCTTGATCTACTAAAATAATGAGCTTCCTTTGTTTCAATTGTTTTTTTTAAAGCTTCAATATTCATGTATCCGTGCATTAAAATTTCTTTTGTTTTAGCGCACATCGTAATGACTGGAATAAGCCCATCATTATCAAATTTTGGAGAAAGGAGATTCCCTTCCTCGATTTCAAGTACATTTTCTCTTTTTTTGAACATAAATGGTAATTATGTAGCACATATATAGATATATTAAATATTTTAAAAATGCGCATTTATAGGTATAAAACTCTCCATGAAATTAGTTAAAGATATAGATAACAACGAAAATTCAAAAAAAGTTTCAGATAAAGAAGCTGAAGAAGCATTTAAGACAATTTTGTCTTGGATGGGTGAAGACCCTAACAGAGAAGGATTGTTAGAAACACCTAAAAGAGTAGTTAAAGCATTTAAAGAATATTTTAAAGGCTACAAAGAGGATCCAACTCAAATTTTAGATAAAACTTTTGGTGACGTCGACGGTTATGACGATATGGTTGTTCAAAAAAATATTTCAGTGCAAAGTCATTGTGAGCATCATATGGCTCCAATTATTGGAAAAGCTCATGTAGCTTATATTCCAAAAGAAAGAGTAGTTGGGTTAAGTAAATTAGCAAGAGTTGTTGAAGTATTTTCAAAAAGATTGCAAACCCAGGAAAGATTAACTATGCAGATTGCGAATACCCTTATGGAATCTTTAGATGCAAAAGGTGTAGCTGTAACAATAGACTCCACTCATCAGTGTATGACTATGAGAGGTATTAAAAAAGAACAAGCTACAACAGTAACAAATTATTACTTAGGTCAATTTAAAGAAGACCTTAGTTATCAAAACAGATACCTAAGATTTATTAGCATAACAAAAGATTAAAGTGTCTGCTCAATTTAAAGCATTAATTTTAGATCAAAAAGGTGAGGAGTTTACCCGTGAGGTAAAATCAATTGATAAAAGTTTTTTAAAGCATGGGGATGTTACTATTAAAGTAGATTATTCTGATCTTAATTTTAAAGATGGGATGATCTTAAAAAATGGTGGAAGATTAGTCAAAGAGTTTCCTCATATTCCAGGTATTGATTTCTCAGGAACAGTTTTAGAAAGTGAAAATTCAAATTTTAAAGAAGGTGATGAAGTAATCTTAACAGGATTTAGAGTAGGTGAAATTTTTTATGGTGGGTATTCTCAAGTTGCAAAAGTTAATGGAGATTTTTTAGTTAAAAAACCAAAAAATTTAACCAGCAAACAAGCAATGATACTTGGTACTGCTGGCTTTACTTCATTAATGAGTGCTTTTGCAATTAAAGCAAGAGAAGAAATATTACTTGGGGAAAAAGTAAATAATGTTTTAGTAACTGGAGCAACAGGTGGTGTCGGAAGTGTTGCAGTGATTGCATTAAATAAAATGGGATACAACGTTACTGCAGTTACAGGAAAGGACTCTAAAGCAGATTATTTAAAATCTTTAGGTGCTAAAACTGTTTTAAATCGAGCTGAATTTGACAAAGATCCAAGACTTATCGATAAAGGTTTGTGGGATGGTGTTGTAGATACTGTTGGAGGAAAGATATTAGCTAATGCAATAGTACAAACTAATCCAAATGGAATTATAGCAGTTTGTGGTAATGCAAATACTAATGAACTTAATACAAGTGTTATCCCGTTTATGCTTAGAGGAATTAAACTTTGGGGAATGGACTCTGCAAATTGTAGTATAAAAAGAAGAGAATTTATTTGGAGTGAAGCTGCAAATTTAATTGATTTTGACTTACTAGAAAAATCTATTCAAACAGTTAGCTTGGAAGAGTTAATCGAAACTTATCCTAAAATATTAAAAGGTGAAATTTCAGGAAGAGTTTTGGTTGACCTTAATAAATAATGGATTGGGATAAATTAAAAATATTTCACGCAGTTGCAGAGGCAGGAAGTTTTACCAATGCCACAGTAAATTTAAATCTTAGTCAATCAGCCATCAGTAGACAAATTCAATCTCTAGAGCAGGATTTAAAGGTTCAGTTATTTGAGAGACATGCTAGAGGTTTAACTTTGACCGAAAATGGTGAATATGTATTTAAAACAGCTCATGAGGTTATAAGCAAGTTAAAAGAGGTAGAAACCTCATTAGGAGACCAAAAAAATAAACCAACTGGAAAATTAACCATTACTACAGTTAGAAGTTTTGGAACTCACTGGCTTACCCCAAGAATCCAAGAATTTATGAGTTTAAATCCAGAAATAGAAATTGACTTAGTTTTTGATGATAAAGAACTTGATTTAAGTACCCGACAAGCAGATATAGGTATTTTTATGAGAAGACCAAAACAGCTTAATTATATTCAAAAAAAACTGGTAGATATTAAGTACTTTATATATGGCTCTAATAAATATTTAGAAAAATATGGAATGCCTAAAACAATTGGTGATTTAAATAAGCATAAATTCATCTCATTTGGAAAAGGCGCTCCATCTCCAGTTTATAATCCAGATTGGGCCTTAAAACTTGGTATGCATGACGGTAAAAAAAGGAAATCTATTATGAAAGTTAATAGTGTGATGGGACTTCTTTTAGCGGTCGAATCTGGAGTAGGACTTGCGGCATTACCTGAATATTTAGTTACAAATTCAAACAATGTAATTAAAGTATTACCCAAATCAGAGGGACCAATTACCGAGGCTCATTTCGTTTATCCTCAATCCTTAAAAAATACTGCTAGAGTTCAAGCTTTTAGAAATTTTTTATTCAGTAAAATTGGTGATTGGAAATCATAAATATTAACAATATCCCAATATTTCTTGTAAGTTGTATCTGCGACATTATTGCGATTGATAATCATTATCATTGCGAATAATTAGCATTCTCAAATAACAATTTAATCAAGGAGATAAATGAGAAAATTATCAATTTTTGCAATAATTACATCTTTAGTTTTGTCAACTTTAGCGGTTGCAAATGAAGTTAATGTTTTTAACGCAAGACATTATAAAGCAGATGCTGAGCTTTATTCCAAGTTCACAAGTATGACCGGAATTAAGGTCAATCTTATAAATGGAAAATCAGGTGCTTTAGAAAAAAGAATAATTGAAGAGGGCGCAGACTCATCCGCAGATCTTTATATTACTGCTGATGCTGGAAGATGTGGTGCTATGGATGCAAAAGGTCATCTTCAAGGTGGCTTAACATCTGCTGCTATAAAAGCTGCTGTTCCAAAAAGCTTTAGAACAAGTAAATGGGTTGGAATAGCAAAAAGAGCTAGAATAATTTATTATTCACCTGAAAGAGTTACTGGTGCTGAATTATCTGGAATGTCTTATGAAGGTCTAGCTGATCCTAAATGGAAAGGAAGATTAGTAATAAGAAAATCTAGCAACATATATAACAAATCTCTTGTAGCTTCATTAATTGAAAATAATGGAAAAAAAGCTACAGCTGAATGGGCAAAAGGAGTTGTTGCAAACATGGCTAGAGACTCTAAAGGAAATGATAGAGCTCAGATCATGGCAGTAGCAGCAGGAGAAGCTGATATTGCAGTAGCTAACACTTATTATTTAGCTCTAATGTTGTCTGGTAAAAAAGGTGCTGAACAACAAGAAGCAGCTAAAAAAGTAAAAGCTTTCTTTCCTAATCAAAATGGTAGAGGAACACACATGAATGTTAGTTGTGCAGCCTTAGTAAAAGGAGCACCTAATAAAGATAATGCTGTTAAACTTGTAGAGTTTTTATTAACTCCACAATCTCAAGAGCACTTTACTAACAATACATTTGAGTTTCCAATGATTGATGGTGTTTCACCAAGTCCATTAGTAGTAAATAACTTAGGATTAGATTTTCAACAAGACATGAAAACTAAACTAGCTTCTTATGGAAAAAATCAAGCTGCCGCATTAGAAGTAATGACAGCTGCTGGTTGGAAATAAGCAAATAATGAAAGAAGAAAAAAAATTTATGTCTGATATTGATTTAAATAAGTCTTCCAGTGCATGTTCCCCATGTAAACAGGAGTGTGAAAAAATCAATAAGAGACTAAATAAAAGAAAACTAGAAGAAATTGAATCTAAGGAAGTTCCGCATCTCCTTAAAGTGTTTAATTTTTAATTTTTCTTTCTTGTGTCCATTACAAATGGGGATTTGTAGTGGACACATACAAATCATACATTAATATATATCAAATATGTTTAGAAATTTTAATGTTTGGTTTTTATCTTCACTACTAATTTCTATATTTGTATCTATTCCAATTTTAACTGTATTCACGAGCTT
>QBYM01000001.1 GCA_003282825.1 Pelagibacteraceae bacterium AG-325-J17 | reverse complement strand
TTATATTTTGCATAATAGCTTTTATTGTGACGATCACACATATTCTTTAAAATCTTATGAAATTCTCTTTTTTCTTTAAGATCTTTTTTTGATGGAGTCACATCCATTCCTCCACCAAACCACTCTTGGGTAGTACAAATATATCTCGTATTAAAATGCATTGCAGGGATCAAAGGATTTTTCATGTGCATAACTACAGAAATCCCTGATGCCCAAAATCTTGGATCTTTATTTGCCCCTAGTATATTTTTTTGAAATTGTTTCGGAAATTTACCGTAAACTTTGGAAAAGTTTACACCTACTTTTTCAAAAATTTTTCCTCCTTGCAGTATTCGATATTCTCCTCCTCCTTCATCAACTTTTGTGTTTCTTCTCCAATTTGTTGATTTAAATTTAGTTTTATTTTTTTCAAATTTGATTATGTCATCACAAAAAGACTCTTGAAGTGTTTTAAACCAATTACTTGTTAAGTCTTTTTTAATTTCTAGATTCATTTAAATTAATTTAGTTTGTTTTAAACATTCAGCCAATATAATTGCAACTGAAGATGCAATATTTAGAGAACGTTTATCATTTTTCATTGGAATTTTTAGTCTATTTGTAACTAATCCATGAATATCTTTTGGCACCCCAGCGCTTTCTCTTCCAAATAAAATTGTATCGTTCACGTCAAATTTAAAATTTGTATAAGAATCGGATCCTTTAGTAGTCATTAATATTACTCTTTGATTCTTTTTTGATTCAAAGAAATGATCTGAATTTTGATATATTTTAATTTCTCTCTCATCCATATAGTCCATTACAACTCTTTTAAAACGCTTATCGCTTAGCAAAAAACCACATGGCTCAATTATCTCTAATTTTGCACCAAGACATGCACAGGTTCTGATTATTGCCCCAGTGTTCTGAGGAATATCTGGTTCAAATAATGCAATTTTAGGCCCTACATTTATTAATTTCTGTGTCATTCTATCAGTAGTAAATTTAGTATTTTATATTATATGAAACCATATATTTAAGTAGAAAAAATCAATATTGGGTATATTTACTAATAATAATAATGTCAGAAAAAAAAACTAATAGAAGAGATTTCTTATTTACCGCAACCTACGCAGTTGGAGCGGTGGGAGTAGGTGCTACAGTTTGGCCTATGATAGATCAAATGAATCCTGATGCTTCAGTGAAAGCGCTAGCTAGTACGGAAGTAGATGTTAGTTCATTAACACCGGGAAAAACTATTACTGTTCTTTGGAGAGGAAAACCTGTTTTTATAAGAAGAAGAACTGAAGATGAAATTGCAGATGCGCGATCAGTTAAACTTGATGATTTAAAAGATCCAGAGAAAGATGAAGACAGAGCAAAAAACCCTGAGTGGCTTGTGATGCTTGGAGTTTGTACGCACTTAGGATGTGTACCCTTAAATGATAAGGGAGATTATAATGGATGGTTCTGTCCTTGTCATGGATCACATTATGATACATCAGGTAGAATTAGAAAGGGACCTGCACCTACAAATATGGAAGTCCCAAAATATGAATTTGTAAATGCTAATACGATTAAAATTGGATAAATTATATGAGTGATCACGAATATACCCCGAAATCAAAAGCTGGAAAATGGTTTAATGATAGACTTCCATTATTAACTTTAGCAAATCATTTAACTGATTACCCAACACCTAAAAATTTGAATTATTGGTGGACATTTGGTGGTATTCTTACTTTTTGTTTAATAACTCAAATCGTAACAGGTTTAACATTAGCTATGCATTATATTGCTCACGCAGATATGGCATTTGAAAGCGTAGAACATATTATGAGAGATGTTAACTATGGTTGGCTAATTAGATATATACATGCGAATGGTGCTTCAATGTTTTTTTTAGCAGTTTATATTCATATTTTCAGATCTTTGTTTTATGGTTCTTACAAAGCCCCTAGAGAAATAATTTGGATAATAGGTATTATTATTTACTTGTTAATGATGGCTGCAGCATTCATGGGTTACGTGCTGCCTTGGGGACAAATGAGTTTTTGGGGTGCAACTGTAATTACAAATTTATTCAGTGCAATTCCATTAGTAGGAGAGGGTATAGTTACTTGGTTATGGGGAGGTTACTCAGTTGATAATCCAACCTTAACTAGATTTTTTACATTACATTATTTAATTCCTTTTTTAATTTTAGGTTTAGTTGTGTTACATATTTGGGCACTACATGTCCCAGGAAATAATAATCCAGTAGGAATTGATGTTAAAAAACCTTCAAAGGACACAGTTCCATTCCATCCTTATATAGTCATAAAAGATGGTTTTGCATTACTAATGTTTATGATTGTTTTTGCATTTTTTGTTTTTTATACACCTAATATTTTGGGTCATGCTGATAACTATATTGAAGCTGATCCTTTAGTAACACCTGCACACATTGTTCCTGAATGGTATCTGTTACCATTTTATGCAATTTTAAGATCAGTTCCTGATAAACTTTTGGGAGTAATTGCAATGTTATCAGCAATTTTAATTTTAGCAGCTTTACCATGGCTTGATACATCTAAAATCAGATCTGCAGTCTTCAGACCTTTATATAAACAGTTTTACTGGATTTTAGTAGCTGACGTTTTAATACTTGGATATGTCGGTGCAATGCCTGCTGAAGGATTATACTTGTTAGTTGCAAGAGTTGCTACAGCATATTATTTTTTACACTTTCTAGTAATTCTTCCTGTATTAGGTTTAAAAGAAAAAACTCTTCCTATTCCCTTAAGTATTACTGAGCCTATACTTGGTGGTACAGCTAATTTGGCAACTGCAAGAAATAAAGAAAGTTCAATTAAATAAGTGAAAAATTTTCTAAGAATTTTATCTTTAATCATAGTATTTTTAGCTACTACATTAAGTTCTCACGCAGCAGAAAAAGTTGAATACTTGAAAACTGATTGGAGTTTTAAAGGTCTTTTTGGAAAATTTGATCGAGGAGCATTGCAAAGAGGCTATCAAGTATACACAGAAGTATGTGCATCTTGTCATTCTATGAAATATCTGAGCTATAGAAATTTAGCAGAAAAAGGTGGGCCTGAATTTACTGAACAACAAGCTAAGGCAATTGCATCATCTTTTGATGTAACAGATGGACCAAATTCAGATGGAGAGATGTTTACAAGACCTGGAAAACTTTCTGATAAATTTGTAATGCCATATGAAAATGTTAAAGCTGCTCAAGCAGCAAATGGTGGAGCCTATCCACCAGATATGTCTGTTTTAGTGAAAGCTAGAGGTGGTGGAGTAGATTATATTTATTCTTTACTTCAAGGGTATGAAGATCCACCAGTAGGCATTACTTTAGATGAAGGCGTTCATTACAATAGATATATGTATGGAAATAAAATTAAAATGTCGAACCCTCTATCTGATGGATTAATTGAATATTCTGATGGAACTAATGCAACAGTTGAGCAAATGTCCAAAGATGTCACTACATTTTTGATGTGGACAGCAGAGCCTCATTTAGAAACAAGACATCAAATGGGTTTCAAGGCAATAGTGTATTTAATTATTCTGACTATCTTAGTCTACTTTAGTATGAAAAGAATTTGGTCACGTGTTGAAACGGAAGTTTAGTACATCACCATCTTTTACAATATAATCTTTTCCTTCTAATCTCATTTTACCATTAGTTTTTGAATTGACCCACCCGCTGTTTGCAACAAAGTCTTCATAAGAAATTGTTTCTGCTCGGATAAATCCTTTTTCAAAATCAGTATGAATCTCAGATGCTGCTTTTGGAGCTGTACAGTTTTTAGGAATTGTCCATGCTCGGGTTTCTTCAGGACCAGAGGTAAAGTAGGTATCTAATTCAAGTATTTTATAACCTCTTTGTATTAACAAATTCAATCCAGTTTCTTTTAAACCAATCATTTCCATGTAATTTTTCTTTTCACTAATATCTAATTCGTTTATTTGATTTTCTATATCTGCAGAAACAATTAGAGTATTTTCATTACCAAATTTATTAATAAATGCCTCGGTATAATTATTTCCATTTTGAATACTTTTTTCATCTACATTACACACAAATATTTTAGATTTTAAAGATAATAGACCACTTTGACTCAGTTGCTTTTTTTCAAATTGAGAATTCAAAATTGAAATATCTTGATCTTTATTAATACAATCCAAAGCAGCATTAAGAATTTTTAATTGTTCTTCTTCAACATTTTTTTTATTGTTTTTTTCTAATCTCTTTTGAATAGACTCCAGATCAGACAACATCATCTCAGTCTCGATAATTTCAAGATCTCTAACTGGATCTACTGTTTCGTTAACATTTTGGATATCACTTGAGTCAAAGCATCTTACCATGTGAATAATTGCATCAACCTCTCTTATATGCGATAAAAACTTATTTCCTAATCCTTCACCTTTAGAAGCACCTTTAACTAATCCAGCAATATCAACGAATGAAATTGTAGTATTTATAATCTTTTTTGACTTAGAAATTTCTGCTAATTTTTTTAATCTTTGGTCAGGAACAGGCACAACACCAACATTTGGATCAATTGTACAAAATGGAAAATTTGCTGCCTGAGCTTTACTTGAATTTGTTAATGCATTAAATAAAGTAGACTTACCTACATTTGGTAAACCTACTATTCCGCATTTAAAACTCATTATTTGTTATTTACAGCACTTGAAAATAAATCTAATTTTTTTTCAACAAGAATAGAAATAGACTCTGTTATATCCTTAGATATTTTTTCAATACCAATTGACTCATCCTCATCAAAATTTTGCAAAACATAATCAGCGACTTCAATCCCATTTTTTGGTTTTCCAATTCCAATTCTAACCCTTGAATAATCTTTACCTATGAATTTATCTATAGAAGCGATTCCATTATGGCCTGCACTTGATCCACCAAATTTAGCTTTAATCTTACCAAATTCTATATCAAGATCATCATGAAATACTATAACGTCTTCAGCATTTATTTTAAAATACTCAATTAATTCTCTAATACAAACTCCAGAGTTATTCATAAATGTTAATGGCTTTATTGCATAAACCTTTTTGTCTCCAATATTTCCAGTTGTTAAAAGTCCTTTGAACTTGGGTTTCTGTTTTGAGAGACTAAATTTTTTATTGATAGTGTCTATAATTTTGAATCCAACATTGTGTCTATTGTTTTCACTGTCAGGTGTTGGATTACCTAATCCTACGAATAAAAGCATAAATAAATGGAATTAAAGTTTCAATTTTGATTAATTATTTTTTTTCTTCAGCAGGTTTCTTTTCAGAAGGCTTTTTTTCTTCACCTTCTTTTTTATCACCTTTAGCTGCATCTGCTGCTGGTTTATCACCATCTGCTGCCGCTGCTGCCTCTGCTCCTTCAGCACCTTCTTCTCCATCGGCTGCTTCAGCTTCTGCAGGTTTCTCTGGCTCTTTCATAACAGTTGGAGCGGCTAAAGTTGCTATAACGAAGTCTCGTCCTTGGATTGTCGGCGTAACTTCAGAGTCTAATTTAACAGACGAAATTTTAAAACTTTCACCAATATCAATACCATCAAGATCTAAAGTTAAACTTTCAGGAATTTTTTCACTTGGGCATTTTAATTCTACCTTTCTTCTAACAATGTTTAAAACACCACCTCTTTTCAATCCTGGAGATTTCTCATGATTAATAAAATTAACTGGGACTTCAATTTTGATTTTTACTCCTGGTAAAACTCTTAAAAAATCTACATGGGTAGGTTCGTCACTTAAAATATGATACTTTACTTCTCTAGGCAAAACATTTTGGGGCTTACCATCAATATTTAGAGTAATAATACTAGATAAAAAATTTTCTTTTTCTATTAAAGTTTTAAGTAGTTTTTTTGAAATATAGATTTTTTGATTTTCACCTTTTCCTCCATAAATAATTGCTGGAACATCACCATTATATCTTATAGCGTTTAATTGACCTTTAGTTTCGTTAGTCCTTATGTTTGCTTCTAGTGAATTCATAAAACAGAGTTTTTTAACCCATGTTTATAAATAATCAAGGTAATTATTTGAATAAATCTGATACAGATGTTGAGTTAGATATTCTTTTAATAGCTTCACCTATTAGCCCTGAAATTGGTAAAACTTCTATATTTTTAACATTTTTAATTTTTTCTATATTATCAATTGTATCAGTAATAACTAAATTTTTAATTACAGAGTTTTTAATTTTTCTTACAGCATCACCGCTAAGAACGCCATGAGTGATATAAACAAAAACTTCTTTAGCACCTTTTGCTTTTAATGCTTTTGCTGCATTCACAATAGTTCCACCTGAGTCAATTATGTCATCTACAATGATGCAAGTTTGACCTTTCACATCTCCAATAACATTCATCACCTGTGATTGCCCAGGCTTTGGTCTTCTCTTGTCAACAATAGCCAAGCCTACGTTAAGAAGTTTTCCTAGTGCTCTAGCTCGTTCTGTTCCACCTACATCGGGTGCAACACAAACAATTCTTTTACTTTTAATTTTTTTTCTTGCATGTCTTGCAAATATTGGTGTTGCAAAAAGGTTATCCACAGGAATATCAAAAAATCCTTGGATTTGTCCTGCATGCAAATCAACAGTCACCACTCTATTAGCACCAGCTTTAGTAATTAAATTTGAAACAAGTTTTGCTGAAATAGATGTTCTTGGTACAACTTTTCTATCTTGTCTAGCATATCCAAAATATGGAATTACTGCTGTTATATTTTTTGCAGAGGATCTTTTAAGAGCATCTATACAAAGTAACAATTCCATCAAATTATCATTTGCTGGAGAAGAACTTGATTGAATAATAAAAATACTGTTGCCTCTAATATTTTCATTTATTTCAACGTAGATTTCCCCATCAGAAAACTTTCTTATACTTGAGTTTACAAGTTTTGTTTTCAAATATTTTGCAATATTTTTACTGAGAACTTTATTGCTATTTCCAGTTAATAATTTCATTGAAAAGTTTAATTAATCATAATTATTGAAATATTTCTACCATAATCCGCATGTTTTAATTTTAAAGATCTTCTTGCACTGAAAAAATTATTTTTTTTGTCAAAAGTATCCATATTTATCATATCGATATTTGTAATTTTATTTGATTTTAGTTGAGATTTAACAAAATTAGGTAAATCAAAATAAATAACTTTTTTTTTAGTCATAAAAAATTTTTTGTTTTTTTTATCCTTTTTAATAAATTTTTTCTTAAAGTCTTCTTTCACATTGTAGCTCTCTTTTTTAATACAAGGGCCTATTGCGGCGGTGATAGACTTCGCATCACTTCCTTTCATTATCATAAAACTTATTACTTTGTTTATAATACCTTTAAAAGCTCCTTTCCAACCAGCATGAACTGCTGCGATAAAATTTTTTTTACTATCATGAAGCAATATAGGAACACAGTCTGCTGTTAAAACGCCTATAGGTAATTTTTCTTGATTAGTTATAATTGCATCAGCTTCAATTTTTTTTTTTAGTTTTGAGAAATTTTTAATAAAAATAATCTTATTACTGTGAATTTGATGAGGTAAAAAAATATCTCTAGATTTTTTACTAATCTTTTTTTTAACTATTTTTAAATTTTTTTTGACATTATTTCTTTTATCATTTGAGCCAAGTCCACAATTTAAACTTTTATAAATACCTTCTGATTTACCTCCGTTTTTGTTAAAAAAACCATGACTAATTTTTTTTTGTTTCAACAATCTTTTAGATTTTATCAATTTAGAAACCTAATTTAAATTTATTATTCTCGTTTTTAATAAGCATTACTTTAAATAAAAGACCCATTTGTTTTTTGTTAATAAGTCTTTCAAGTCGATAGTATATATCTGATTTTTTAGTGAAATTTTTATTTTTAGATATGATCTCTGCTCTTTCTTTTATTCCTAGCTTTGTCAGAAAGTCTTTCTGTGATGTTAAGTTAGTTTTCAAACCATTCATTTGTTTTACAAACTTTTCGAAAATATTAAAATTTATATTATGAGTGATATCAATATTTCCTATATTACTTAAAATATTGGCAAATTTGTGATTAGACACTGCTTGTAATGTATTTTTCATTTTTTTATCTGTATATCCATAATCAATAAGCAATAAACCACCAGTATTTTTTTTTATAATATTGGAGATATTTTTTAAGTAATCTAATCCAAGTTTTGAATATTCGATAAAATTTTGATTTTGTGATATTTTGAATTTAATCTTCTTTTCGATTTTTTTTATATCTACTCTTTTTTCAAAAAAAAATGGTCTTTTTGGATTTTCTAAATTTACAAATTTTTCAAACCATAAACTTTTTTTTTTATTAAATTGTTTGATTGCCATTGCATCAAAGAATTCATTTGCAATAAATATACTTGGGTTCTTATTGATTTTGTCTATATTTGGAATCCATTTAATCTTATTTTTAATCAGTTTTTTTTTTTGAATATTGATTAAAGTAGGACTTTTTTCATGAATCATAAAATTACAAGATTTTAAAAAAAATGGAAAATTTTGAAAACTTTCAATAATTGTTTTCATCATTTCTCCATTACCTGCTCCGAGCTCAACTAAATTAAATTTTTTTGGAGACCCTAAGCTTTGCCAGAAACTTATAATCCATATTGCAATCATTTCAGAAAATAGTCTTGAAATATTAGGTGCAGTTATAAAATCACTTTCCTGTCCGAAAGGATTTTTTTTCATATAATAACCAAATTTTTTATCATAAAGAGAAAAATTTATAAATTTATCTATAGAAAGACTATTTTTCTTTTTTAGTTTCATATTTATTTATAACTAAATAAGTACCAATTAATAAGAATACAATGCTTATTAACTGTCCCATCGTTAAATCAAAAAATAAGTATCCTAACTGTTCATCTGGGACTCTTAAAAATTCAATTGCGAATCTAAATGTTGAGTAAAAAATAAGAAATAACCCAGAGATAAGGCCTGGGATTTTCATAAAACCTTTTTTTCTAAAATATAATAAAATAACTAATAAAATTAATCCTTCAAATAATGCTTCATACAGTTGAGAAGGATGCCGATATAAATCATCTATCTGGATGAATTTTACAGCCCACGGAAGATTTGTTTCTATCCCATATAATTCAGAGTTAATAAAATTTGCAATTCTTCCAAAAAAAATGCCAATCGGAGCCACAATAGAAATAATATCTAAATAACTGAAAATATTTTGATTATTTTTTTTGGCAAATAAAAAACTTGCAAATATAACTCCTATAAGACCTCCATGAAATGACATCCCGCCTTGCCAAATTTTAATAATGTCTAATAAGTTATCCAAGTAGTAACCAAAATTATAAAAAAATATATACCCTAAACGACC
This sequence comes from Pelagibacteraceae bacterium AG-325-J17, assembly GCA_003282825.1. GTDB lineage: Bacteria > Pseudomonadota > Alphaproteobacteria > Pelagibacterales > Pelagibacteraceae > Pelagibacter. The sequence goes on along the minus strand of QBYM01000001.1, from coordinate 111,204 downwards.
GCCAACAATTATACCTAATATTATATATGTAATAAAATCATCAAATTTTTCTTTAATGTTCTGATCAGAAATAAAAATTTTTTTACTTAAAATCCAACCCAGTAATATTCCAACAATATAAGCTAAAGAATACCATTTGATGTTAATGGAGAAAATTTGGACTGCAACTGGGTCAAAATTATTAATGAACATTTTTGAATTATAATTGTAAGCTATTAATATAATAGGTTAATATAAATATATATGAAAAATTCAAAATTTGTTATTGATAAATTGGCTAAATTATTTGAACAGGGTTTAGTATCATCTAAAGATCTGGCAAATGAATTAATGAATATTTTAAAATCAAAGAGAGATGAAATTGTTTTTAGAATGAGACTTACAAGTAAGGATGAATTTGAAATTTTGAAGAAAAGAGTAGAAAATTTAGAAAAAAAAACCAGTCAATTTAAAAGTTTAAAAAAAAATAAGTCTAAAAAGGTAAGAAAATCTTAACTGATAAGCCATTCATCGACGATTTATCCAATTTAATATTTCCTCCATGTGATCTAACTATATCTGAGGCTATAGATAGTCCCAATCCTACACTTGCTTTTGTATCTGCCCTACCTTTATCAATTTTGTAAAAAGGCTTAAAGACATTCTCGTATTCACTTTCTGGTATTCCTGGGCCATTATCTTCAATTTTGATGAATAAATTATTATTTCTTTTGTTGATTTCGATCTGAACTTTATCAGCATACTTGATTGCATTATCTAATAAATTATTGATGCACCTTCTTATTAAATTTTTTCTTCCGTTAATATAAAGTCGAGGCATTATATCTGTTGAGATATTTTCATTATTATATTTTTCTACAATGTCATTAATTAATTCACTTAGATTGAATTGATCATTTTTCTCAATATTTGATGAACTTGTGAATTGTAGATATTCATTTAACATTTTTTCCATTTCGTTGATATCTTCAGACATTTTAACTGCTAATTGTTTATCTTTGATAAAGGCAATTTGTAGTTTCATTCTTGTTAAAGGTGTTCTTAAATCATGACTAATTCCAGATAACATCTCAGAGCGTTGATTAAGGTGTCTTTTTATTCTTTTTCTCATTCTATCAAACTCATAACCTGCTAAGCGTATTTCCGATGCACCTGATGGTTTGAACTCTTCTACTTCTTCACCTCTACCAAACTTTGCAGCAGCCTTAGCAAGATTTGTGATAGGTCTTGTTTGGTTTTTTAAAAAGATTAAAGAAATAAAAACCATTATAATTGCTGGGACAGTAATCCATAATGCAAAAATTCTAGCAGATGAACTTGTGACTCTATCCTTAGGAATTAAAAATTTAAAGTATCCAGATTTATATTTTATTCTTAAATCTATTAATTCTTTGTATCCCGTAGTATCAAACCAAAATTTTTCTGATTGAAATCTCGATTTAAGTTCTCTTCTCAGAGTTCGATCTATTGGGCTAAACCATCTTTCATCATATTCATAATCAAATTTTTCATTATCAACATATTCTATATTCAGATCTTGATAGATTGAAAAAAGATTTGTTATTTCATCTTTATTATAAATTTCATCTTTATAAACTTCTATGAATGTTTTAACCTCATTTATTAAAGCCTTAGTCATTCCTTTATTTGTTTTAATCCAAAGGCTATCAAAGAAAACTATTGTTATGACTAATTGCAAAACTATGATCGGGATAGCAACAATCAATAAAGCACGGTAAAATAATCTTTTGGGAAGAATATTCTTAAAAAAATTACTCAATCCATAAAACATATCCAGCTCCTCTAATGGTTTGCAGAAATTTTGGATTTTTTGGATCAATTTCTATTTTCTTTCTTAATCTCGTTATAATTACATCAATAGATCTTTCTTTATCTAAATCAATTAATGATCCAATATCATCTCTTGAAAATGTTTTACCAGGGTTATTAATCATATTTTCTAAAATTTTTTTTTCTGTATTATTAATTTTAAATTCAACATTTTTTTTAAAAATTAATTGTTTATTTAAATCAATTTTAATATTTTCAAATTCTATAACTCTTTTTGGGTCAGTTATTTTAGTTTTCGTAATAATATTTTGAATTCTTAAAATAAGTTCTTTTGGCTCAAAAGGTTTTGGAAGATAATCATCTGCACCAACTTCTAAACCTTCTATTCTCTCATTAGCCTGGCCTTTAGCAGTTAATAATATGATAGGTGTTTTAAGTTTTTTTTGATTTTCTTGAATGAACTCTAGTCCACTTTTTCCTGGCATCATGATATCTAATATTATTAAATCAAATTTTATAATATTTACTTTTTCATTTGCATCCTCAGCGCTATTAGCAGTTGTAACAAGATAATCATTTTCATTTAAATATTTTTTAACTAATGATCTAATACCATCATCATCATCAACAACTAATATATGTGCTATAAAGTTATCCATTAATAATTTTTTTTAATACTTTATCGAAATTGACCACTTCTTCAGAGCTAGAATTTAAAAGTGCTCCGTGAATCCTTTTTTTTTGTACTTCAAAAATTTCAGTAAATACCCTCTCTCCTTTTTCATTTAAAAATATATGCTTTATTCTTGTATCTTGATCATCCTTTTTAAAAAAAATAATTTCTAATTTAATTAGGTCTTTAAGAACTCTGTTTAAACTTTGTTTGGTTACTTTCAGTCTCTTAAGCAATTCAGAAATAGAAATACCCTTATACATAGACAGTAAATGTATTACTTTTTGGTGAGCTAAACCAATTTTGTATTTATTTAGAATTTTTTTAGAGTCTGAGAAAGTTTCTCTATAACTTATAAATAGCTTTTCGATTAGCTCTTTTAATTGATCATCTTTTAGATATAAAAGTTGTTTCATTATTGGTAAGTTATATTGACATATTATAGATACAAAGATATTTTTCAGTAAGAATTTTTAAATTTCATAAAATGATACCTTACGATAAAAGATCCGGCAAAATATGGTACAATGGCGAATTGGTTGATTGGTCAGATGTTAAAGTGCATGTTTTGAGCCATGGATTACATTATGCTAGCTGTGTTTTTGAAGGTGAGCGAGTATACGATGGATCTATTTTTAAGCTGGAAGAACATACTTCAAGACTATTTTACTCTGCAAAAAGAATGGGATTTGAAATTCCGTATAGTGAAAATGAAATTAATATGGCATCAAAAAAAATAATCACAACTCAAAAAGTAGAAAATGGCTATGTGAGGCCTGTAGCTTGGAGAGGAAGTGAGATGATGGCTATCTCTGCACAACAAACTAAAATTCATGTAGCTATAGCAACTTGGGAATGGGGATCTTATTTTGATCCCAAACTTAAAATTGAAGGAATAAAATTAAATATATCCAGCTGGAGAAGACCAGCACCCAATACAATTCCTTGGGATACTAAAGCATCTGGTCTTTATATGATTTGTACACTCTCTAAACATGAAGCTGAAAAACAAGGATTTACAGATTCACTAATGTTAGATCACGAGGACAATATTGCAGAAGCAACTGGTGCAAATGTTTTTTTTAAGGACAAAAATGGAGAATTACATACACCAATTCCAGATTCATTTTTAGATGGTATTACTAGAAGAACTGTAATTGAAATTGCAAAATCAAAAAATATTAAAGTTCATGAAAGAAAAATTAAACCTGAAGAGCTTAAAAACTTTGTTGGGTGTTTTTTAACAGGAACTGCTGCAGAAGTAACACCTGTATCATGTATAGCTGAAAATCAATTTAAAGTTTGTGATTTGATAATAGATTTAAATGAGAGTTATCAATCTGTTGTTAAAAAGAAAAAAACGGCTGCTTAATCTTTATTGTCTTCTGATATTGCATGGTCTATTCCTTTACGCATATAATCGTAACCAGTAAAAAGAGTTAAAGCTGCCGAAAGCCATAGAAGAATTATACCAATTGTTTGTGCATTGTAATCTTGAAAATTAATAATTTTATTTCCAGTTTCTCCAGAAAGTAAAAGTGCAATAGAAACCATTTGTAAAACTGTTTTTAATTTTGCAAGACTTGAAACAGGAAGTTTAATTTTACCTTTGGCTAAAAACTCTCTTAAACCAGATATCAGAATTTCACGTGTTAAAATTATTATTGCTGCTATGACTTCATAATGACGTATTGTTCCATCCATAACTAAAAGAATTAAAGCTGTCGCTACAATAATCTTGTCTGCAATCGGATCTAACAATTCACCTAATTTTGATTCTTGACCAAGCAATCTTGCTAGCATTCCATCTAAAAAATCAGTAAATGAAGCAACTATAAACAAAATTAAAGCAGTCAAATCTCCGTAAAAACCTGGCAAATAAAATGCTAAAACAAAAAATGGGACTATTAATATCCGACCTATAGTTAATATATTAGGTATTTTTCTAAGCATACAAGTTTTTATTCATGAAAAAAGTTATATATCTTTTTTGCAACTTTTACCTCAACACCTTCAACCGATTTTATTTCATCAAGACTTGCAGATTCTACTGCCCTAGCAGAGCCAAAATGGTTCAATAGAGCTCTTTTTCTAATAGAGCCAATACCCTCTATTTGATCAAGTAAAGATTTATTAATTCCTTTTTTTCTTTTAGCTCTATGAGCGCTTATTGCAAATCGATGTGACTCATCTCGAATTCGCTGAAGAAAGAAAAGGGTAGGATCATTTTTGGTAAATTTAAATTCTTTTCCATTATAAAAAAAGGTCTCATTTCCACTATTCCTAAATTTACCTTTTGCTATCGCAATGATGGGTATGTCATGTAGTCCTAATTCATTTAAAGTCTCTCTTGCAACAGAATATTGTCCTTTTCCACCATCTACAATAACCAAATCTGGAAAAGATAAGTAGTTATCTTTTTCTTGGACAGCCCTTTTAAATCGTCTATTCAATACCTCTCGCATCATTCCATAATCATCTTGTTCATTTTTTTTATTTTTTATATTAAATTTTCTGTATCTTTTTTTTATAAATCCCTCGTCTCCGTATGCAATTAAAGCACCTACGCTATTGGTTCCTTGAATATGACTGTTATCATAAACCTCAATTAGATTAATATTTATCTCTAAATTAAACTTCCTTACAACAGCATCAAATAATTCTCGATTATTCTGACTTTCATAAAGTTTTCGGTTTAAGCTATCTTTAGCATTTTTTATTGCTTGATTAATTACTTTTAATTTTGATCCTTTTTTTGCAACAGAGATATTAATTTGTTTACTTTCTTTTTGAGAAAGAGTTTTTTCTATTAAAATTTTTTCTTTAATATCCTCAGATAAAATTATTGATGATGGTACACTCTTGTTCTCATAAAATTGAGAGATAAATGAATTTAATATATTACATAATTTTTCATCTGGATCGTGTTTAGGAAAAAAAGCTTGATTGCCCCAATTCTGTTTTGATCTATAAAAAAAAACTTGAATGCAAGTTTTGCCAGACTCTTTATATCCTGCAATTACATCAGCCTCGATTAAATTAGCTTCATTAATTCTTTGTGAAGATTGAATAATATTTAAAGATTTTATCCTATCTCTTAAAATTGTTGCTTTTTCAAAGTCCAAATCCTCACTAGCTTTTTCCATCTGGTCAGAAAGACTTTTTTGTATCTTTCTTGATTTGCCAGATACAAATTCTATTGCATCATCTACTGTTTTTTTATACTCTTCTTTCTCTATATACCCGACACAAGGTCCAGAGCATCTTTTAATTTGATATAAAATACAAGGACGTTCTCTATTTTTGAAAACTGTATCATCACAAACTCTTAAGTGGAAAATCTTCTGTATCATTTTAATTGTCCAATTAGCTGATCCTGCTGATGCAAAAGGACCAAAATAAAAACCTTCACCTGTTTTCTTTCCACGGTGTCTTTTAATTTGTGGCCATTTGTCTTTATTACTAATAAAGATAAATGGAAAAGATTTATCGTCTCTCAATAGAATGTTAAACTTAGGTTTATGTTTTTTAATTAAGTTTGCTTCAAGAAGTAATGCCTCACTCTCATTTGAAGTAGTTGTTATCTCGAGTTTCCTGGTTTGAGATAACATTCTCTCTGTTCTAATAATATGATTCTTTTCAGCTATATAACTTTTAAGTCTATTTGGTAAATTTTTTGCTTTACCGACGTAGAGAATATCTCCTTTTTCATTAAGCATCCTATATACCCCAGGGAGTTTAGGAATAAGTGTGAGCTCTTTTTTAATTACTTCTTTTCCAATATCAGAACTTATCATGACTTCTTTTTTTGGTAATTTGAATACCAACTGATGAACAGTCTTTTAAAATTTCTAATTTCTCAATTTTTAACAATATTTTACCAATCCTTTTGTCTTTAAATAATTCATCAAAAACTGCCTCCGCAAGGGATTCTAAGAAATTATAATGTTTCTTTTTAACTAGTTTCGTTATTAATTTAACGATTGTTCCATAGTTTACTATAGACTTTATATCTCTATCATTTGTTGGTTTTTTATCCTCATAATCAATTTCAAGACTAAATTTAACTTTTTGGGACTTTTCCTTTTCGAAGTCATAATAGCCAAGTTTAAGATTTAAAATTAGCTCATTAATTAAAATTTTTTTCTCGTAATTAAATAAATTTTTTGATTTGTCTATCTTTACTATTTTAAGATTATTTTTTTTCATTCTTTACTTCCCATAATGTCTGGTGTTTGCCAGTTTAAACTTTGACCACTATCAATGGCTAAAACCTGACCTGTAATAGAGCTGTTTTTAATAAAAAAGTCAACAGCACTACAGATCTCGTTAACATCAACTTGCTGTTTTAATGGTGTAGCAAAATACTGTTTTTTGAAGTGTTTTTCAGTTTGTCTTTTATTTTTAATTGTTGGACCTGGAGCTATGCCGTTGACACGTATCTTTGGAGCTAAGCTCATTGCACTAGTTTTAGTTAGAGTAAAAAGACCTGTTTTACTTAATGTGTACGAAAAAAAATAAGGTGTTAATTTAAAGACTCTTTGATCAATAATGTTAATTATATTATTATTTTTTCCTCTGGTATTTTTTGCAAAACCCTTAGATAGCAATGCAGGTGCTTTAAGATTTGCATTTAAATGAAGATCCCAACTTTTAACTGTAAAATTTTCTAATTTATCGTTTTCAAATAAGGAGGCATTATTTATTAAACAGTCAAAATATTTCAATTTTAATTTTGAAAATTTGATAATTTTATCCACATCATTTTCGCTACCTAGATCTGCTTTTACTAAATAAACGATGGTACCATTCTTTTTTAACTCTTTTTTAAGCTTTTCTGCCTTGGATTTTGATTTGTTATAGTGAATTACAATTTCAATCTTTGGTCCTGATAATTTTTTTGCTATTGCAGCACCTATTCTGGTCGCTCCTCCGGTAATAATTATTTTCCGTGCTTCCATTTTTTATCTCTTTTTTTTGTAACTTTAGTCCCCGGCATACCCATAGTTGATCTACCTTTTGGGTAAAGTTTATTTTTAACATCATACTGTCTTATTTTAGGGTTTAATGTAATTTCTAATTCTGTGCTTTCTAATTTTCTAATTTCATCTCTAATTTTTGCAGCTTCTTCAAACTCAAGATTAGAGGCGGCTTCCTTCATCTTTTTATCAAGAGCTTTAAGATGCTTTTTTAAATTTCCACCAACATTTGAACCTTCGCTAATTTTAACGTAATCTTTTTCATAAACACTCTCTAAAATATCACTGATTTCTTTTTTGACTGATTTAGCATCTATTTTATATTTTTTGTTATAATCTAATTGAATTTTTCTTCTTCTATCTGTTTCTTGAATTGCTTTTTTAATACTTTTAGTTTCTTTATCAGCATACAAAATTACTTTACCATCAACATTTCTTGCTGCTCTCCCGATCGTTTGAATTAGAGAGGTTTCTGATCTCAAAAAACCTTCTTTATCTGCATCTAAAATTCCTACTAAAGCACATTCAGGTATATCTAAACCCTCTCTTAATAAATTTATTCCAACAAGCACATCAAAAACCCCCATACGTAAATCTCTCATGATTTCTATTCTTTCTAACGTATCGATATCTGAGTGCAGATATCTAACCTTAACTCCATTCTCATGAAGGTATTCAGTTAAATCCTCAGCCATTTTTTTTGTTAGCGTTGTTACTAAAACTCTGTGATTATTTTCAATTACTTTTTTACATTCATGCATTAAATCATCCACTTGGTTTTTTGCTGGTCTTATTTCAACTGGTGGATCAATTAATCCAGTAGGTCTAATTACTTGATCAATAAATTTACCTTTTGTTTGCTCTAATTCCCATGGTCCGGGTGTTGCTGACACGAATACAGTTTGAGTTCTCATTAAATCCCATTCTTCAAATTTTAATGGTCTGTTATCCATGCAAGATGGAAGTCTAAATCCATATTCAGCTAAAGTACTTTTTCTTGATCTATCACCTTTGTACATTCCGTTTAATTGTGGAACTGTGACATGGCATTCGTCAACAAAAATTAAAGTATTATCTGGAAAATACTCGAAAAGAGTAGGAGGTGGTTCACCTGGTTTTCTTCCTGATAAAAATCTGGAATAATTTTCAATTCCAGCACAAGATCCAGTTGCCTCTATCATTTCAAGATCAAATTTAGTTCTTTCCTCTAATCTTTGTGCTTCAAGTAATTTATTTTCAGCCTTGTGTTTTTTTAAAGTAATTTCTAACTCCTTTTTAATATTGATGATTGCTTGTTCAATAGTTGGTTTAGGAGTGATGTAATGGCTATTGGCATAAACTTTAACCAAACTAAGCTCTCTAACCTGATCACCAGTTAAAGGATCAAATTCCTCTATTTTTTCAAGTTTATCTCCAAATAAACTCAATCTCCAAGCTCTATCTTCTAAATGAGATGGAAAAATTTCTAAGTATTCACCTCGAGCTCTAAATGTGCCTCTATAAAAATTTTGATCATTACGTTTATATTGAAGTGCTACTAAAGATTTAATTATTTGCTCTCTATTATATTCATAATTTTTTTGAAGGGTTAATGTCATTTTACTATATGCTTCAACTGAGCCTAAACCATATATACATGATACACTTGCAACTATTAAAACATCATCTCTTTCAAGGAGAGATCTTGTTGCTGAATGTCTCATTCTATCTATTTGTTCATTGATAGAAGCCTCTTTTTCGATGTAGGTATCTGATCTAGGTACATAAGCCTCTGGAGTGTAATAGTCATAATAAGACACAAAATACTCAACTGCATTATCTGGGAAAAAATTTTTCATCTCACCATAAAGTTGAGCAGCCAGGGTTTTATTAGGAGCCAAAATTAAGGCTGGTCTATTTGTAGCTTCAATAACCTTTGCCATTGTAAATGTTTTTCCAGAACCAGTAACTCCAAGCAGAACTTGATTAAATGCCTCTTTATTAGCTCCATTTACTAATTTTTTAATAGCTTCTGGCTGATCGCCTGCGGGTTTAAAATCTGATTTAATTTTAAATTTTTTTCCACCTTCAAGTTTTCCACTGATTTTTGGATTTTTACTCTGAATATCTGTAATTAAATCTTGATAAGTATTTTCCATATATTAAGAAAGTAGTAGAATTAAATTATATTTCAATGAGCATAATATCAGACAGTTTAAAGAGAATTAAACCATCTCCTACAATAGCTGTAACTCAAAAGGCAAGAGAATTAAGAGCAGCAGGAAAAGATGTAATTGGTCTTGGTGCTGGAGAGCCAGATTTTGATACTCCAGAAAATATTAAAAATGCAGCAATTAAAGCTATTAAAAAAGGAGACACTAAATATACTGCTGTAGATGGCACCCCAGCATTAAAAAAAGCTGTTATTAGAAAATTCAAAAGAGAAAATAAACTTAATTTTTCAACTGATCAAATAACAGTAGGTACTGGGGGCAAGCAAGTCCTCTACAATGCTTTTATGGCAACTTTAAATAAAGGTGATGAAGTTATCATTCCAGCACCTTTTTGGGTTTCTTATCCAGATATGGTTTTGTTAGCTGGAGGAAAACCAAAAATAATTAAATGTACAGAGCAAGAGGGTTTTAAACTTACAGCAAAAAAACTTAAAAAAGCAATTTCGAAAAAAACAAAATGGGTAATCCTCAATTCACCATCCAATCCGACAGGAGCAGGATATACAAAAAAAGAAATTCAAGATTTAGCAAAGATTCTAATTAGAAATAAAAAAGTATATATCTTAAGTGATGATATTTATGAACATGTTAGATATGATAATTTTAATTTTTTCACAATAGCTCAACTTTCAAAACTTAAAAATAGAACACTAACAATGAATGGTGTTAGTAAATCTTATGCAATGACAGGGTGGAGAATAGGGTATGCAGCAGGTCCAAAAGATATAATTAAAGCGATTGGTAAAATTCAATCACAATCCACCTCAAACCCCTCCTCTATAAGTCAAGCAGCTGCTGTTGAAGCATTGAATGGAAAACAGGATTTTATTAAGAAAAGGTCTAACGCATTTAAACAAAGAAGAGATTTTGTAGTTAAAAGTTTAAATAATATCAAAGGAATTAGTTGCCTAAAACCAAATGGAGCATTTTATGTTTTTCCAAGCTGCAAAGGTCTATTAAATAAAAAAACAAAATTAAAAACTGATACTGATTTTGTTCAAAAGTTGCTTGAAAAATCTAATGTAGCAGTTGTTCAGGGATCAGCATTTGGCTTAAATGGATATTTTAGAATTTCTTATGCAACTTCAATGAAGAATTTAAAAAAAGCTATGGATAGAATTAAATCTTTTTGTGAAAGTTTAGAATAAACAATTTTATTTTTGCTCTAATATTTTTTTAGCTAAATCAGTTTTTTTTATCCAAGATTTTGGGATAGTACCTAATCCTTTTAAAGCAGCAAAATAAGCTCCAATAAAATTAACTCTAGAACAGTTACAGCCACCAGCTTTAATAGTTTTTAAAATAGCCCCTTTATAATTTGTGGAATTAATAATTGAGTGAATTGAGCTATTAAATGTTCCTGGATAGCTACAAGCCATGCCTAATTTTTTAACCACAAGAGGGTGAGGTTTTGATTTTAATCTTTTAACTTTTTTAATATCTTCAACAACACTTTTAAAATATGAATTTTTTTTAAATATCTTCATAAATTCGTTTATAGGATCTTTGCAACCTTTTAGTGCTAAATCTATTAGAAAAAATTTTGCTAAAGCATATTTGAGACTTATTTTTGAAACAGTTACTGTAGAGATAATCTTTTTAACATCTTTAAGATTATAGCCATACAAAAAATATGGAAGAGCAGCACAATAACCATCAGACTCGTTTACCTTTTTACCCCCAGTTAATTTTTTTTTAGACTTAATATTTTTTACAGTTTCAATGATATTCTGATGGATCCAAGGTCCTTTTATTATTCCTCGCCAGTCTTTAACTTTTCTGTATTTTGCTCTTAAATTTAAATTTTTCCAGTAAATACTTCCTGGACCAAAATTTTTTGTAATATTTTTTTTAAATCTTTCTTCTATATCTTGATGACCTTCAACCAAAGTTTTGAACATCACTTGACCAACTTCATTATAACCAGAAACTTTGCCAGTTTTAATGTTGTAAAAAGGACTTTTATTTTTTTTTAAGAAAGTAAAGTCTTGTTTTCCCTTAATATAAGTTAGCAGTTTTTTCTGATTATAAACCCAATGTAATGGTCTAGCTGCAGCATCAGCTACAGTTGCTCCTAAAAAGACGTGTAAGTTATTTTTCACTTTACTTGTGTGAAAGATGCTTTTCGGCCTCAAGAGCAGCCATACATCCCATCCCTGCAGCAGTTACAGCCTGTCTAAAAGTTTTGTCCTTCACATCTCCTGCAGCATAAACTCCAGGGACGTTAGTTTCTGTAGAATCTGGTTTGGTAATTAAATATCCTTCATTATCCATTTTTAATTGATCTTTAAATAAAGAAGTTGCTGGATCATGACCAATTGCAACAAATAAACCGTCAACTTTAATTTCTTCGATTTTATTTGTTTTTACATTTTTTATTTTAATACCTTTGACATTTTTAGGCTCTTTATCACCTATCACGTCTTCAATTACAGTATCCCAAATAATTTCAATTTTTTTATTTTCCATTAATTTTTTTTGAAGCATTTTTTCTGCTCTCAAACTATCACGTCTGTGAATTAATTTTACCTTTGAAGCAAACTTTGTAAGAAACATTGCTTCTTCAACGGCAGCATTACCACCACCAACAACTGCTACCTCTTTCTCTTTAAAGAAAAATCCATCACATGTAGCACATGCTGAAACTCCAAAACCTCTAAATTCTTGCTCTGATTTTATGTTTAACCATCTTGCCTGAGCACCAGTTGAAATAATAATACTATCAGCGGTAAATCTTTGACCACTATCACCAACTGCTTCAAATGGAGTCGATTTTAAATTTACTGATCCAATATGATCCTCTATCATCTCAGTGCCAACTGCTTTTGCTTGTTCTTTCATTTGATCCATTAACCAAGGTCCTTGAATAACATCAGCAAACCCAGGATAATTTTCAACATCAGTAGTTGTTGTTAATTGCCCTCCAGGTTCAGATCCATAAACCAAAATTGGGTTTAACATTGCACGAGCTGCATAAACTGCAGCTGTGTAACCAGCTGGACCGGATCCAATTATTAACACTTTTGTGTGTTTAGTTGGATTTTGACTCATATGAAAGCTATATAGTAATTAATGAACAAATTAAAAGGTATATTATTAACTCAAGGCATGCATGGCATGATCAGCCAAGTAAAGGGTTTAGCAAAAGCTTTAGACATAGATTTTACACACCACACAGTTGAACTAAATAATTTTTGGAAAATGATTCCTCCAAAATTCACTCCAATTTCACAAATAGTTTACAAAAAAGTTAATCAATCTGATTTTGATATGATTATTTCTTGTGGACGCAAAAGTGTAATTCCCTCAATTCATCTTAAAAATAGTTTAAAAAAAAAAGTAATTAGCATTCATATTCAAGATCCAAAAGTAAATTTCAATAATTTTGATTTTATAGTTGCTCCTGAACATGACTCCATAAAAGGTCTAAATGTAATTAATACGAAAGGTGCAATTCACTATCTTACAAATGATGAAATAATTAAGAATAAAGATTATTTAAATTTATTTATTAAAAAAGATCAAAGAAAAATTTGTACTTTAATTTTGGGTGGTCCAACTAGGTATTATGACTATTCTTTAAAAAATATTAAAAATATTTTCTTTCTTTTAAATAATTTCATAAAAAAAAATGATTTTCAGCTTGTTGTCATTCCATCTATGAGAACACCAAAAAATTCAATCGTTTATGCTAAAAAATATTTTGGGAAAAATCATACAATTATTGATAATATTGATAAAAAAGCTTATTTATCTGCTTTAGCAATATCTCAAAGTATAGTGGTAACTTGTGACTCAAGCTCAATGATTTCAGAGGCAGCTTTAACTGGAAAACCTATTTATGTCGCAAATATTTTACCTAGAAAAAATGATAAAAGATTTCAAAAATTTAGGAAATTATTTAGAGAATTAAATATAATTAGAAATTTAGGTGAGGAAGAGGAAAATTGGAACTATCAAAAACTAGATGAAACTAATAGAGTAGCAAAAATAATTAAACAAAAAATTAACCCTTAATGTCTTTTATCAATTCAATTCAAAAGCAATCCAAAAAACATGAATTTCCATTTGAACATTATGAGTATTACGATGCACTTACTGATGCTGCAATAGAAGAAATTGTCAAAGCTGATATACCAGATGTCAGTAAACATAATCTAAATTATGATGGAACAAGAGCGATTGATGGAGGTGCTGCAGAATTTAGAAAAGGAGATTCTTCTGGAGGTAAGGCAATTAAATTTAGATGTTTTATAACAAAAGATAATGCTTCACAATTTCCTCATTTAGTAAAATTTATTAATGAACTACAATCAAAAGAGGTTTATGAAAATATTTCAAAAATGATAAATAAAGATTTATCAAATTCATATGTTAGGTTGGAAGTTATCTGTGATCGAGAAGGTTTTTGGTTGAAGCCTCATTGTGACATCAAAGAAAAACTAATGTCTGGTTTAATTTTTGTAAATAATGCAAATGAGTCTGAAGACTTAGGTACAGATTTTTATAATGAGAAATTAGAAAAAGTTAAAACAGTTCCTTATAAGCATAATTATGGATATTTGTTTACTAGTGGACCAAATACTTGGCATGGGATGGAAAAGAAGAAAATAGTTAAAGAGAGAAGATGTATTCAAGTAAATTATGTGACTTTCGAAACTGATTGGAAAGTAAATACTTAAATATCCTGTAGAGAATTGACTTCTAATTTTTTAGTTTTAAGAGATTTAATAGCCTCTAAACATGCAAGTGCAGTTGACATATTAGTACAATATGGAACTTTGTTTTTAAGCGTTCCTCTTCTAAGAGCTATTGCATCATTTAATCTATGTTCACTATTTCCACCTCCAGTGTTTATTACCAATGCAATTTTCTTAGAGTCTAAAACATCAACTATGTGAGGTGAGCCACTACTGACCTTATTTATAATTTTACATCTCATACCATGTTTTCTGATATAATCTGCAGTTCCCTTTGTAGCACACAGAGAAAATTTAAGTTTTATTAATTCTTTTGCCAAACCAATTCCCTCATCTTTATGAGAATTTTTTAAAGAAATAAAAGCAAGACCTTGCTTAGGTAAAGAGTTAGCTGAAGCTATTTGACTTTTAGCAAACGCCATTCCAAAGTTTTTGTCAAACCCCATAACTTCCCCAGTTGATTTCATTTCAGGACCCAAAAGTAAATCACTATTAGGAAATTTATTAAATGGAAACACTGCCTCTTTAACAGCAAACATACCATTAGATTTATCTTTTAAATTAAACTTAGATAATTTTTCTCCAGCCATTACTCTTGAAGCAATTTTTGCAAAAGGAAGACCTTTTGCTTTTGAAACAAATGGTACTGTTCTACTTGCCCTCGGGTTTACTTCGATAACATAAATTTCATCTTTTTTGATAGCAAACTGAATATTCATGAAACCTTTAACCTTTAATGCTAAAGCTAATTTTTTAGTTTGATTTTCAATTTCTTTAATCAAGTATGGTTTAATTGATACAGGAGGTAAGCTGCAAGCTGAGTCTCCCGAATGAATACCAGCTTCCTCTATATGCTGCATAATACCAGCAACATGTACTTGTGTCCCATCAGATATTGCATCAACATCTACCTCCATTGCATGATCAATAAATTTGTCTATTAAAATTGGGTTATCCTCTGCAGCTTTAAATGCTTCTTGAACAAATTTTTTAAGTTGACTTTTTTCATGAACAATTTCCATAGCTCTTCCACCTAACACATATGAAGGTCTTACCATCAACGGCAGACCAATCTTTTCTGCTATTTGGATTGCTTGTTTATAAGTTTTTGCAATTCCACTTTCTGCTTGTTTTAATTTTAATCTATTAAGAAGATTTCTAAATCTATCTCTATCCTCAGCTAAGTCTATTGAAGTATATTGTGTTCCTAAAATTGGAAGTCTATTCTCATATAAAAATTTTGCTAGTTTAATTGGAGTTTGACCACCGAATTGTGCAATAATACCAATTAAATTACCTTTCTCCCTTTCTCTTTTAATTATGTTAAAAACATACTCCTCTTTTAAGGGCTCAAAATATAATCTGTCACTGGTATCATAATCAGTAGAAACTGTTTCTGGATTACAATTGACCATTATAGTTTCAAAACCAGCATCTTTAAGAGAAAAACTTGCCTGACAACAGCAATAATCAAATTCAATTCCTTGTCCAATTCTATTTGGACCTCCTCCCAATATTATAATTTTCTTCTTAGCTGATGGATCGGCTTCACACTCAGACTTTATTGAAAAATTTCTTTGATAAGTTGAGTACATATAGGGTGTAAAGGATTTAAATTCAGCCGCACAGGTATCAACTTTCTTGAACACAGGTAAAATTTTAAGAGCAGTTCTTTTTTGCCTTATTATATCTTCCGAGGTATTTGTTAATTCTGCTAATTTTTTATCAGAAAAACCAATTGATTTTATTCTATTTAATTCATTAAAATTTTTTGGTAATCCTTTGCTTTTGATTTTAAATTCACTATCTATTATTTCTTTTATTTGTTCTAAAAACCAAGGATCAATTTTAGATAATGCAAATATTCTTTTTATATTAATTTTCTTTCTAATTGCTTCAGCAACTAATAGTAATTTATTAGGAATATTTTCTTTAAGTTTTTTTTCAATTTGTTTTTTATTTAAATAGAAAATTCTATCTAATCCTGAAAAACCAGTTTCGAGAGAGACCAAAGCTTTCTGAAGCGACTCTTTGAAATTTCTACCTATTGCCATTGCTTCTCCAACAGACTTCATTGATGTACCTAAAGTTGCTGGGGAAGTCGAAAATTTTTCAAAAGTAAATCTTGGAATTTTAGTTACCACATAGTCTATACTTGGCTCGAATGATGCTGGAGTTACTTTAGTAATTTCATTTTTTAATTCATCCAAAGTATAACCAACAGCAAGTTTAGCTGCAACTTTTGCGATTGGAAATCCAGTTGCTTTTGATGCAAGAGCCGATGATCTAGATACTCTTGGGTTCATTTCAATCACCACCATGCGACCATTTTTAGGATTTATAGCAAATTGAACATTTGAACCACCTGTTTCAACTCCAATTTTTCTTAAACAAGCAATAGAAGCATTTCTCATTACCTGGTATTCTTTATCAGTTAAAGTGAGTGCTGGGGCAACAGTTACAGAGTCTCCAGTATGTATTCCCATTGGATCAACATTTTCAATTGAGCAGATGATTATACAGTTATCTTTTTTATCTCTTACAACTTCCATTTCGAATTCTTTCCAACCCTCTAAACATTCCTCTACTAGAACTTGGCTAACAGGGGATTCGTGCAAACCAGTTTTGATAATTTTTAAGTAGTCCTTTTTATTTTTAGCTATACCTCCGCCTAAACCTCCTAGTGTAAATGCAGGCCTAATAATTGCAGGTAACCCTATTTTTTTTAAAACTTTGGAAGATTGGTTTATGTTATTAACGATTTCAGATTTAGGTAAATCTAAACCAATATCAATCATATTTTTTCTGAACTTCTTTCTATCCTCTGCATTAGCAATAGCTTTAGAATTTGCTCCAATAAGTTCTATTTTGTATCTTTTTAAAATTCCTTTTTTTTCTGCTTCAATTGCTAGATTAAGAGCAGTTTGACCTCCCATGGTGGGTAATATTGCATCTGGTTTTTCTTTTTTGAGAATTTTTTCTAAAACCTCTAAAGTAATGGGCTCAATATAAGTTTTATCAGCAACATCTGGATCGGTCATAATTGTTGCTGGATTTGAATTAATTAACACAACCTTGTATCCCTCATCTCTTAATGCTTTACATGCTTGGGTTCCTGAATAATCAAATTCACATGCTTGACCAATAATAATGGGCCCCGCACCAACAACTAATATTTTTTTAAGATCTTTTCTTTTTGGCATTTTTTTTCATGTTGTTAATAAATTCTTGAAATAAATACACGCTGTCTTGTGGTCCAGGGTTTGACTCTGGATGGTATTGAACAGAAAACACTGGTTTATTTTTTAATTTAATACCCTCAATACTGTTATCGAATAAAGATTTATGAGTGACCTCAATATTTTTTGGTAAATTTTCTTTGACAACTTCAAAACCATGATTTTGACTAGTAATTTCTACATTGTCATTAATTAAATTTTTAACTGGGTGGTTTGCACCTCTATGCCCCAATTTCATTTTTTTTGTTTTGCCACCTAATGCTAGTGCAAGTATTTGATGACCAAGACAAATACCAAATAAAGGTAATTTTTTTTCAATTAGACTTTTAATTATTTTAATTGCATATTTTCCAGTTGCAGCTGGATCCCCAGGTCCATTTGATAAAAATATACCATTAGGTTTAAGAGATAAAATATTTTCAGCAGGCGTCTTACAAGAAACTACTGTTACTTTGCATTTAAAGTCAGAAAAATATCTTAAAATATTTTTTTTGATTCCATAATCTATAGCCACTACGTGAAAAGAATTTTTAGTATTTTTTTTATAACCTATTTCTTTTTTCCACGTTTTTAGTCCTTTCCAAATATAATTCTTTGGTGTGGTTACAGCTTCTGCAAGATCTAAATTTTTTAATCCACTCCATTTTATTGTTAAGTTTGTAAGCTTACTAATATTAAATTTTCCTTTTTTTGAGTAAGCAATAGTCCCCTTTGGAGCACCTTTCTCTCTGATATAACTAGTTAAACTTCTAGTATCCAGTCCTGTGATCCCAACTATTTTATTTTTTTTAAGCCAAGCATCTAAATGTTGAAAAGATCTATAGTTTGATGGTGAAGTTATTTCTGAATTAAAAATTACTCCTTTAGTCCAAATTTTATCTGACTCAAAATCTTCTTTGTTAGTTCCAACATTGCCAATATGTGGAAATGTAAAGTTTATAATTTGCTCTGCATAGGATGGGTCTGATATTATTTCTTGGTATCCCGTTAGTGAGGTATTAAAGCAGACTTCTCCAGTTGCTTCTCCTTGGTAACCCATCCCAATTCCTTTAAAAATTTTCTTATTTTCAAGAACTAAAATACCTGTACAAATTTGAGAATTTTTTGAGTGAGTTTTTTTTACTTTTTTAATCAATTACAACTCATAAGTTAAAGGTTAATACAATAATTGATTTATTATCGCAACAGAGATGTATTATAAAATTGTAAAAAAACAATTTTTCTTTTGAAGATTTTTTTCTTTGAAGTAAATTAAAAAGATATGCCTTTAAAAGAAACAATTGAAACTGAATATAAAAATGCTTTAAAAGCCAAAGATAAAACTAAAATATCAACTTATAGGTTAATTTTGTCTTCTATAAAAGACTTAGATATAACAAACAGATCTGGCCCAAATAAAAAAGAAACAGATGATGAGGACATTAAAAAACTTCTAAAAAAAATGGTTAAACAAAGAGCCGAATCGATTGATATTTACAAAAAAAATAACAGAAAAGATCTTTTAGAGGTTGAGCAAAGTGAGCATGATATTTTAACAGGATTTTTACCCAAACAATTAAGTGAAGAAGAAACTAGAAAAATATGCACTGATATAATTGCTAAGCTTAGAGCAAGTTCTATAAAAGATATGGGTAAAGTAATGGGTGAACTAAAAAAATTATACTCTGATGAAATTGATTTTTCTAAAGCTGGTCCTCTTATTAAAGAATTATTAAATAATCGATGAAATATCCTAAGGAATATCTTGATGAAATTAAAACAAGATTAAAAGTTTCTACAGTTGTTTCAAAATCGGTTGTTTTAAAAAAAAGAGGTAAAGAATATTTAGGATTATCTCCATTTAAAAATGAAAAAACACCCTCATTCACAGTTAATGATGAAAAAGAGTTTTACCATTGTTTTGCAACATCTGAACATGGAAATATTTTTGATTTTGTAATGAAAACTCAAAACCTTAAATTTGGTGAAGCAGTAAAACATTTAGCTCAACTAGCAGGAATGCAGCCTTACATGTTTTCTAAACAAGACGAGGAAAGAGAAAAAAAGTGGAAGGAATACTTATCTATATATAGTCAATATGTTGATTATTATCATAACGAGTTATTAAAAAATGATGCCTGTTTAAATGCAAGAGATTATTTAAAAAATAGATCTTTAGGTAAAAAAGAAGTTAAAAAATTTAAAATTGGTTATATAAAAAAAAATCCAAATTTTTTAAATAAATTAAAAGATCAATTTAGTGAACAAACACTAGTTGATAGTGGATTATTTTACTTAGATGAAAAAAAAAAAGAATATGTTGAAAGATTTAGGGGTAGATTAATTTTTCCAATAAATAATATTTCAGGTCAGCCAATCGCGTTAGGTGGAAGAATTATTGAGCAATTAGATTATTTAGCAAAATATATTAATTCTCCTGAAACTATTTTTTTTAAGAAAGGCTCAAACTTATATAATTTAGATTTGGCAAGAAAGTTATCAAATAAATTAAGCAACATTTATTTAGTTGAAGGTTATATGGATGTCGTAGGCTTAAGTAAAAATGGAATTGAAAATGCTGTAGCTAATCTTGGCACTTCTTTGACAGATAAACAAATCCTAACTTTAAATCAGTTTTTTGATGATATAATTATTTGTTTTGATGGTGATGAAAGTGGTTACAAAGCAGCTTTAAGAGCAGCAGAAAATTCTATAAAAGATTTAAAACCTGAAAAACAAATTTCATTTTTATTTTTACCAGACAAAGAAGACCCTGATAGTTTCGTTAATAAAAATGGTAAAAATTATTTTATTGATTTTACTAAACAAAGTAAAATCTCAATACATCAATTCATATTTAGCCATTATAAAAAGCAAACTGAAAATAATCCATCTTCTATGGCAATTTTTGATAAAAGATTAAGAGCTATAGCAAATACCATTAAAGATAATTACATAAAAAAATATGTTTTAGAGTATTTCTTAGAAAAGATTTCTGAGCTTACTCCACACACTAGTCAAAATAGAAAAAACTTTTATGTCAAAAAAACTAGATCATTAGAGTCTACAAAAAGATATTTTGCCGAAAGTCAATCTTTGACTGGGGTCGAGTTAAAAGAATTTTCATTAATTTACCTGGTTATAACAAATCTAAAGTTGATGCAGGAAAATATTCATTTGATTGAAAATGTTAAGTTATTCACTGAAGTAAACAAGCAAATTTTCAAAAAGATTATTATGAAGTTAAGATCTGAACAGCAAATTTCAATAAGTGATTTAGATATTGACACTCAATTGATTGATAAAATAAATAAATTTGCACCAATAAAACATATTTTGAAAAATAAATCAGAAAATGAAAATGCTGTTATTGAAATATTAGAGGATATTGATCGAGATCTTAATAACTTTGATTTAGAATATAGAATTCAAGAATTAGAATCTAAGTTTTCTAAAGATTTGAGTGAAGCGACATTTAACGAGCTAAAAGAGTTAAAAAAAAAGCAAAATATCAACTAATCTTTGCAAATAAACAATGGATTTTTATAGATTTAATATTATATAAGACTCTTCAAATTTAATTATTGTGGAAAGAATAATTACTAAATCATTTGCTAGATTAATGGGTCGAGGAACTCATAGAGGATTCATTACTTATGAGGAACTAAGTAAATCTTTAGGAAAAAGAAATCTCTCTGATGATAATTTATCTCAGGCTTTTATCCATATCTTAGACGAAAAAATTGCTCTTGTTGAAAAAAAATCAGACTTCAAAGTTTTAAGAAAAAAAGAGGGTTCTTCTAAAGAAGAGGGCAAGACGATGGAGAAAAGTGACGATCCTATAAGAATGTATTTGAGAGAGATGGGTGGTGTTGAGTTACTATCAAGAGAAGGAGAGATTGCTATAGCAAAAAGAATAGAAGCTGGAAAAGATGTAATGTTAATCGCGCTTTCACAAAGTCCAATTACAGCACAACAATTTTCAGATTGGAATGAGCAATTACAAAAAGATGAAATTTTAGTAAGGGAAATTATTGATATCGACACTAATTATATGGAGGATGAGTCAACAGGTCCAAGTGCAAAACAAAAAAATGCAGGTGAAACTGTTAGCGAAGATGGTTCTGGAGAGGACACCGATGAAGAATTCAATCCTACTCTTGCTGCTATGGAAACAGAGATTAAACCTAAAGTTTTAAAAACAGTTGCTCTATTAACTAAAGATTATAGTAAACTTATAAAATATCAAAAAGAAAAACTAGATTGCATATTATCTTTAAGAAGTTTTTCGTCAGCTAAAGAAAAAAGCTACGAGAAAATTGTACAAGAAGTATTAGAAAATATTAAATCTCTTCAATTATCTCCATCCGTTTTAGAGGAATTAGTACAAAAGCATTATGTAGAAAATAAAAAGATTATTTCGTTAGAAGGAAATCTTTTAAGATTGGCTATAGATCACAAAATTCCTAGAAATGAATTTATAAAGTTTTATATAGGAAATGAAATTAATCCAAATTTAAAAAAATTTTTAGATACTAATCCTGTTTGGAAACAATTTTTTTCTAAAAATAAAGATCAATTTAAGGAAATAAGAGAGAGATTAATTGAATTTAGTCACAAAATAGGAATGTCTGTAACTGACTTTAAAAAGTTGGTCAGTAGAGTTCAAAAAGGAGAAAAAGAGTCCAGAATTGCAAAAAAAGAAATGGTCGAAGCTAATCTAAGATTGGTAATTTCTATTGCTAAAAAATATACGAATAGAGGTTTGCAGTTTTTAGATTTAATTCAAGAGGGAAATATTGGACTTATGAAAGCAGTTGATAAATTTGAGTATAGAAGAGGTTACAAATTTTCTACTTATGCAACTTGGTGGATACGACAAGCTATTACAAGATCAATTGCTGATCAAGCAAGAACAATTAGAATTCCAGTTCATATGATCGAAACAATTAATAAAATTGTCAGGACTCAAAGATTGATTTTAAGTGAGTTTGGTAGAGAAGCCACTCCAGAAGAATTGGCTAAAAAACTCAGAATGCCATTAGACAAAGTAAGAAAAGTATTAAAAATTTCTAAAGAGCCAGTTTCACTTGAAAAGCCAGTTGGTGATGAAGAAGATAGTAGTTTGGGAGATTTTATTGAAGATACAAAAGCACTTGCTCCGTTAGAACAGGCAATTAAATCTAATTTGGGTGAAGCAACAACCAAAATTTTATCTACTTTAACCCCACGAGAAGAAAGGGTTTTGAGAATGAGATTTGGTGTAGGAATGAATACAGACCACACACTAGAAGAAGTTGGATTGCAATTCTCAGTTACAAGAGAAAGAATTCGACAAATAGAAGCCAAAGCTCTTAGAAAACTGAAACATCCAAGTAGATCAAAACAATTAAAAAGTTTCTTAGAAAGTTAAAATTTATTAACTTTGGGCCGTTAGCTCAATAGTAGAGTACTGCATTGACATTGCAGGGGTAGTTGGAGCGTAACCAACACGGCCCACCATTTATAAAAGAATAATTTATAAGTAGATTTTAATTTTAAAAGTTATAAAAAGTTTTAAGATGTTAAAAAAAGGGCCTGTAGCTCAGTTGGTTAGAGCAGTACACTCATAATGTATTGGTCCCAGGTTCGAGTCCTGGCGGGCCCACCAAATGTTTTAATTTAATTTTTAGAAAACTCTTCTAAAGTTCTAAAGAGAGCATTTATATCATTATCATTTGAGTTTAATATTGAGGAAAACTCCTCTTTTTGAGTTCTTGCTAAACTCAAACCTTCAATAATCAAATCTCTTATTAAAGGATTTTCAGAATTTTTTGTATAAATTCTCCAGTCTATTTTTACTTCTGGTCGCTGAGCTGTTCCCTTTAAAATGCTATTAACAATCGTATAATTTTCACTTAATATTTCTTTAGATTGAACATCAATTTCTGGATTTGTATATTCTGCTAATCTACTTGAAAAACTTTTAAGAAAATATTTTTCGAATAAAACAATATACTTTTTTTTTTGCTCATTATTAATGACTTTTCTTACAGGCCCAAGAGTATAAAACCCTATACCTCTTATATCTACAGTTTCTTTCGCAATTAATTTTAGTTCATCCATTTTTTTTTCTTTTGAAATATTTTCAGATAGTATTTTTGAGGCTCTGTTTACAGTTGACTGTACAAATATTTCAGGCTCTATAGAATATGAATAATTACAATTTAAAAGATATAAAAAAACTAAGAGAACAATTCTTTTTATTTTCATAGCTTATTATTGGCTGATTTCTTCCCAATCGCTATCGTCTTGAGTTTCAATAATCTTTTTTGTATTAAGTATTTTTTGCTGTCTATCTTGTAAATATAAACTTTTAACTGAAGCATAAAAATCTAAAGAATTTTTTTCTAAATTTTCTATAGAGTCATAGTTCTTTGCTCTGAAATCAACTCCTGAAACTCCTTTTGAGGAATAGTAATTAGCCTCATTAAAATATTGAGTGTCATTTCTTACAGTTACATTGTACCAGGGGTCACCACCCAAAAAATTTAAAGTTGATCCCACAGTATCTCTCGCAGTACTAGGCCCTAAAATTGGAAGTACAACATAGCATCCAGGACCAACGCCTAAAGAAGCTAAAGACTGACCGTAGTCTTCTTTTTCAAAACCAGTTAAACCTAAATGCTGAGCCACATCGAAAAGTCCTAAAACACCAATAGTTGTGTTTACTAAAAATCTTCCAGTATTTATACCAGCTTGTTTGAAGTCTCCTTGAATAAGATTATTTGGAATAGTTATAAGATGAGAAATATTTTCAAGTGAATTGCTAACCCCTGCTTTTGCAGGTGAAGGCAGTTTTCTATAGACCGAGGCTATAGGTTGGAAAATTACACCATCTAATGCTTGGTTAAATTTAAAAGTTGCTCTATTAAAGTTTTCGAAACAATCTTCTATTATTGCTGGATCATTTTTTTTTAATGTCAATTCTCCATCGTCGCTAGCAATAACATTTACAGTTAGCGCGTAAGTTGTAAAAATAATTATTAGTATTTTTTTGATCATTAG
Organism: Pelagibacteraceae bacterium AG-325-J17; assembly: GCA_003282825.1. Classification (GTDB taxonomy): domain Bacteria; phylum Pseudomonadota; class Alphaproteobacteria; order Pelagibacterales; family Pelagibacteraceae; genus Pelagibacter. The sequence goes on along the minus strand of QBYM01000001.1, from coordinate 86,583 downwards.
CGCTTTTATAATATATTAAACATTAATGTAAATTAACTATTTATTTAAATTGTATTCAAAAATCGGCATAAAATTGACCACCAGCTATTCATATAGCTTCAGTTTTCCAAAAAGATCAAAAAATAGAATTAAGTTTATAATAATTCATTATACAGGAATGAAAGCAGAATCAACTGCCATCAAAAGATTGCAGGACCCCAAGTCAAAAGTAAGTTCACATTATTATATAAAAAAAAATGGCAATGTGCTTAACCTAGTTCCTGATTTATATGAAGCTTGGCATGCTGGGAAATCAAGGTGGAAAAATTTTAAATCATTGAATAAAAATTCTATTGGAATCGAAATCACGAATCCAGGTCATGATTATGGATATAAAAGTTTTTCTTCAAAACAAATTACTTCACTGAAAAAACTTTTGAAATATCTAATTAAAAAATATAGAATAGGCCATAAGTATATTCTCGGTCATTCAGATATATCGCCAGATCGTAAAAAAGATCCAGGTGAAAAATTTCCCTGGCGTAAACTAGCTCAAAATAGATTAGCCTGGTGGCATAATTTAGATTTAAAAAAAATAAAAAAATTTAGAAAAATTAGACTTTCCTCAAAGGTAGAAGAAAAAAGTTTTACTAAAAATCTTAATAAAATAGGGTATATGAAGATTAGTCAAAAAAGATCAAAAAAAGACCGGTTGATAATTAAGGCGTTTCAAAGAAGATTTAGACAAGACTTAGTAAACGGTATAGTTGATAAAGAGTGTTTTTTAATAAGCAAAAATCTTGTACTTTCTTAAATTATTAAACTTGAATTTTTAAAATTTCATAATAAATTAGTATTGCCAGATAAATGACTTGTCGCTTTAAATTAGTTTAAAGAGGAAAGTCCGGGCTCTACAAGGACACAGTGCCAGGTAATACCTGGCAGGGGAAACCCTAGGGATAGTGCCACAGAAAATAAACCGCCATAACATGGCAAGGGTGAAAAGGTGTGGTAAGAGCACACCGGTTCTATTGGTAACAATGAACGCTGGAAAACCCCACTGGGAGCAAGACTAAGTAGAGATGACACTGTTGAAAAACTAAAAGCCGTCCTTGGCTAGTCATCAGGGTTAGTTGCTTGAGCTTAAGAGTGATCTTAAGCCTAGACAAATGATAAGTTTAAATGACAGAACCCGGCTTATAGTTTATCTGGCAAATCTTCTTTAAATAAAAGTTCCAATGTTCACGTTTTGATTCACTTTTTTCGATCAATATTTATAAATAAAACCCTAAATTGTAAGTATTGACTCTGTGATTAAAAACCCATAATATCCCAAATATTCCCATATGTAAGGGAATAAAGGAATTTATGGTTTATGTTTTTATCAACCTACGAAAACAAATTAGACAAAAAAGGAAGGGTGTCAGTGCCTGCAAGCTATAGATCTTATTTATCTAATTTAGGATACAATGGAGTAATTTGTTATCCATCATTTAATAATCAATCTATAGAAGTGTGGCCTCAAGACAGAATAGAAAAAATTTCAAATACAATAGATAAGCTAAATCCCTTTGAAGAAAAAAGAGATTTTTTTGCTACATCAATACTATCTGAAAGTATAAATTTACAATTTGATAGCGAAGGAAGAATTTCACTCACTACAAAATTATTAAAACATGCAAAAATAAAAAATAGCATGTTGTTTGTTGGTCAAGGTAAAACTTTTCAAATATGGGAACCAACAACTTTTGAAAAATTTAGGGCTAGTGCAAGAAAAAAAGCAAATATAAATCGAGCAAGCCTTAAATGGGAAAAACATTTAAACAATAAAGAGGGGGAATAAAATGACAATTAACTTAAGAGCACCAGAGATTAAAGAGTTGCAACCACGACTTCTAGTAATGGGAGTTGGAGGTGCAGGAGGAAATGCAATTAATGAGATGATTGAGAATGGAATGCAGGGAGTTGAATTTATAGCTGTAAATACAGACGCACAAGATTTAAAGCATAGTAAAGCAAAATCAAAAATTCAAATTGGTTTAAATTTAACTAAAGGATTGGGTGCAGGTGCTAAGCTTGATATTGGACAGGCTGCAGCTGATGAGTCTTTAAATGAAATTGTAAATATTTTGCAAGGTGCCAATATGGTTTTCATCGCTGCAGGAATGGGTGGTGGAACTGGAACTGGTGCAGCGCATGTTATTGCTAGAGCAGCAAAAGAATTAAATATACTTACTGTAGGTGTAGTTACACTTCCTTTCTTATACGAAGGGCCTTCAAGAATGAGAAGAGCTCAAATTGGTCTTGAGGAATTAAGAAAGCATGTAGATACAATAATTGTGATACCAAATCAAAATTTATTTAAAATAGCAAATGAACAAACCACATTTGAGGAGTCTTTTAATCTTTCAAATAATGTTTTGATGCATGGAGTTCAAAGTGTAACTGACTTAATGGTTAGACCTGGAATAATTAATTTAGATTTTGCTGATGTAGAAACTGTTATGGCATCAATGGGTAAAGCCATGATGGGAACAGGAGAAGCTGATGGAGAAGGTAGAGCTATGCAGGCTACTGAAATGGCAATTAGCAATCCTTTAATAGACGATTATACACTTAAAGGAGCAAAAGGTTTATTAGTTAATATTACTGGCGGAAAAGATCTTAAACTTTTTGAAGTTGATGAAGTAGTTAATAAAATTAGATCAGAAGTTGAAGCTGATGCTGAAGTTATTATAGGTGCAATAACTGATGAAGCTCTTGCAGGTAAAATAAGAGTTTCAATAGTTGCTACATCATTAGACAATCAACAACCTGAATCTAAGTCAGTTGTTAATATGGTGCATAGAATACAAAATCGTAATACTGGATATTCTGATTTTGGTTCAAACAATCACACAGCATCTTTTTCATTTTCTAATAGCAATTCAAATCCAGTTACTCATGGAGCAAATGCTTTAAAACTTGAAAATGAAGTTGTCACAGAAAATCAAAATGAAACTATAGATGAGGTTAACAATCAGTATCATGAAGAGTTACTCAAAAATCAAGAAGTAGAAAATATTGTTGAGAACACATCTGAGGAGAATGAAGTTTCCTTTTCAGAAGAAGCAATAAACTCATCAGACAAAGAAGAAGTTTCAGGAGATTTAAAAGAATTTGGTGTTGATATAGATGAGCCAGATTTATTTAATTCAGATATTGAAACAAAAAATTCAGATGATTTACTGGGGTCATCCGAAGAAGATCAAGAAGATGATGATCTTGAAATTCCAGCATTTTTAAGAAGACAAAAAAATTAATGGTCTTCAAAAAAATAAATGCAAGCCACCATGCAATCGGATGTTGTAAAACACTATCCGGTTTTGCTAAATGAATTAATTAGCATTATTACCCCTCAGTATGGTGGCACATTTATTGACTGCACGTTTGGTCAAGGTGGTTATACAAAAAAAATTTTAAGTTATCAAAATACTCAAGTCATTGCTTTAGACAGAGATCTAGAAAGTAAAAAAAAAGCAGATAAAATTTCAAAAGAGTTTCAAGATAGATTTATTTTTAAAAATAAGAAATTTAGTCAATTAGATGATTTAAAAATTAAAAATACGAATGTAAGGGGAATAGTTTTTGATTTAGGTTACTCAACCACACAAATTAAAGATCCAAAAAAAGGGTTATCATTTCATTCATTAGGAGACCTAAATATGCAAATGGGGATAAATGATTTTTCAGCAAAAGAGGCAATTAATAGACTAGATGCAAAAGATCTTGAGAAAATATTTAAATTTTTTGGGGAAGAAAAGTACGCAAAAAAAATAGCTAGCAGTATTGTTAAACAAAGAAATAAAAATAAAATTGATACAAAAAGTTTAGTAGAAATAATCGAAAAGACTAAAAAGAAAAAAAATTTTAAGATCCATAGTGCTACAAAAGTTTTTCAAGCATTAAGAATCTTTGTTAATAAAGAGATTACAGAACTTATCTATGGATTAATAGCTGCAGCAAAAGTTTTAAAAAAAGATGGTATTTTAGCAGTTGTTACTTTTCATTCACTGGAGGATAAAATAGTTAAATATTTCTTTAAAAGTTTGTCAGAGAAAAAAAGTATATCAAGATATGTTCCTAAAATTGAGGAGTCTGACACGTTATTTCGAATGTTGGAAAAAAAACCCAGGACTCCCTCTAAAAAAGAACTGAAAGAAAATTTGCCATCAAGATCAGCGAAACTTAGATATATTGTTAAAAAAGATGATTTTTATAATTTCAAAACAGATATTTTAGAGAAATTTGAGCATTTAATAGAGATAGAAAATTTTGGAAACAAGCTATGAAGAAATTTTCAGTCATTTTTTTAATAGTATTTTTAATCTTATCTACAGCACTTGTAAAAAATTCAACAAAAAGAACTGATGATGAGATTTTTACAATAAAGGAGAATATTAGGGCACTAAAAAAGGATTTTGAAAATATTAAGTTAGAATTTGAATTTTTAAGTTCAACAGAAAAATTACTTGAATTTCAAAATTTATACTTTGATGATGAATTAGTTAAAAAAGACATAAATGAAATTAAGATAATAGATCAAAGCACAAAACAGCTTCAAATAAATAATCTAATATTAGGTAATGAATAATAGAAATTCCAAAATCATTTTAGAGGATCATAAAGATGATTTTTCGTATAAAAAAAGTAAGTCAAATTTAGATTTATCTTTTAATAGGGTATCATTTATTTTTTTTATTTTTTTTATTATTTTCTTTATTTACTCAATTCATCTAATTCATTTGGGATCCAGAAAATCAAAAAATGAGATAAATGAAAATATAAATAATCCAATGAATAATCTTTACAGGGCAGATATTCTTGATAGAAACGGAAAATTTTTAAGTAAGACTGTAAGTTCTGTTGATATAGGCATAAGCACACAAAAAGTTATTGATAAAAAAAAATTAATAATTAATTTAAAGTATATTTTTCCCAATAAAGATTACAAAAAAATTGAATCTAACTTGATAAATAAAAAATTTTTCTATCTTGAAAAAATTATTTCTGATGAAAATTATGAAAAAATAATGAAATTAGGCGATAAGTCTATTCAGCCTGAAGAAAAGTTGACTAGAATATATCCTGAAAAAAATTTATTTAGTCATATTATTGGTCAAATTGATAATGATAACAACGGTATATCAGGTCTTGAAAAGTCATTAGATAACGAACTAAAAAATCTTCAAGAACCAATAAAACTAACAGTTGATAAAGACATACAATTTTTAATTAGAGATGAGCTTTTAAAATTTAATCAGATTTTTCAAACTAAAGGTAGTGCTGCGATTTTAATGAATGTTAATAACGGTGAAATTTTATCTTTAGTGTCTTTGCCAGATTTTGATCCAAATAAAAGAGAAACTATTTCTGATATAAATTTAATAAATAGAGCAACTAAAGGAGTTTATGAATTTGGATCCGTTTTCAAAACCTTTACTTTAGCAGCAGCTTTGGATGAAAAAATTATTGAACCTGAAACAGAATATAGTGATTTACCAAAATCATTAACTTGTGCAGGATTTCCTATTAGAGAGTATGACGATAAAATACCACCAGATTTGACTGCAGAACAAATTCTTATTAGATCAGGAAATATAGGTTCAGTTAGAATTGGTCAGCAAATTGGTGAGGAAAAGTTCAGATTATTCTTATCCAAAATTGGAATTTTGGAAAAGATAAACTTTGATATTGAGGAAGTTGGAAAACCAATTAAATTCAATTGGGGCAAATGTCCTCTGGCTACTGCTTCTTTTGGGCATGGAATTACCACAACTTTGTTACAGCTAGCAAAAGCCTATGCGATTATTGTGAATGGAGGGTATCAAATAAGTCCTACTATAATTAAAAAATCTCAAAAAGAAAAAAAAGAAAAAATTTTAGACCAAGAAGTGTCAGAAAAAATTTTACCTATTTTAAGAAAAATTGTTAACACTAAAGAGGGGACAGCTTCTTTAGCCAACGTTAATGGATATGAAATTGGTGGAAAAACAGGAACAGCACAAAAAAGTATAACGGGAGGTTATTCTAAAAAAAAGATAAATTCTTTTATTTCGGTATTTCCCACATCTAGTCCAAAATTTGTTTTAGCAGTCATGCTAGATGAGCCAAAGACTAATCAAGATTATGTTTATCATTATAGAGATGGGTCCAATATAAAATACAAAGGTACTCCATATAATACTGCTGGATGGACCACAGTAGAAACAACAGGTCAAATAGTTGAAAAAATTGGGCCTATTTTAGCCACAAAATACAGTGAAATTAATTAAAAATGTTACTGAAAGATTACATCCCTAATATTAATAAAAAATTTGGAAATATCTTTTTTTCAGGAATATCCTTTAATAGTTCTAAATTAAAAAAAAATAATATTTTTTTTGCTATCAAAGGTAATAAAATTGATGGAAACAATTTTATCTCTATTGCGATTAAAAAAGGCTCAAGAATTATTGTTACTGAAAAAAAAGTTAAAGAATTTCAAAATGGGATTTTGTTTATTTATACAAGAAATATTAGAAAATTATTATCTGAAGTTTCATTTAAAATTTTCAATAGAATACCAAAAAATTTAATTGCCGTTACAGGAACAAACGGGAAATCATCTATTGCAGATTTTTATTATCAAATTTTAAAATTAAATAATAAAAGAGTTGCCTCAATTGGAACTTTGGGGGTTAAGTCCAATAGTTTAAATTTAGATTTATCTAATACTACAATCGATCCAATTCAATTAGGTGAGTTATTAAAAAAACTTAAACATCAAAGAATAGACAATGTTATTATGGAGGCTTCAAGTCATGGCTTAAAACAGAATAGACTTGATGGTTTAAGGTTTAATTCTGGAATATTTACAAATTTATCTCAAGACCATTTAGATTATCACAAAAATTTAAATGATTATCTTAATGCAAAACTTTACCTATTTAGAAATCTTATCAAAAAAAAGGGGAATATAATAACAGATGATAAAATACCTGAATTTAAAAAAATTAATAAAATTGCAAAACAAAAAAAATTAAAAATAATTACATTGAATGATAAAAAAAATGATTTCAGAATTTTGTCTCATAGTTTTAAGGGTGAAATTCAATTACTAAAGATCAAATATAACAACTCCATAAAAGAGATAAGTCTCAACTTGATAGGGAAAATTCAATTAAAGAATATATTAATGGCAATATTTGCTGCTAAAAAAATTATTAATTTAAAAAAAATTTTAGATATTGTTAAAAAAATTAAACCAGTAGAGGGTAGATTTGAAAAGATTGGTAAAATTAAAAACAAATCAAAAATAATTCTTGATTATGCACATACTCCAGAGGCCTTAAAAACTTGCCTTTTAAACCTTAGAGAACAATTTCCAGATAAAAAGCTCTGTTTATTATTTGGTTGTGGTGGAAATAGAGATCAAAATAAAAGATCAAAAATGGGTAAAATTGCATCTGATTTCTCTGATAAAATTTATCTTACTGATGATAATCCTAGATTTGAGAACCCAGATAAAATTAGAAGAGATATTAAAAAAGGAATTAAGAGAAAAAAAATAATTGAGATTTCTAATAGAGCGAAAGCAATATTTGAAGCAACAAAAAATTTGAATACTGGAGAAATTTTATTAGTTGCTGGTAAGGGGCATGAAAAAATTCAGGATATAGGTAAGCGAAAAATTTATTTTTCAGATAAAAAAATTATTCTTAAAGCAATTAAAATTAAAAACCTAAGTTTATCTGATAATTTAAAGTTAAATATAATTAAAGAGATTTCAGGTAATAAAAGAGTTTCTTCATCATTATCTATTAAGCAAGCAAAAATTAATTCAAACGAAGTGAAAAAAGATGATATTTTTTTTGCAATAAAAGGTGAAAAAAATGATGGAAATAAATTTGTAAAACAATCATTTAAAAATAGGGCGTCCTTAGCTATTGTAAATCGATTTCAAAATAGTTTAAACAAATCTAAACAAATTAAAGTAAAAGATTCTCTAAAATTTTTGACAGATATCTCTAAAATTTTTAGAAAAAACATAGATGCTAAAATAATTGCTATAACAGGGAGTTGTGGCAAAACTACATTGAAAGAATTATTGGGCAACACATTGAAAAAAATTTCAAAAGTAAGCATCTCTCCTAAATCATATAACAATAAATATGGAGTCCCCTTAAGTCTTTTTAATTTAACTAGTAAAGATAATTTTGGTGTTTTAGAAGTTGGAATGGATAAAAAAGGTGAAATTGACTATCTCACAAAAATCATACAACCAGATGTTAGCGTTATAACTAACGTAAACTACGCACACGCAAAAAATTTTAAAAATATAAAACAAATTGCTTTAGCCAAATCTGAAATTATTAATAATACTAAATCTGGTGGTATTGTTATTTTAAATGCAGATGATAAATTTTTTAAACTACATAAAAAAAAAGCTTTTAAAAATAATCTTAAAATAATTTCTTTTGGAATTAAAAATCCTTCATCTGATGTTAAATTATTAAATTGTGTGAAAAAAAATGATAATTTTGAAATTTACATTAAGATAAATAATTTAAAAAAATATTTTTTAATTTCAAATGATTTTCAAAATAATGTATATAATATTTTAGCTGCAATAGCTGTTATTAATATTAATATAAATATCTTTGAATTGAATAAAAATATTTTTTTAAATTTTGAAGTACCTAATGGAAGAGGAGACTTTTCTAAAATTAAAGTTGATGGCAAAAATATTAATTTAATAGATGAAAGTTACAATTCAAATCCATTATCATTAAAATCTGCAATACTTAATTATGATAAAATTAACACAAAAAAATCAAAAAAATACCTTTTGCTCGGTGATATGTTGGAACTAGGAAATCACTCAAAAAAACTTCATCAATCTATTATACCTATAATTAATCAAACTAAGGTAGATAAAGTTTTTGTTAAAGGAACCAAGGTGTCATCTATATTTAATCAACTTACAAAATCTAAAAAAGGTAGAATTTTGCAAAATAAATCACAAATTATTAATTTGATAAGAGATGAATTAAATAATAATGATTATTTGATGATCAAAGCCTCAAATGCAACAGGTTTCAATAGAATAGTGAAAGATTTAAAGGGTCTGAATTAATGCTTTACCAATTTTTATTAAATTTTGTAGATACATTTGGATTTTTAAATGTTTTTAAGTATTTAACATTTCGAACTGGTTTGTCGGTTTTTACATCTTTGTTAATAGTTTTAATAATTGGAGGTCCATTTATAAAATTTTCTTCTAATCAAAAAATTTATAACCCAATCCGTGATGATGGACCAGAAGATCATATTATAAAAAAAATTGGTACTCCAACAATGGGGGGGGTAATCATCTTATTAGGATTACTTGTATCAGTTTTATGTTGGGCAGATTTATCTAATATTAACATTTTATTTTGTATATATATTGCAATCTCTTTTGGATTATTAGGTGCCTATGATGATTACAAAAAGATTAAATTTACTAACTCTTCAGGTATCTCATCGAAATTAAAAATTGTTTTACAAATAATATTAGCAATTATAGGAGTTATTTTTTATCTACAATTTGTTGACTATCAAGATGTAACGAATTTATATTTTCCATTTTTTAAAGATTTAATCATAAACCTTGGATGGTTCTTTGTTCCTTTTTCAGTATTTGTAATTATTGGATCATCAAACGCTGTTAATCTTACCGATGGTTTGGATGGTCTAGCCACAGTACCAGTAATACTAGTTGCAGCTTGTTTTGCTTTTATTAGTTACGTAACTGGTAACATAGTATTTTCAGACTATTTAAATATTCCTTATATTAAAGGAACAGGTGAAATTTCAATTTTTTGTGGAGCGATAATAGGTTCCTGTTTAGGTTTTTTGTGGTTCAATGCTCCACCTGCCAAAATTTTTATGGGTGACACTGGCTCATTATCTCTAGGAGGATCTTTAGGTGCAGTGGGGATAATTACTAAACATGAAATTGTTTTAGCAATTACTGGAGGTCTATTTGTTTTAGAGGCAGTTTCAGTGATGGTTCAAGTAATTTCATTCAAACTTACTGGAAAAAGAATTTTTAAAATGGCCCCAATACACCATCATTTTGAAAAGAAAGGCTGGCCAGAGTCAACTGTTGTAATCAGATTTTGGATTATTTCGATAATTTTGGCAATGGTAGGCTTAGCTACACTTAAATTAAGATAATGAAAATAGCTCGAAATATTTTTTTAGAAAAAAAAATATTAATTTATGGCCTTGGTAAGAGTGGAATTTCATCTTTTAAATTTTTAAAGGACTTAGCTCAAATATATTTATTTGATGATAATTTAAAAATAAACAAATCATTTAATCAAAAATTTATTAATCTAAGTGAAATAACAAAAATAGAAGTAGATATAATCATTATCAGTCCAGGTATTAATATTTCTAATTGTAAATTATCAAAATTTTTAAAAAAAAATAATTCAAAAATTTTTACTGATTTAGATGTGTTTTACTCATTTTATAAAAATAAGAGTATCACCGTTACAGGAACAAATGGAAAATCAACAACAGCTAAAATTTTACATGACGTTTTATTGGATCAAAAAAAAGATGTGAGGCTTGTTGGGAACATTGGTAATCCGATATTAAATGAAAGAAAAATAAAAAAAGAAACAATTTTTGTAATTGAGGCATCTTCTTATCAATTAGATTATAGCAAAATATTTAATTCAAAGTACGCGATTATTTTGAATATAAGCCCAGATCACCTTGAAAGACATAAAAATTTGAAAAGTTATGTAGATGCAAAATTTAAACTTCTTAAATTTCAAGATAAAAAAAGTTTTGCTTTTGTAAAAAAAAATGATGAGCTAATTAATAAAAATTTAAGATTAAATAAATTTAAAAGTAAAATTATTAAAGTTGATACAAGTCACAGTAATCATTTTTTTAAAAAAATTAAAAATAATTATTTTGCCACTGATGCGAATAAAGAAAATCTATCATTTGTGATTGAAATAGTAAAAAAATTTAAGCTTAAAAATAATTTGTTTTTAAAAACTATTCAAAATTTTAAGGGTTTGAAATATCGTCAACAAACTATTTTAAAAAAAAATGGTTTGAAAATTATTAATGACTCAAAATCAACTAGTTTTTCTTCTACTCTTAGTATTTTGAAAGCAAATTCTAATATCTTATGGTTATTAGGTGGAATTAATAAAAAAGGTGATAAATTTAATTTGAAAAAAAAAGAATTGAATAATGTAAGAGCGTTCATATACGGAAAAAACAAAAACTTTTTTAATAAACAGCTTAAAAATAAATTAAAATCAAAAAACTTTAGTGAATTAAAAGATGCTCTAAAAAATATTTCATATTTAGTTAAGAAGGAAAAACAAGCTCACAGTACAATACTATTTAGTCCTTGTGCAGCTTCGTTTGATAGTTTTAAAAATTTTGAGGACAGAGGGCTCTATTTTAATCAATTAGTTAAAAAATATTTCAATGGAAAATAATAATTTTTTATACAATTTATATTATGATTGGTGGAAAAATATTGATAAATTCATATTTTCTTTAATTCTTTTATTATTTTTTATTGGATTGTTTTTTTCATTAGCATCTACCTCATTGGTAGTATCAGATAAACTAGACACTAATGATTATTCATTTTTTTTTAAACATTTAATTTTTATTTTATTAGGCATCATCACAATTTTTTTTCTTTCTTCAATTAAACAAGAAAAACTTTTAAAATTTTCTAGCATAATTTTTATCATCTCATTAATTTCACTGATTTTAGTCCCAGTTATAGGTGTTGAAGTTAAGGGATCTAAAAGGTGGATTGATTTATATTTTTTACCTAGATTTCAACCAATTGAACTTGTAAAGCCTTTTTTGATAATTTTTATAAGTTTAATTTTGAGTAGTGAAAAATATACTAATATTTACTTAAAATACTTTTTTACTTTTTTAATCACGTTGTTAGTAGCCCTATTGCTTGCTGTTCAGCCTGACATAGGACAGACTCTTTTAGTTTTTTTTAGCTGGTCAATTTTAATTTTTACCTCAGGTATAAGTATTGTTTTTTTATTAATTTTATTTTTACTTTTAATATTTGTATTTTCATATTTAGTTTTTTTTGTTCCAAAGTTTGAATACATTAAAAATAGATTGGTATCTTTCTTTAACTCAGAGACAGGAACACATAATTTTCAATCTGATAAAGCCATAGACTCAATTACAAGTGGGGGTTTTTTTGGAAAAGGAATTGGAGAAGGAACATTAAAAAATAGGGTTCCTGAGGCTCACACTGATTATATTATTTCTGTTATTTCTGAAGAGTTTGGTGTTATTGCTATAATACTAATTTTACTATTGTTTTTAATATTTATCTATTCAGTATTTAAAAAAGTTTATTTTGAAAATGAGGAAAAAATAAAATTAATTTTAGTAGGTTGTATAAGTCTTATTTTGATGCAAGCGATGATACATATTGGAGTTAATATAAGACTATTTCCAACAACTGGTATGACTCTACCTTTTATTAGTTACGGTGGTTCTTCTATTATAAGTATCTCAATTTTATCAGGTATAATCTTAAATTTGACAAAAAGAAAAATTAATTAAAATGAAAAAAAATTTCTTAATTACTACTGGAGGTTCTGGAGGTCATGTCATACCAGCTTTAATTCTTAATGAACATTTATCAAAAGAAGCAAATGTAATTATATCAACTGATAAAAGAGGATTAAGATATTTAAATGACGAATTTTATAAATGCAAAATTATTAACACTCCAAGATTAGATAATATTTTTCTTTTACCCTACAATATAATTAAGATAATTATCTTAACCTTAAAATCATTATTTCTATTAAAAAATAAAAAAATAGAGAAAATTTTATCTACTGGTGGATATATGTCTTTACCACTTATTTTAGCAGGAAAGATACTTAAATTAGAAATTTTTTTATTAGAACCCAATCAAGTATTAGGACGTGCAAATAAATATTTTTTAAGTTCTTGTAAAAAAATTTTTTGCTATAATAAAAAAATTTTAAATTTTCCCGAAAATTTTTTAAATAAGATGGTTATAATAAATCCTTTAGTAAGAGAGAATATTTATAAATTAAAATCATCAGGTAGCATCAAAGATAAATTTACAATATTGATAGTAGGTGGAAGTCAAAGTGCCAGTATTTTTAATATGAATCTTAAGAATTCAATTGTTAATATATCAAATAAAAAACCAATTAAGATTATTCAGCAGACTAATAAAGAAAATGTTTCGTACTTAAAGGATTTTTATTCAAAAAATAACATTGAAAATAAAATTTTTAATTTTGAAAATAATTTTGAAAATATTATTAAAGATGCAGATCTTTGTATAACTAGATCGGGCGCATCAACTCTGGCAGAGCTATCAGTTATCAACATTCCTTTTATAGCTGTCCCATTGCCAACTTCAAAAGACAATCATCAATTAGAAAATGCTAATTTTTATAAAGAAAATGATTGTTGCTGGTTAATTGAACAAACTAATTTTGAGAAAAAAATTGAGCATCTTTTGAGTGAGATTTTAACTGATAAAATTGATTACTTAAAAAAAAAGGAAAATTTAAAGAAATTAAATTATCAAAATACTTGGATTAATGTTAATCAAAAAATATTGAAAATTATAAATGAAAATTGAAATAGCAAAAACTGAGATAATACATTTTGTTGGAATCGGTGGAATAGGGATGAGTGGACTTTCTTTGATTATGAAAGGTAAGGGTTTTAAAGTTCAAGGAAGTGACTTGAGTTTAAATAAAAATGTTGAAAGACTTAAAAAAGAAAAAATTAAAATTTTTATAGGGCAGAAAAAACAAAATCTTAAAGATGCAACAATAGTTGTAGTATCTTCAGCTATAAAAAAAAATAATCCAGAAATTATTGAAGCAAAAAGAAAAAATTTACCAATAATTAAAAGGGGCAAAATGTTGGCACATATTGTATCCCTAATGAAAAATATAGTTGTAGTTGGTTCACACGGGAAAACAACTACAACCTCATTAATTACATCAATTTTTCAAACAACAAAGATAGATCCAACTATTATTAATGGAGGTGTAATAAATTCAATTAAGAATACTGCAAAATTGGGTAAAAGTGATTGGTCAATTCTAGAAGCAGATGAGTCTGATGGAAGCTTCATTCATATTCCACCAACTTATTCCATCATTACAAATATAGATAGGGAACATATGGATTTTTATAAATCTATGGAAGACTTAAAAAAATATTTTATAGAATTTATTGAAAAGGTACCTTCATTTGGAAAATCGTTTATTTGTATTGATGATAAAATTAATAATGAACTTGTAAAAAGATTGAAAGGTAAAAATTTTTATACCTATGGTGTGAATTCAAAATCAAATTTTTTGATTAAAAATATTAAGCGAAGTATGAAATTTTCAGAGTTTGATTTGCAAGTAAATCTTCCAAATAAAAAAAAAATTATAGTTAAAAAAATTAGAATTCCTTTATTGGGGATTCATAATATTAGAAATTCTGTTGCAGCAGCAGCGGTTGCTATTACTGTTGGAATATCAGTTTCTGATATAAAAAAGGGATTACTAAAATTTAAGGGAGTACAAAGAAGATTTAATAAAATTTTTACTTATAATGGAGTAGATTTTTTTGATGATTATGCACATCATCCAACTGAGATTAAAGTTGTATTAGAAGGAGTTAATAAAGTCTATGAGGGATATGATAAAATTTGTGTATTCCAACCACATAGAATTTCAAGATTAAAAGATTTAAAGAATGAATTTTCTTTTGCTTTTAAGGATGCCAATACAGTTATTCTATGTCCAATTTATGCTGCTGGAGAGAAAATAAGATTAGGATTTAATTATTTAAATTTTGCAAAACAGCTTATTAAAAATTCAAAAGTAAAACTTTTTTTAGTTAAAGATAATGTTCAACTAGCAAAATTTTTAAAAAAAAATATGTATGGTAAAAAAATTGTAATTGGAATGGGTGCTGGATCTATTTCTAATTGGATGAGGAAACTGCCAGAGTTAATGTAATGCAAATTTCTGAATTAAAAAATATATTAAAAGAATTTGGTGCAAATGTAAGATACGAACATGACCTTAAAAAAAAAAATTGGTTTAATATTGGGGGAAAAACAAAGGTTTTTTATAAAGCAGATAATTTAAAAGAGTTAGTAAATCTTTTAAAAAAATTAAATAAAAAAGAAAAAATTTTTGTACTAGGTGCAGGCTCGAATACATTAATAAAAGATGAATTGTTTGATGGAGTAGTAATAAAATTAAGTAAAAATTTTAATAATATTTCTCTATTAGGTGAAAATACAATAATAGCTGGAAGTGCAGTTTTAGATAAATCTCTTTCAGATTTTGCAATGAAAAATGACCTGACTGGTTTTGAATTTTTATCTTGTATTCCTGGAACAATTGGTGGAGGAATAAGGATGAACGCTGGTTGTTTTGGAAAAGAGTTTAAAGATATATTGTTATCAATTCAAGCAATTGATAAATCTGGAAAAGTAATTTCAATACCATCCAAAGATATTAAGTTTGAATACAGAAAAAGCAATTTATCTGATGACTTAATTTTTTTAAGTGCTTCTTTTAAAGGTGTCAAAGATGATTATGCAAAAATTAAAGAAAATACTGATAAATTAAAATTAGAAAAAGAAAAAAACCAACCAACAAAAATAAAAACTAGTGGTAGTACTTTTAAAAACCCAACATCACAAACTCAAAAAAAAGTTTGGGAACTTATTAAAGAGTCAGTCCCTTTAGATAAAAGTTTTGGTGATGCATGTATTTCTAAAAAACATTGTAATTTTTTTGTAAATAAAGGAGATGCAAAATTTGAAGACATGAAAAAATTAATAGATTTTGTTGCTAAAAACGTTTTAGAAAAGACTGGAATTAGTTTAGAAAAAGAAATTAAAATTTTGGAATAACTTGAAAAAAAGAATATTAGTAATCTCTGGTGGAATATCTAAAGAAAGAATAATCAGTCTCGATACTGGTAAGCAGGTTGCAAAAGAGCTAATTAAAAATGGTTATAATGTTAAAATTTCAGAACCAGATTATCGATTATTTGATGTAATTAAATTATTTAAGCCAAATATTATTTTTAATGCATTGCATGGTCAGTTTGGTGAAGATGGATATATTCAAACTATTTTAGAAACTACAGAAATTCCATACACACACTCAGGTATAATTTCATCATCTTTAGCTATGGACAAGGTGTTATCCAAAAAAATATTTATTAAAAATAGAATATTAACCCCAAAATATTTTTCATATTGTTTTGATAAATCTAATAAAGACTTGATTAAATTGATTAATCAAAGATTAAAGTTTCCTGTAGTAATTAAGCCAATTAATGAGGGATCTAGTGTAAATGTATTTATTTGTTCAAAAAATGATGTTTTAAAAAAAATTAAATTATTAAAAGATTATAAAAAAATAATGATAGAACAATTTATTCCAGGACGTGAAATTCAGGCAGCTATAATTGGTAGCAAAAAACTAGGAGCAATTGAATTACAACCAAAAAGAAAGTTTTATGATTACCAAGCCAAATATAACTCAAAAGCAAAAACAAAACATATTATTCCAGTAGAATTAAGTAAAAAAGATTTTGATAAACTTATGGACTTAGCTCTTAAAGCTCACAAATTAATGGGATGTAGAGGTGTAACTCGCTCTGATTTTAAATTTTACAAAGGTAGATTTTATCTTCTTGAAATAAATACTCAGCCAGGAATGACTAGTCTATCTTTAGTTCCTGAAATAGCTGCATTTCATGGTATAAGTTTTATTAAGCTCATAAGATTAATTTTAAAAGATGCCTCAACAAATAAGTAAAAAAATTTTAGTATATTTTTTTTTATTTATAATTTTTGGATCATTGAATAATAAGAATTTAGCTCAATTAAAATTTCCAAATATCGAAAAAATTAAAATTGAAGGGTTAGCAATTGAAAATAAAGAATTTCA
This sequence comes from Pelagibacteraceae bacterium AG-325-J17, assembly GCA_003282825.1. GTDB lineage: Bacteria > Pseudomonadota > Alphaproteobacteria > Pelagibacterales > Pelagibacteraceae > Pelagibacter. The sequence goes on along the minus strand of QBYM01000001.1, from coordinate 69,547 downwards.
AAAAAGTTTAGATTTATTTAAAATGGGTACATTATTTCATCTAGATAAACTAAAAGTTACAAAATTATTAAATTCAAATAATTTGATTGAGAAATATGTAATTTCAAAAAGATATCCTTCCTCTTTAGAAATTAAGATAACTGAAACTAAGTTATTGGCACATTTAAGCAAAAGAGGAAAAAGCTTTTATGTTGGATCAAATGGAAAACTAATTGAGGCAGAAGGTAAATTAAAAGATTTGCCATATATTTTTGGTGACCCAAATATTGATAAATTCTTATCTTTAAAAAGAATAATTGATAATTCAAATTTAGATTACAAAGATATTGAAAATTTATTTTTTTTTCCTTCTGGTAGATGGGATATAGAAACATCTTCAGGAGTCTTAATTAAATTACCAATTGAAAATATAGAAAAGTCTCTAGAATTATCTTTAAATTTATTAAATGAAAAGCAATTTGATAATATTAAATCTATTGATGTTCGACCTCAAAATCAGGTAATTACTTATGAATGAGGCACTAAAATTTGAGACCTATTTATTTATAGAAAAAAAAAAATTAGTAATTTGTGTTATTAAAAAAAAAACATTTGAAGTTATTTTTAAAGAAGAAAAATTATTGAATGATGATAATGAAGACTCTAAATTAAAAATATTGGATGAATTTCTTGCACAAAATATCTTAAAAATAGAAAAAAATTTAAAAAATTTTGTTAAAGATACATACATAATTTTAGATAATAGAGAATTTTTTCCAATCGCAATTTCAATTAAAAAAGCTCACAATGGTAATTTTATATCTCAAGAAAACTTAATAAATCCATTAAATGTTTTAAAAAATTTGTGTCAATTTAGTTTTAAGGATAAAAAAATCATTCATATGTTAATAGAAAATTATCAAATTGATGGTAAAGACTATTCTTTTTTACCTGAAAATTTAAAGTGTAATAACTTTTCTTTAGACATTAAATTTATATGTTTATCCAAAAATTTGATTGAAAATTATGAGTCAATTCTAAAAAGGTATCACATTTTAGTAAATCAAATATTAAATGCTGAGTATATTAAACAGTTTCAAGATCAACAAAATCCAAATATTTATACAACTGCAAGCAGAATAATTTCAGGTTATAACAAAAATGAGATATCATTAGTCAATAAAACCCTAAAAAGTAAGGGTTTTTTTGAAAAATTTTTTAACCTTTTTAGTTAATCTGTATTTTACAGTAATATTTGTTGTTTTCAGTTTTTTGATCTTCAGGCTTAAAAGTGCGATGTGACTTTATTAAACCAAAAAACAATTAACGATCCTGTAAAATTTACAGGAATAGGTCTTCATAGTGGCCAAATTGTTAATATTTCCATCAATCCTTCGGAACCTAACAGTGGAATTGTATTTAAAAGAGTTGATTTAAAAAATAATAATCTAATATTTCCAAGTTTTGCAAATGTCACCAATACCTCACTTAATACCACAATATCTAATGATTTTGGAGTTAGAGTTTCTACGATAGAACATTTAATGGGTGCATTATTTGGATTGGGAATAGACAATGCTTTAATTGAAATTGATAATGAAGAAGTTCCCATTTTAGATGGTTCAGCAAAAGAATTTATTGAAAAGTTAATCATTAGTGGATTAAAACAAAGTGAAGTCCCAATTAAGATTATAAAAATTAAAAAAAAGATTTCATTCAATGAGGGTGAAAGATCAATATCTATTGAACCCTCTAAGTTAAGTTTAGATATAAATTTTCAATTAAAATATGATAATCCTGTAATAGGAAATCAAAAAAACAAAGTTAATGTTTATGAGGATGATTTGAATGACATTTTTAACTCTAGAACTTTTTGTTTATATGAAGATATAGAAAAAATTAAAAAAAATGGACTGGCAAAAGGTGGAAGCCTAGATAATGCAGTTGTAGTAAAAGGTTCTGAAATATTAAACAAAGAAAAACTTAGAAATTCCAAAGAATTTGTTAATCATAAAATACTTGATTGTATTGGTGATCTTTACACCAGTGGCTATAGAATTGTAGCTAGTGTAAATTGTTCTCAGGGTGGCCATTATTTAACCAATCAATTATTGAAAAAGGTATTCCAAAATAAAGAAAATTTTTCAATCATTGAAATTCAAGAAAGAAATCTTCCACACACTATAATAAATAAAAGTTTATTAAGATCGATTGCATAGGTTATATAGATCTTTTAAATTGTAAGTTAAATCTATATAAAACAAATATGATTAAACTTAAGATTTTTTTACTTTTAATACTTCTTGTTTTTGGCAATTCTTGCTCAAAAAAAAATATTCAAGAATCTACAATCAATGAAAAAAGTTTAGATTTACAAGTGCTTGAAGCTTATCAGGGTGGATTAGAAGCTTTAGACGATGGTGATGTTTTATATGCAGCAAAAAAATTTAATGAAGCTGAAATATTATTTCCACAAAGTAAATGGGCGCCTAAAGCTGCTTTGATGGCAGCATATTCATATTACACTCAAGATTATTATGGAGACTCAATTGCAGAGCTAGAAAGGTTTATAAAAGTGTATCCATTACATAAAGATTTAGGTTATGCTTATTATTTACTTTCAGTTTGTTATTACGAACAAATTGTTGATGAAAAAAAAGATTTACAAGCAATAATTAAAGCAAAAAAAAATTTTCAAATAGTTATTAAAAATTACCCTAATACCGAATATGCTATAGATGCAGAATTTAAAATAGACTTAATAAACGATATTCTTGCTGCAAAGGAAATGTACATAGCTAGATACTATTTTGACAAAAAAAAATGGATACCAGCTATAAATAGATTTAGAAAAATTACTGATGAATATGACACAACTATTTACGCAGAAGAAGCATTACACAGATTAGTTGAAGTGCATTATACCCTTGGTTTAGTTGATGAAGCTGAAAAATATGCTCAATTATTAGGCTATAATTATCAATCATCAAAATGGTATGAAAATTCTTATAGTTTATTTAATAAAAACTATGAGATAAAAAAAAAGGAGAGATTTAAAACTTATAAAAAAAAGAGCAATAGTTTTATAAAAAAATTTAAATCTCTTATCAATTGAGATGGACAAAATAAAAATTAAGAAAGAGTACCAAAAGAAAATTAAAGATCTAATTAAACTTGACAGAAATTATTATGAATTAAGCAAGCCTCTTGTTGAGGATCAAGAATATGATAAGATAAAATTTGAGATTATTTCACTAGAAAAAAAATATGATTTTTTAAAAAGCAAAGAGTCTCCCTCAAAAAAAGTTGGTTATAGGCCTTCAAAAACTTTTAAAAAAGTTCTTCATAAAGTTTCAATGCTTTCCCTGTCAAATGCATTCTCTGAGGAAGATTTAATAAATTTTGAAAAAAAGATAATTAATTTTTTGGATAAGGATAGTTCGTTTAAAATCGAATATAGCGCAGAACCAAAGATAGATGGAATTTCAGCATCATTGACTTATAAAAAAGGAAAATTTGTAATGGGTCTGTCTAGAGGTGATGGGAAAGAAGGAGAAGATATCACTCAAAATTTAAAAACAATAAATGATATACCTAAAGAAATTTTTATTAAAGATTTTCCAACTGACATTGATGTACGAGGAGAGGTTTTTATTGGCAATAAAGATTTTGAAAAAATAAAAGATAAGTTTGCCAATCCTAGAAATGCTGCATCAGGGTCTTTAAGACAAAAAAATCCTCATGATACTAAGAAAATTCCCCTTAAATTTATTGCTTACACATTTGGCTATGAAAAAGGAATGAAAACCAAAAAACAAAATGAATATTTACAAAAGCTAACAGAGTGGGGATTTAAAACAAATCCTTTTAATAAAACTTTAAAAGGTGTTCAAAATTTAATGAATAATTATTATGAAATCGAAAAAAAAAGAAATCAAATTGATTTTGATATTGACGGGATTGTTTACAAAATTAACGATTTTAATTTACAAAAACGTTTAGGAAATGTAGCAAATTCTCCTCGATGGGCTATAGCACATAAATTTTCTGCTAATAAGGGTGTTTCCAAAATACTTAACATAGATATTCAGGTTGGAAGAACAGGTGCCTTAACTCCTGTAGCAAAAATAAACCCAATAAATATTGGTGGGGTAGTTGTTTCAAATGCTACTCTCCATAATGAGGATGAAATAATAAGAAAAGATATTAGAGTAAACGATACTGTTGTCGTAGAAAGAGCTGGTGATGTGATTCCTCATGTTGTTTCAGTAGATGTAAAAAAAAGGAAAAAGGAGTCTAAAAAGTTTATCTTTCCAAAAAAGTGTCCATGTGGTTATGAAACAATAAAAGAATACAACAAAATAACTAAAAAATTTGATGCAGTAAGAAGATGTCCTGATAGAGGGTTTGAATGTGATAGAATGGCTAAGGAAAGACTAAAACATTTTGTCTCGAAGGAAGGTTTTAATATTGACGGTTTTGGTAAAAAAATAGTTGAAAACTTTTGGGATTTAAAATTAGTAAGACTTCCACAGGATATATTTAATCTAAATTATAAAAAAATAGAGTCATTAGATGGTTGGGGCAAACAATCAGTTTTAAATCTTAAATACGCAATAGATGATAAAAAAAATATTTCATTTGAAAGATTTATTTATTCACTTGGTATAAGACACATAGGTTTTGAGAATGCAAAATTGATAGCTAAAACACTAAAGTTACCAGAAAGTTTTGTTAATCTTTCTAAAGATAATAAATTTGATGATCTACTAAATATTGATGGAATAGGAGAAACACAAATTAATTCCATTAAAAATTTTTATAAAAATAAAACCAATTTGAATATAATAAATAATCTTCAAAAAATTTTAAATATTAAAAAGGCTATTGAGAATAAAAAGGGTGGAGTTTTAAGTAACAAAACATTTATGTTAACTGGTAAACTAAACGGTATAAGTAGGGCTGAGGCTAAATCTTTAATTGAAAAAAATTCTGGTTCAATAATTAGTAATGTATCAAAAAAACTTGATTATTTAATTATAGGAGAAAAACCTACAAATAGAAAAATTGAAGTTGCTAGAGAATTGAATATAAAAATTATAAACCAATCTGAATGGCTTAGATTAATTAATAAAACTAGCTAGCCACCGTTTTTCATTAATATTAAGGTAATTATATAGTTTAGAATAGACTTCTAAATTATACTTAAATAAATAATTTTTTTCATTTTTAGTCAACAGGTTATGATCAATTAAATCTTTATCAATTGGAGCTAAAGTTAAATTTTCAAAAAAAAGCTTATTTTGAATTTTTTTTACATAAACTAGATTTTCAATTCTAATTCCAAAATCATTTTTTTTATAAAAGCCTGGTTCATTACTTAAAATCATACCTTCCTGAATATTTATTTTATTAAATTTAGAGATTGATTGTGGTCCTTCATGAACATTCAAAAAGAAACCAACACCGTGTCCCGTTCCATGAGCATAATCTAAATTAATTTTTTTTAAAAATTTTCTTGCTCGTATGTCAATATCTTTACCAGTTTTATATTTAGTCAGATCAGACTGAAAAACTGCAATATGGCCTTTCAAAACTCTGGTAAAAATATTTTTTATTCTTTTTTTTGGTTTTGAAAAACAAATTGTCCTAGTGACATCAGTAGTTCCATATTTATATTGCCCACCAGAGTCACACAAAAAAATGTCACTTTTTTTTATATTCTGAGAATTATTTTTTGTTGCTCTATAATGAACAATAGCACCATTGGATCCAGTCCCAGCAATAGTATTGAAACTTGGATATAAATATTTTTTATTTTTTTTTCTAAAATATTCTAATTTTTTTTGAGCTTCATATTCAGTAATTTTTTTCTTATTTTTTATTTTGATCCAATAAAGAAACTTGGTTAATGCAGCACCATCGATTACATGGCAAGAAATCATATTTTTTATCTCTTTATTGCTTTTAATTGATTTTAATAAATAAATAGGATCTTCTTTTTTTAAAATCTTAAACTTTTTTTTTAAAATATTCTCAAAGAATAATGAACAAGTTTTATAATCAATAATTATCTTATTTCCCTTGAGATCTTTGATAAGTTTTTCAAAATTTTTAAATTCTATAACTTGTTTTTTTCTAATTTTTTTTTCTAAAATTATCTTTTTGGCCTTCTTTTCTTCACAAATTAAATACGGATTATTCTTTTTATCTATCAATAAATGGCAGTTTGGTATTGGACTATTGGGATTATCAAATCCTCGGATGTTCAACAACCATGCAACATTCTCAGGAGCAGTTATTAACATTAAATCTGAATTATTTTTATTAAGATATTCTTTGATTTTTAAAAGCTTTGCTTCATAGCTTTCTCCAACTATATTATCTTCGATTGAAAAGAAAGGTTTATGAAAAAAAGACTTTTCTTTATATACTTGATCAATTAAATTCTCATTAATAATCTTAATCTTATTGTGTTTACTAAAAAATCTCTTAATTTGTTGTGAGGTAAATATTTTTGGATCAACTCCCAAAGTAAGATTTTTAAATAAACTGCAATTTACAATTTTATCGTAACTTACTATCTTAAAAATTTTACCAGACTCTTTATCAGCTTGAATCGTATATCTTCCATCAACAAATAAATAATATTTATCTTTTAAGATAACTGAATAACCTGCCGAACCAGTAAAATTTGATATCGTTTTTAATCTATCATTTCTTGAATATTCAGAAAAAAACTCATCATTTTTAGGAATTACGTAGCCGTCGATTTTATGTTTATCAAATTTATTAACTAATTTTTGAATTCTTTTTTTTATCATTTAATTCGCTTTTGATATCTTATCCATCCTGGACTTTTGATGTTATCGTCATTATCAAAATCTTGATTAAATTCAAATTCTTCTAATTCCTCTTTTTCTTCGTCAAAAAATGAATTTTTTTCTAAATATTTTTCCGGTAGTTCATCAATGAATCTTGAAGCCATACTATCAATCCAATCACCTTGATAAAATCTATTCATAGAAAACGATATAATTGCTTTTTTTTTAGCTCTTGTCAGTCCGACATATGCCAATCTTCTTTCTTCCTCAAGGCCACTTTGACCTTTTTCTTCAATAGATTTTTGATGGGGAAATAGACCTTCCTCCCAACCCGGTAAAAAAACAACTTCAAATTCCAAACCTTTTGCTGCGTGCATTGTCATCATGTTAATCTTTTCTCCCTCCCATTCTTGATCAACCGAAGTAGCTAAAGAGACATGCTCTAAAAAACTCTCTAAATTATCAAATTCTTTCATCGCACTTAAAAGCTCTTTAATATTTTCAAGTCTATTTTCATTTTCAATATCTTTTTTATTTTTTAACATTGCAGAATAACCAGATTCATCTAGGACCAATTGAAGTAACTTAACATGACTTATTTTTTTTATTTTAAAATCATTTCTCCATTTTAAAATTAATTCTAAAAATGAAGATAAACCAATTTTTGCTTTAGGTTTGATTAGATTTTCTTGTATCATTTTCTTAGACGAACTTTCCAAACAAATTTTATACTTTTTAGAATATTCATGAATACTTTTAAGAGAACTTTCTCCAATTGAACGTTTTGGGTTATTCACAATTCTTTCAAAAGCTAAATCATCCTTGTCTTGATATATTAATCTCAAATAAGCTACACAGTCTTTGATTTCTGCTCTTTCATAAAATTTTGTACCTCCCAAAATTCTATAAGGCAAACCAATTTTCAAAAATCTTTCTTCGAATTCTCGTGTTTGAAATATTGCTCTTACAAGGATCGTAATATTATTATATGTGTATTTTTTTTTTAACTTTTCGATTTCATCAGAAATACCAATTGCTTCATCTTTTCCATTTTTAAAACAATTTAATTTGACTAATTCTCCTTCTTCCATTGTGGTTTTAAGGGTTTTACCAACTCTATTTTGATTATTTGATATTAGATCTGATGCAACAGATAAAATATTTTCAGTAGATCGATAGTTTTCTTCAAGTCTAATTACTTTTGTATTTTCATAAACTTGATCAAATTCTAAGAAATTTTTTATTTCTGCACCTCTCCAACTGTAAATAGACTGATCATCGTCTCCAACACAACAAATATTTTTATTTTTATCTGAGAGTAATTTCAACCACTTACTCTGAATAAAGTTTGTATCCTGATATTCGTCAACTAAAATATATTTGAAATTTTTAGAATAAATTTCTCTAATATCTAAATTTTTTTCTAAAATCTTTACAGCATGTAAAATCAAATCTCCAAAATCACAAGAATTTAGGTCAGTAAGTTTTTGTTGATAAATTTTATATATTGGTAACACAGTTTTTTCATATATATCATTTTGATTAATTATCACCTCATCTGGATAGAAACCTTTATTTTTCCATCTATCAATTATTGTTAAAATATATCTTGGAGCCAACTGTTTAATATCAATGTTTTCTGCCTTACAAATATTTTTAATTAATCTGGTTTGATCATCAGTATCAATAATTGTGAAATTTGAATTAAGATTTACTGCTGGAGCATGTTTTCTTAAAAGTTTGGCACATATAGAATGAAAAGTTCCTAACCAGGATAATCCTGTAGCAGCAGAGCCAAGAATTTTACTCACTCTTAATTGCATTTCTTTTGCCGCTTTATTTGTGAAAGTAACCGCTAAAATTTGATTAGGATATGCTTTCCCCCCTTTTATAATGTTAGCTATTCTCGTAGTTAGGACTTTAGTTTTTCCTGAACCTGCTCCTGCCACTATTAATAGAGGCCCATCAAGGTGCATAACCGCCTCTTTTTGGGCTTTATTTAGATTTTTAATATATTCAGAGTTTAACATTTTTAATTTTTAATTATAACTTGTTCCAATTTTTATGGGAAAAAATTTATCATTTAAAAAAATTGGAAAACAAATCTTATCTATAAATAATTTAATAGAAAGCTATTTTAACAAGCTGAGATCATTCATCTCGAATCCTAAAAAATTTCAATTCACCAGTGATAATAGAGTTATTTTCGTATTTACAGGAATTATTTTTTTGACTCTTGCTTACTTTTTAGTTCCAACAGCATACAATAAAGATTTAATTCAAAAAGAAATAAAGAATCAAGTTTTTTTAAAATATCAAATTAGAATAGAATTTAATGATAAAATTAATTATAGCTTATTTCCAAAGCCACATTTTGTAGCAAAAGATTTATCTATATTTAATGACAAAAAAAAAATAGCACTTGCAGATAATTTAAAAATTTTTATAGGGTTTAAAAATTTTTTTAAGTTTGATCAAATTCAAATGAAAGATTTAATTTTTAATAAACTAGAATTTAATATTCAAAAATCAGATTTAAACTTTTTTAAAAATATTTTAGAAGCTGAGCCAAGTAGACAAAAACTTATCATTAAAAATAGTAGTATTTTTTTTTTAGATAAAGATGAAGAGGTTTTGTTAATAAATCAAATAGATAACAGTAAATTCTATTTTGACTTTAATAATCTAAAAAATGTTTATTCATCAAAAAATAAGATTTTTAATATCCCATACAAAATAACAATTAAAAATGATAAATTAAATCAAACCTCATTTACAACATTAGTTTTAAATAAATTAAGGTTGAAAATTGAAAATCAAGTTAATTATAGAAAAGAAAATAAGATTGGATTTTTAAAAATAAATTTTAAAAATAGAAATAACCTTATAAATTATAAGCTTAAAAAAAATTCATTAGATTTTTCTTTAGAGGACTCGAATAGAACTTATAATGGGAATATTGAATTTAAACCATTTTATATGGTCTCAAATTTAAATTATCAAAACTTAAAGCTTTCAGATTTGATCAATAATTCTCTATTAAATGATATTATCAAAACTCAAATAATTAGTAATGAAAATTTAAATGCTGAAATAAATATTAATATTAAAAAAATAGTTGATTTTGATCGTTTCACAGATTTAGTTTTAAAATTGAAAATTGAGGAAGGCGATTTAACTTTTTCTGAGTCAAATATTAAATGGAAAGAAAGCATAAGTCTTTCATTACTTGAAGGTTTAATAGATTATGATGAAGACTCAATTAATTTAAATGGTAGAATGCTAATTACTATCAAGGAAAAAGATAATTTCTTTAGACATTTTCAAATTAATAAAGATTTAAGAAAAAAATTAGAAAAAATAGAATTTGATTTCAATTATAACATAATTGATAGAGAGGTTTCATTTGATAATTTTAAGATTAATAATAAATCAAACAATAAATTAGAGAGATTTATAATGAATTTCAATTCAAGTGATGAAAAAGTTTTTAATAAAATTACCTTTAAGAGTTTTGTTAATAATATTTTTTTAGCTTATTTTGGGTAAATCATTTTTTTAGGATCTACAATTCTCTCGAAATCTTTTTTGTTAATTAAGTTAGTTTTTAAAGCCTCCTCTTTTAAAGTAGTTCCTTTTTTTAAAGCTGATTTAGCAATCTTTGCAGCATTATCGTAGCCAATATGAGGTGCTAGGGCTGTAACAAGCATTAATGAATTATCTAAAAATTTTTTAATTTTAATTTTATCAGCCCTTATTCCTTTTACACAATACAATGAAAAATTATTAGTGCTGTCAGCAAGTAGATCAATTGATTGTAAAATATTGTGAGCAATTAAAGGCTTAAAAACATTCAATTCAAAGTGACCATGAGAACCTGCTATCGTAATCCCATTATGATTCCCTATAACTTTAACACATACCATTGTTACTGCTTCTGATTGTGTTGGATTAATTTTACCAGGCATTATTGAAGAACCAGGTTCATTGGCGGGCAAAATAATTTCACCATATCCAGCTCTAGGACCAGATCCTAAAAATCTAATATCGTTTGCAATTTTCATTAAACTAACTGCTGTGGTATTCAAAGTACCAGAAAAGTTTACTATTTCATCGTGGGCTGCTAAAGATGCAAATTTATTTTTAGTTGGTTTAAAAGGTAGTTTGGTAATCTTTTTTATTTCATTGATAATTTTTTTATCAAAACCTTTTTTGCTATTAATTCCAGTTCCAACTGCAGTGCCACCTTGAGCTAATGAGTAAATTTCATTCAAAGCATTTTTTATTCTGCTAATACAATCCTCTATCTGAGATTGGTATCCTGAAAATTCTTGTCCTAAAGACAATGGCGTTGCATCTTGTAAGTGAGTTCTACCTACTTTAATTATATTTTTGAACTTAGAAACTTTTTTTTTTAATTCTTTATTCAATAACTCCAAAGAAGGTAATAGTTTATTTTTAGTTTCCATTGCGATAGCAATATGCATTGCAGTAGGAAAAACATCATTGGTAGATTGAGATTTATTGACATGATCATTAGGGTGTACAGGTTTTTTGGAACCCTTTTTACCCCCTAAAATTTCAATTGCTCTGTTTGCTATGACTTCATTTACATTCATATTTGTTTGAGTACCAGATCCTGTTTGCCAAACTTTTAGAGGAAAATGTTCATCTAACTTACCAGATATAACTTCATTAGATGCTTTTATGATAGCTTTTGAAATTTGTGGCAAGATTTGTTTTTCTTTACCATGAACTATTGCAGCAGCTTTTTTAATAATAGCTATTGATTTGATTAAAACTGGTCTTACTAAAAATTCACCAATATCAAAATATTTTTTTGATCTTTGTGTTGAAGCACCCCAATATTTATCACCAGGAACATTTATTGAGCCAATGCTATCGAATTCTTTTCTTAATTTCATTGATTAACAAGTAATTAATAAATTATTATAAATATACATTAATTATATAAAACTTACAGGAGCAATATGTCAAATTTTAGTAAGGTTGGAGCTTTCATGAAAACTTTTGGTCAAGAGGTAAAGGATAAACCCGCATTTAGTACAGATAAAATCAATAAACTTAGGATTGACCTAATTAAAGAGGAACTTGATGAGCTTACTGAGGCTATGAAAAATAATGATTTACTAGAGGTAGCTGATGCACTTACAGATATCTTGTATGTTACTTATGGAGCAGGGCATGCATTTGGTATTGATTTAGACAAGTGTTTTGAGGAGGTTCAAAACTCTAATATGAGTAAATTGGATGAAAATGGAAAGCCAATCTATAATGAGTCAGGAAAAGTTATGAAAGGTCCTAACTACTTTAAACCTGATCTTTCAAAATTTGTAAACTAAATTTCTAATTTAAAATCGATAGCTGGAGCACTATGAGTGATACTTCCAACTGAAATTCTACTCACCCCAGTTGCAGCAACTGTTTTGACAGTTTTGAGTTTTATATTTCCAGAAGCTTCAGTTTCATAATATTTCTTTGCAATTTTAACACCTGCTTTTAAATTTTTAATATTCATATTGTCAAATAAAACAGTATTAAATTTAAGTCCTATTATTTGTTTAAGTTGTTTTAAATTGTCAACTTCAACTGTAATTTTTTTTCCTCTTTTATTTTTAATAGCTAAAGAGACCAATCTTTTTATATTTGAAGAAGCTATATGATTGTCTTTAATCAAATACTCATCACTTAAATTAAATCTATGATTAGTTCCTCCACCCAATTTTACAGCATATTTTTGAATTACTCTTAAATTTGGAATTGTTTTACGTGTACAACAAATTTTACATTTTTTACCAGCCAATTTAATAAACTGGTTTGTTTTAGTTGCAATTCCTGAAATATGAGACAAATAATTTAAAGCAACTCTCTCTGCAATTAGTATATTTTGGGCTTTTCCTTGTATTGTAGCAATTAATGATTTTTTCTTTACAAAAGAACCATCTTTTTTTTTGATTAAGAATTTAATTTTTTTATCAACTAAAGAAAAAGCATGCTTTGCAAATAAAAGACCACCAATAATAGCATCTTGATTTGATATTAATTTTACTTTTACTATTTTATTATTTTCAACAAGATTAGAGGTTATATCTCCTGATGGAAATAAATCTTCATTAAGTGCAAGCTTAACAGTGTTTCTTATAAAATTTTCACTAAGTTTTATTTTTGACACAAAATGCTATCTACCAATAGCAACCATTTTTTCTACTGACAATCTTGCTTTATTAATTGTCTCATGATCCATAATAATTTCACCAGTTTCATTTTCTAAACAATCCAAGATTTTTGGTAAAGTTATTCTTTTCATGTGTGGGCAGAGATTGCATGGTCTAATAAATTCAACATTTGGATTTTCTACTTGAATATTATCACTCATTGAACATTCAGTGACCATCATAACTTTTTTAGGTTGATTATCTTTTACGTAATTAATCATTCCTGAAGTTGAACCAGCAAAGTCACTTACCTTTATAACTTCAGGAGGACATTCTGGATGAGCTATAATTTTAATTCCAGGATTTTTGTTTCTAATATCATTTATTTCTTTTTCATTAAATTGATCATGGACCATGCAAATGCCTTTCCACGCAATAATTTCAACATCTGTTTGAGAGGCAACATATTTCGCTAAATAATCATCAGGTAAAAAAATTACTTTTTTTACTCCAAGTGATTTTACAATTTTAACAGCATTAGCAGAAGTGCAACACACATCTGTTTCTGCTTTTACATCTGCTGATGTATTAACATATGAAACCACAGGAACTCCTGGATATTTTTCTTTCAAGAGTCTCACATCTTTGCCCGTAATAGATGATGACAAAGAACAACCAGCTTTCATGTCTGGTAATAAAACTTTTTTATTAGGACTCATTAGTTTTGCTGTCTCAGCCATAAAATGAACTCCAGCCATCACAATTATATCTGCTGAAGTTTTTGATGCTTCAACTGCAAGAGCTAAAGAGTCTGCAGAAAAATCTGCTATACCATGATAGATTTCTGGAGTTTGATAGTTGTGAGCAAGAATAACTGCATTTTTTTCTTTTTTTAATTTATTAATTTTATGAATATAGGGAGCATGCACTGACCACTCAATCTCAGGCATAACCTTTGATATCTTCTGATAAATTGGATCAGTAGCTTTTTTAACCTCTTGATTAAATTCCATGAGAAAATTTATCAATTTGAAACCTACTTGTCATTGATTTAATGTGGGTCATATTTGCGGCCATGCTGAAATTGGTAGACAGGCACGGTTGAGGGCCGTGTGGACCTTGTCCATGAGAGTTCGAGTCTCTCTGGCCGCACCAAAACTTAAATTTTAAGCCATTGAGGTATAAAAACTTTAAAAGTACCATTTTCACTTTTAAAAGTTTGATCTTTATTAAAATTTTCATCTTGATATTTGATCAGTCCAAAAGGGTAATCATTACTAATTAGAACTTTTCCAATTTCGATATTATTATTGTAAATTTTTTCATTTTCAGACAGCTCTCCCTTGATAACTTTGATAGGTAATAATCTTTTTGAAAGTTTATTTTTTAATTTGATTCTTGCAGTATTTTCTTGACCAATATAGCACCCTTTTTTAAAATCAATTCCATTAAGTTCCTCATAGTTACATTCAATACCAAATAATTTATTTTGTAGTTGATTTAAGTTTTTTGGAACTATCCCAAGATTATGACTTTGAATATAATAGTTTTCAATTTTATCATCCTTAAGGTCTAATTTTTTAAGTGATAAATAAAGTTTTTCTAAGTTAATAATTAATCTTGCACCTAAATTTTTATTTCTTGGATCTAAAATAATTGGGTCCTCTCTATACTTGAAGGTGAAACCTAAAATATCCTTAGAGCCTTCAATTGATAGGTATTTTTCGTACCCAAAGCTTGCAACAACAAATTCATTGCTTAAATTCAAAATTTCAACTTTTGATCTAATTTTATACAGACTCAATTGCTTAAATATTTCATCGGATTGATTTTTTTCACAATCAATAAAGAATCCTGACTTATGTTTAGCCACTATAAATTCAAACAGAAATTTACCTTGCGGGGTCAGCAAAGAGGCAAAACAACTTGAATTATCTGTAACTTTATTAATGTCATTGCTAATAAGATTTTGTAAAAAATCTTTAGCATCTGGACCATTGATATAAATTATGGCTCTGTCTTGTAATATAAAAACGCTATTTTTCATATTTGCATCAAACGAACTTTTAATATAATTACTTTTTTCATAAATGTTAGATCTTATAATCAAAAATGGTCAGTGTTATATTGATGGAGAGCTTAAAGATGTCGATGTTTCCGTTAAAGATGGCAAAATTCAAAACATTGGTAAAATCTCTGAAGAGGCCAAGGACACTATAGACGCTAAAGGTCTTACTGTTTTACCAGGATGTATAGATACTCAAACTCATTTTAGAGAGCCAGGATCTACAGATACTGAAGATCTCCACTCAGGAAGTAGAGCAGCTATTGCAGGAGGGATAACTGCAGTATTTGAAATGCCAAACACCAATCCTCCAACATCGAATAAAAAAGAATTCCAAAGAAAATTAGACCTTGCAAAAAATAGAATGTACTGTAACTACGCTTTTTATTTTGGTGCAACAGCAGATAATGCTAAAGATTTAGCAGATTTAAAAAATTTAGACGGTTGTTGTGGGATCAAACTTTTTGCTGGCTCTTCAACAGGAAACCTTTTGGTTGCTGATGAAAAAGACATTGAAATAGTATTTCAAAATAGTTCTAAAGTTGTAGCTGTTCATTCTGAAGATGAAGCAATCTTAAATGTTAATAAAAAATTGATTAAGAAAGGTGATGTTCACTCTCACCCAATTTGGAGAAGTGATGAATGTGCAATTTCATCAACAAGAAGGATAGTTCGCATTGCTGAGAGTTATAATAAAAAAGCACACATCCTACATATAACTACAAAACAAGAGATTGATTTCTTATCTCAACATAAAGGAAATATTACTTTTGAGATTACTCCACAGCATTTAACAATTTATGCACCAGACTGTTATCATAAACTCGGTACCTATGCTCAGATGAACCCTCCAATAAGAGATAAGTCTCATTATGATAGATTATGGTATGCAGTTAAAAATAATTTTAATGACACTATAGGTTCTGATCACGCACCTCATTTAAAAGTAAATAAAGATAAAGAATATCCAAATTCACCATCTGGTATGCCTGGTGTTCAAACTTTAATGCCAGTTATGTTAAATCATATAAATGATGGAAAGTTATCTCTAAATCAGTTGATGAATTTTGTTTGTGAAAATCCAGTTAAAATTTTTGGCATAAAGAATAAAGGATTTATTAAAGAGGGATTTGATGCAGATTTTACAATAGTGGATATGAATAAAAAAATTGTCATCAAAAATGAAAATATAGAGAGTAAGTGTGGATGGTCTCCTTTTAATGGTGTTGAATTTCAAGGCACACCTGTTTCAACTATTATTGCTGGAAAAGTAAAGATGAAGGATGGTAAAATTTTAGGAGAACCAGACGGAACTCCTTTAAAATTTAATTAAGTTTTACTGTAAAAGTATTCACAAGCACAACTCCAATTACAATTAGAAACATTCCTAAAATTGCTTGCCAAGCTAAAGTTTGTTTAAAGAATATGTAACCTAGTATCGCTATTGTGAATATTCCAAGTCCACTCCATGTTGCATAAACAATTGCAATAGGAAGTTTGTTAATTACAAAAGTTAATAAATAAAAGGCGCTCAAATAAAAGATTGTTAATAAAGTTGTTGGAATTAGTTTTGTAAAGTTTTGTGATACAGGAAGAAGCATTGTACCCGCTACTTCACAAAAAATTGCACCTACAAGAAATAAATAAGTTTTAACCACCTTTTAAAATATTATTTTTGACAAGATCTTCTTTAATTTCACTTAAAATTAGTGGATCATCTATTGTTGGTGGCATCTTATATTCAACATTATCCGCAATTTTTCTTATAGTTCCTCTTAAAATTTTCCCTGATCTTGTTTTTGGAAGTCTTTTAATTACTATTGCAACTTTAAATGCTGCCACAGGACCAATTTTGTCTCTTACCATTTTAATACATTCTTTTGAAATTGTTTCATTATCTTTCTCAACACCTGCTTTTAATACAATAAGTCCTATTGGTAATTGACCCTTCAATTTATCTGCAATGCCAAGGACAGCACATTCAGCAACTGATTGATGTTCAGACAAAACTTCTTCTATTGCGCCTGTAGATAATCTATGACCTGCTACATTTATGATGTCATCTGTTCGTGACATAATCCAAATGTATCCATCCTCATCAATATGCCCTGCATCATAGGTTTGATAATAACCATCATAGTTTGACATATAGTTTTCTTTATATCTTTTATCAGCATTCCAAAGTGTTGGAAAAGTTCCAGGAGGTAATGGTAGTTTTACAACTATATCTCCCATTTCGTTAGGTTTAGCTAAAGTCTGATCTGATTTTATAATTTTAACATCATAACCAGGAACAGCTTTACAAGCTGAACCGTATTTTGTTTCCATCATTTCAATTCCAGTACAATTAGAGCTGATTGCCCAGCTAGTTTCAGTTTGCCACCAGTGATCAATAACTGGAACATTTAGTAAATTTTCGGCCCATTTGATTGTATCTGGATCTGCTCTTTCTCCAGCAAGAAACAAACTTTCAAATTTAGATAGATCGTATTTAGAAAAAAATTTTCCATCAGGGTCTTCTTTCTTGATTGCCCTAAATGCAGTAGGAGCTGTAAATAAAGATTTTACTTTATAGTCAGAAATGATTTTCCAAAACGCTCCAGCATCTGGAGTACCTACAGGTTTACCCTCAAATAAAACAGTAGTGCATCCTTTAAATAAAGGAGCGTAAACAATATATGAATGACCAACAATCCAACCAATATCACTCGCAGACCACCAAATATCTCCCGCATCTATGTTGTAAATATTTTTCATAGTCCATTTAAGTGCAACTATATGACCACCAATATCTCTTACTATTCCTTTAGGAGTGCCCGTGGTCCCAGATGTATATAGAATATAGGCAAATTCATTTGAACTCATTTCAACACAATCAACTTCATTTGCTTTTGAAACTACTTCTTCCCAACTTACCTCTTTAGGAGCATTTAATTTTACTTCATGACCTGATCTTTGAAATAAAATCATTTTATCAATTTTGTGATTAGCAAGTTTAATTGCCTCATCTACTAGTGGTTTATATTCTACGGTCCTTCCAGGTTCAAAACCACACGAAGCAGTGACCAATACTTTTGCTTTACTATCATCAATTCTACTTGCAAGTTCGTTAGAGGCAAATCCACCAAAGACTACAGAGTGTACTGCTCCTATTCTTGCACAAGCAAGCATAGCAACTACTGCCTCTGGTATCATAGGCATATAAATGATAACTCTATCTCCTTTATTAACGCCTTGGTCTTTAAGTGCGCCTGCAAATATTGAAACCTTTGATCTTAATTCCTCGTAAGTGAATTTACTTTTGTTACCAGTGATTGGACTATCGTATATTAGTGCTGTTCTTTTCCCGTTACCCTGATCGATGTGAATATCTAGTGCATTATAACAGGTGTTTGTAACACCATCCTCGTACCATTTATAAAAAGGAGGGTTTGATTTATTTAAAATTTTAATTGGTTTTTTAAACCAAAAGATATCATTTGCTGCTTCGCTCCAGAATTTCTCTGGATTATTAATTGATTGTTCGTAGATTACGTTGAATTTGTCAGACATTTGAAATTTGATTCGTTGTTGCCCTTTTTTTGATTTTTAACTTAAAAATTGTATTTAATTTTAAAAAGTAAGTAAAATCAATGCTTATTAATGATAATTTTGTCTTCTATTAACTGTTTTAATTTGGTATTTAACGCACAACTTTGGCTTAAGGAAGCTTAAGCCTAGTTTATATAAACTAACAAGTAAAAACTAACTAAAGAGGGAGTTTTTTATGAAAAAACTTAAATTGTTTGCTCTTACAGCTGTTGCCCTAGTGGGTATTACAACTGTAGCAAACGCTGCGACCGCTATGTTAGCGCAAGATGACTTCGTTGGAATATCTTTTTGGATAATTTCAATGGGTATGTTGGCTTCAACAGCTTTTTTCTTTATGGAAAGAAGTACTGTTAATCCAGCATGGAAGACATCAGTAACAGTAGCTGGTCTAGTAACTGGTATTGCTTTTATCCATTACATGTACATGAGAGATGTATGGGTATCAACTGGCGATTCACCAACAGTATACAGATATATTGATTGGTTAATTACTGTGCCATTACAGATGATAGAATTCTACTTAATTCTAGTAGCTGTAAGAAAAGCAAGCTCTGGAATTTTCTGGAGATTGTTAATTGGTTCATTAGTAATGTTAATCGGTGGATATTTAGGAGAAGCTGGATACATCAACGCTACACTTGGTTTTGTAATCGGTATGGCAGGTTGGGTATACATTCTTTATGAAATATTCTCAGGTGAAGCTGGAAAAGCTGCTTCAAAAAGTGGAAACAAAGCTCTTGTTACTGCTTTTGGTGCGATGAGAATGATCGTTACAGTAGGTTGGGCAATTTACCCACTAGGTTATGTATTTGGTTACCTAACAGGTGGTGTAGACGCTAACTCACTTAACGTCGTTTACAATTTAGCTGACTTCATTAACAAAATTGCATTCGGTCTAGTAATCTGGGCTGCTGCAGTAAGTTCTGGAGCTGGTGCAAGAAGCAGATAATTACTGTTTAAATTAAATTTATAGGGCGAGTATGTTTTTGCATACTTGCCCTATTTTTTTTTAGGGCTATATACATCCTATGCCAAAAATAACTTACATCACTTATGATAAACAAAGTCATACCGTTGAAGTACAAAACGGCTTAACTGTAATGGAAGGAGCTGTCCAAAATGATATTCCAGGAATTGATGCTGATTGTGGAGGAGGAATGGCCTGTGCTACTTGCCATGTTTATGTCAAAGAAGATTGGTTTAATAAACTTCCAAAAAAAGAGGATGGTGAGGAAGACATGTTGGATATGGCATTTGAACCAAAATTTAATAGTAGGCTAAGTTGCCAACTTATAGTTTCTAATGAATTGGATGGACTTGTAGTTGATATCCCATCAAAACAAACTTAGATGATCAAAACAGACGCATTAATTATTGGAGCAGGACCAACTGGTTTGTTTACAGCACATCAATTAAAATTAATTGGTTTAGATTGTGAGGTAGTGGATAATTTAGATAAAATCGGTGGACAGTGTATAGAGCTATATCCTGATAAGCCAATTTACGATATTCCTGCTGTACCAGAGTGTACTGGTGAAGAATTAACAAACAATTTAATTAAACAATTAAAACCTTTTGATATTAAATTTCATTTGGGTGAAAGAGTAGATGAAGTAAAAAAAGATAATGGTAATTGGATTGTTAAAACAAATAATGGTAAGTCTTTTTCTACTCCAAATGTTATAATTGCTGGTGGAGTAGGCTCTTTTGAGCCAAGAAAATTCCCCCCCAAAGAATGCGAAAAATTTGAAAATAAATCCTTATTTTATTCAGTTCAGGATAAAAAAGTATTCGAAGGAAAAACCGTTTCGATATTTGGTGGTGGAGACAGTGCTTTGGATTGGGCAGTTGAATTATCAAAAATTTCAAAAGTTAATCTTATTCACAGAAGAGATGAATTTAGAGGTGCACAAGCAACATTAAATAAAGTTAAAGAATTAAACAGTGCTGGAAAAATTAATCTATCAACCAAATATCAGCTAGTAAGTGTAAATGGATCAAACAAAATAGAGAGTATTGATATTAAAAATGATGATGGAGAGACTAAAAACTTAAAAACTGATTATGTCCTAGGTTTTTTTGGTTTAATTATGCAGCTGGGTCCTATCGCTAATTGGGGATTAAACATTGATAAAAAAACTATAGAAGTAGATACAGAAAAATTTGAAACAAACCAAAAAGGCATTTATGCAGTAGGAGATATCTGCAAATATCCTGGTAAATTAAAACTTATCTTATCAGGTTTTCATGAAGGTGCTTTAGCTGCTAGAGCATGCTTTAAGTTAGCAAGACCTAATGAAAAATATAGGTTTGAATTTACAACTTCATCAAAAACGATCAAAGATAGACTTGGTATAAAAGGTGATTGAACTTTTTTCAGCTAATACTCCTAATGGAAAAAAAATTAGTATTATGCTCGAAGAAATTGGTTATGAATATAAAACTACTAAGATAGATCTTGATAAAGGCGAACAACACAAACCTGAATTTAAAAAGATTAGTCCATTAAGTAAAATCCCAGTAATTATTGATCAGAATAAAAATAAAACAATTTTTGAGTCTGGTGCAATATTGATGTACTTGGCAGAGGAAAGTGGAAAATTTTATGACCAAAAAAATAGATTAGAGATAAATCAGTGGTTGATGGCTCAGATGGGTTATGTTGGACCAATGTTAGGTCAACACCACCAATTTCATCATTACAATCCTGGAAAAAGTAAATTTGGAGAAGAGAGATATTTCAAAATTGCAGAAAGAATTTATATTGAACTTGATCAAAGGCTTTCAAACTCAAAATTTTTATCAGGTGATGATTATACAATAGCAGACATCGGAACCTTTCCATGGATTGCTAGGCACGAATGGCATGATATAGGGCTTTCTAATTATAAAAATTTGACAAGATGGTACAATGATATTGCAAAAAGAGAAGCTGTCATAAAAGGTTTTTCTTTTATGAATAAAGATGAAGTTATACCAAAACCTTAGTTTACTGAATTTAATAATCTAAATAAAGAAGCAAATATTCCATGTCCAGACAATTCAATTAATAAAACTACAATAACTATAAATACTAATTTTTCATTCATTTAGTAAATACAAATAATAATAAAAGGATCCAAAAAAATCCATAATAAAAATAAATATATTTTTTTGTAAAATTGTAAGTGATTGGATTATGAACTTGCTTATTTTTTTTCTTTTTTTTATTCATCTGCATAAACCTTTTCATTTTTTTCGTGTTTTTCTTGTGCAGCAATTGTATATTTTGCAACAGGTCTTGCCATTAGTCTTTTTAACCCGATTGGTTCAGCAGTATCTAAGCAATAACCATAGGTATCTTCCTTAAGTCTTATTAA
The DNA here is from genome assembly GCA_003282825.1 of Pelagibacteraceae bacterium AG-325-J17. Taxonomy (GTDB): domain Bacteria; phylum Pseudomonadota; class Alphaproteobacteria; order Pelagibacterales; family Pelagibacteraceae; genus Pelagibacter. Next base: position 47,553 of record QBYM01000001.1, on the reverse strand, counting down.
AGCCTTATCAATTTCAGAAATTAATTTAATTTGTCTATTGATTGCTTTCATTTCTACATTTTTGTCAGTATATGAACTTGCTTGGTCAACAATATCTGCAGAAATACTATTATCATCCATACTTCCATTATAGAGAGCTTCATTATTTGCTCTGACTAATTCTTTTTTCCAATCTTGTAATTTTATTCTGAAAAATACCTTATGTTTTTCACACATATATTTTTCAGTATCTTTAGGAATATAAGTTTTAGAAATTTTAATAGGACCTTTAGCAACTATTTTTGGCTTTATAGCTGCTTTTGCTTTTGTTTTAACTACAGGCTTACTTTTAACTTTAGAAACTTTTTTTTTAGCTTTACTGATTTTAGGCATATTTTCAAATTGAATTCGAGGGAGTATATTCAGCAAAATAGGGGTGTCAAGCAACCTTAATTATTGTAAATATTTATCAATGAATGTTTTAAATAGAAATATTAATAATGTATTTTTTATTTTCTTATTATCTCATCTAATAGTTTGGACATTAGTTCCATCTATAACAAATAATAACTTACCCTTAGATACTATAGAAGCTTTAGCCTGGGGAAGTAATTTAGATTGGGGATTTAATAAACATCCACCGATGAGCGCTTTTTTTCCTGAAATTTTTTATAAGATATTTGGTGCTCAAGACTGGGCATATTATCTTTTAAGCCAAATATTTGTTTTAACTGCTTTCTATTATGTATTCAAATTCGCGAATGAAATTTTAGGCAGTGTTAGTTTAGCCCTAATTTCAATATTATTACTTACATCAATATATTTTTACAATTTTACCACTCCTGAATTTAATGTGAATGTCTGCCAATTACCTTTCTGGTCTATGGTAGTTTATTACTCTTGGAGAATATATGACTCTAAAGAAATAAAATTATCAGATTGCTTGTTGGTTGGAATATTTGCAGCATTTGGTTTTTTATCAAAATACTTATTTATTTATCTTTTAATATCGGTGGATTTATTATTCATATATTTAATTTTTTTCAAGAAGACCAAAAAGTTTGACTTTAAGTATTTAATTACTCTTGAAGTTTTTTTAGTTTTACTGGTACCTCATTTTATTTGGCTTTATGATAATGAATTCATAACTATTTTTTATGGACTCAAAAGAACAGGTTTAGAAGAATCTTTAATTTTTGATCATATTAAATACCCATTAATTTTCTTAGCTAAACAAATTGTAATATTAATCCCATTTTTCTTTTTAGTTTTCCTTTTGACAAAAAAATTTAAGTTTAAGTTTAATTTTAAAGATAAAAAACTTCTCTTTTTGTTTTTTGTAAATCTAGCACCTATAGCTTTAATGTTTGCAACTTCGTTGGTTATGGGATCAAAAATAAGAACAATGTGGATGACTCCATTTTATTTATTTTTTGGAGTTTTTTTTGTTTATTTATTAAGATCTCAAATAAATTTAAAAAAGATTAATTTTTTCTTGATGGGATTTTTATTTTTGTTTTTTCTATCACCAACTATTTATTCTTATGTATCAATTTCTCAATCTGACAAACGAACAGACTATCCTGGAAAAGAAATAGCGATTAAAACTCAAATTATCTGGAGTCAAGATTTTGATAATGAAATTGAATTTGTGACAGGAGATGAATGGAAAGCTGGAAATCTTTCGTACCACCTTAAATCAAGACCTAAGTGGGAAGGGTATACAAATGATGATATACTAAATAATTCATCTGAATTTATTTGTATAGATGATGTATGTTTAGGAAGATATTAATACTTAAGAATTGATTTATGAAATTTAAAATTTTAATTCCTGTTTATAACGATTGGCAATCAGTTCTTAAACTTCTTGATAATATTAACTTTAGTATAGAAATCTTAGACCATGAAATATCAGTCGTTATTGTTAATGATGCATCCAACCATGATCGTCCTATATATGAAAAAGATTTAGAAAATATTCATTCAATTAAGATTTTAAATATGAAAATAAATCAAGGTCATGCAAGATGTATTGCTACAGGACTTAAATATATTTATGAAAAAGATGATTTTGATTATGTTATACCTATGGATGGAGATGGAGAAGATAGGCCTGAAGAAATCAACGAGTTTATAAAGCACGTTAATGACTCTAAAGACAAAGTTATTGTAGGTGAAAGGGTCAAAAGGTCAGAAAATTTAGTATTTAAAATTTGTTATCAAGTTCATAAGCTAGTTACACTTACTTTCACTGGTAAGTCGATTAAATATGGAAACTTTACTTGTTTACCTAAAACTACAATTGAAAAAATGATTAACGAAAAAGCTACATGGAACAGCTTTTCTGGATCTTTAAGAAAAATAGAGAAAGAATTGATTTCTATACCTTCCGTTAGAGGTAGTAGATATTTTGGTCCATCTAAAATGAGTTTTTTTAATTTATTAAAGCATTCACTATCTATTATCAGTGTGTTTAGACAGACAGTTTTAATCCGTTCAGCACTGTTCATAGTTGTCTATATTCTAATGATTAAAAGTAATGCATCAGTAATAACTGCTATTCCATTAGTGTTGTTATTAGTAATGATCTACTCAATTTCAAATTTAGCATTGAGAGAGAACACGGAAGAATTCAATAATTCTTTAAAGAATATTTTAGATATTACTAAAATTAAATAGCTTTTATTTTAGGTAGGCAATAAAAATCAGCAGTATCTATTTTAGAAGAGTATTGCCTTCTCATATTCCACTTTTTTTGAACGCCTGCACTAGCAAGACTTAAAGTTGATCTTCCATATCTATAATTAGTATTATCAATTGATCTCATTAAACTATCTATCTTTTCATCTTTTTCAGATGAAAATAGATTTTTTCTACCGTCGTCATTACGTAATCCTGTAAGCATGACACCTGCTTTTTGATATTGATAGCCATTTTTAAAAATACTTTCTAAAATTGAAATTGCAGTTTTAACTGTTTCAATACTATTGTTTGTTGCAATTGGAAAATCAATTGTTTTTGCATTTGAATAATAACCAAAGTTTCTTTGAAAAGGACTAGTTCTAACAAATACAGTTATAGCTTTTGCAACTAAAGATTCTGATCTAATTTTCTCAGATGCATTTAAGCAATAGTTTGCAACTGCTTCTTTTAGTTCTTGAAATTTTTCAATCCTTTTTCCAAAAGATCTTGAGACAACACAACTTTTTCTTTTTGTCTGAGTTGTTTCTAAATTGATACATGGGATACCTCTTAACTCCATTGCAGTTCTTGAACCCAAAACATTAGAAGATTTTTTGATCCATGTATTAGATTTATTTTTAAGTTGCTTGGCATTATAAATTCCGTTTTTTTGATAAAATTTTGTCAGTTGTCTACCAACGCCCCATACATCATTAATTTCAATTTTTTCAAGAACAGGATCTAAATTTTCTATACCAATCAAACTAGTAACACCTGATTGTTTTTTCTTTGCAATATGATTTGCAATTTTACTCAAAGTTTTTGTTTTAGCAATACCGATACTAGTAGGGATACCAGTCCACTGCAAAATAGTTTCTCTGATTTCTTTTCCAACTTTTTCTACTTCACTATCAGGAAAATTTGATAAATCTAAAAATGCTTCATCGATTGAATAAACTTCTATCTCTGAATTAAATCTTTTAAGTGTTCTCATTACTCTTCTAGATAAGTCTCCATATAAAGAATAATTTGATGAAAAAACTTCAACTTTATTTTTAACAATAATATCTTTAGCTTTAAAGTAAGGTTCACCCATTTTAATCCCCAAAGCTTTTGCTTCATTAGATCTAGAGATGATACAGCCGTCATTATTAGATAGAACAACAACAGGTTTTCTTCTTATTCTAGGATTGAATAGTCTCTCACAAGAAACATAAAAAGAATTACAATCAACTAAAGCTAATTTTTTAGTACGTTGAATGGATGACATAAGTCACAACCCCCCAAATAAAAATATCTTGTTCTTCATTAATTAAAATTCTATTAGAAAATTTTTTAGAACCTGAGGTTAGAAATTTTTTATCTCTTTCTTGAACTAAAGTTTTAACTACAAGTTCATCGTGAACATTTGCAATAACTGTTGAAAAATTTTTTGGTTTTAAACTTTTATCAACAACCAATAAATCTCCATCATTAATCCCAACATCCACCATTGATTTTCCTTGTACTCTTATGATGAAAGTGGCTGGAACGTTTTTAATTAAATGCATGTTCAGATCGATATCTTCTTCGATATAATCAGTTGCAGGTGATGGAAAACCAGCGCCAGCTTTATGTAGATAATAAGGGATTGTTAGTTTCATGTTCTTGTTTTGTTCTAATTTATAGCCTATTTATATAATGCACGCAAGAGGTTGTATTTTGAGTCTGTAACTGAATCAAAAGTGAATCAAAACGTGAACATCAAAACTACATTTTGTATGCTTGTGGATAACTTCAACCAGAGATAGTTTAATTAAATATCAAATGAAAAGAATTTTAGTAATTTTAATTTCAATATTAACTTTGAGTTCTCAAACTATGGCATACGAGGAAGCAAATTACGAAGTAGTAAAAGAAAATCAAGAATATGAAATCAGAAAATACTCTGATCGGTTAGTTATTGAAACAAACTCTATAGAGGGTAATGGTTTTAGAAAATTATTTAATTATATTTCAGGCAACAATGAAGAAAGTCAAGAAATTAAGATGACGGTCCCTGTTACACAAGAGATTAAAAATGGAAGTATGACAATGCAATTTTACCTACCTTTAAAATTTAATAAAGATAATGCACCAAAACCTTCTAATTCAGATATAAAAATTTTAACTATAGAGGGTGGATATTATGCTGTAATTAAATATTCAGGCAGATCTTCAGATAAAAACTTTTTAAAAAATAAAAACATATTAGAAAAACAACTTAAACAAGACAATATTACAATTATAAGTCCTCCAATAAGAGCATCTTATAATTCACCATTTACTTTACCAATGTTAAAAAGAAATGAAGTAATGTATAAGATAAATTTATAAAATGAAAAAACTTGTATGTCATTGCGGAGCTGTAGAAGCAGAAATTAATTTAGATGGAGATTTAGCTAAAGTAATAAAATGTAATTGTTCTATTTGCAAAAGAAAAGGAGCCATCATGTCGATGGTAAAAAATGAAGATTTTAAAATTACCAAAGGTGAGGACAAATTAAAACTTTATCAATTTCATTCAAAAGTTGCGAAACATTACTTTTGCTCTGACTGTGGAATTTATACCCACCACAACCCAAGAATTAATCCTGCAATGACAGGATTTAATGTAGGCTGCATTGATGAAATAAATACTTTCGATTTAAAAGAAGTTCCAGTAAATGATGGTCAAAATCATCCATTAGATAAAAAATAATTTTCATGCAACAATTTAGTTTATGTTTTGGCAAAGTAAAAAAAGATTGCTTAAAATTTATTAAATCTCAAGAGACAAAAGCTGACAAATTTAAGAATAAAGAAAAGATGATAAAATCTTTTTTAATTCCTTTATGTTTTTGGATTAGCAAAAAGGCTAATAAGAAAAGACCATATTTTGTAGGTTTAGCAGGAGGCCAAGGAACTGGTAAAACTACAATTAGTTCTTTAATCAAAATCATCTTAACTAAATACTTTAAATTAAAAGTTTTTAGGATTTCAATAGATGACTTCTATAAAACAAGAAAAGAGCGAATAAATTTATCAAAAAGAGTTCATCCTATGCTTTTAACAAGAGGGGTACCTGGAACCCATGATATTAATATGATGTTGAATTTTTTTAAAAAATCAAAAATTAAGAAATTTAAAAGGTTAAAACTGCCAACTTTTAATAAAGCTATTGATGACAGATTTAATAAAAAAAAATGGTATGATTTAAAAAACAAACCTGATGTAATTATTTTTGAAGGTTGGTGTGTTGGAGCTAAGTCAGAAAATAGCATTACTTTAAAGAGAACAATAAATTCTATGGAAAAATTAGAGGACCAACAACAAATTTGGAGAAAGTACGTTAACCAACAATTGAAAACAAAATACAAAAACTTATATTCACAATTGAATTGCTTAATTTACTTAAAAGCGAAAAATTTTAGATTGTTACAAAAATGGAGGCTTAAACAAGAACGTAAACTTTGGCTTAAAAGTAAAAAAAATTCGAAATTAAAAATTATGAATAGAGGAGATGTAATTAATTTTATGCAGACCTATCAAAGAATTACCCAGAATATGTTTAAGAACATGCCAAAATATGCTTCAATTATATTTAATTTAAATAATAACCATCAAATCAAATCTGCTATATATAAAAACAAATGAAATTATTCCTTAAAACGATTCTTATTATAACTTTTTTTATGAGCTCTGTTTTTGCAGAGACTTTTATGATGGCATTAAAAAGAGCGTATGACACCAATCCTGAATTAAATGCTGAAAGAGAAAATTTAAATATTTCAAAACAGGAATTAAATATTTCAAAAAGTGCTTATCTTCCAACTGTAACTTTAAGTGGGAGTAAAAGCCAAGAAGATACAGATAAATTAACAAATAGAAATGGAACCGATGCCTCTATTAATGATGTAGATCCAACTACTAAATCAATAACAATTACTCAAACTTTAATAGATTTAGGAAGAGGTGCTGAACTTTCAAAAAGCAAGATTGGAATTGATTTAGCAGATGCAAAACTTTTAAAAAAAGAACAAGAAATTTTATACAAATCTATTGAAGCTTACACAGGACTCATTTCAGCAAATGAAAAACTTAAAATTAATAAATCAAATGTTAACTTGTTAGATAGACAAGTTGAGACAGACAGAATTAGACTTGAGAGAGGTCAAATTTCATTATCAGATGTTGCTCAATCTGAGTCTTCTTTAGCTGGAGCTCAAGCAAAACTAATACAAGCAGAAAATGATTTCTTAACAAGCAAACTAAATTATGAAAATGTTATTGGAAGCATAAATGATCCTGAAACATTAGATAAAAAGTCAATTAAAGAAGTAACTTTGCCAGAACAATTGAATTCTGCAATTGAAATATCAATAAAAAGTAATCCCGATTTAATTATTGCTAAACTAGAATATGAACAAGCCAAAAAAGACACAATAAGTGCTAGATCTGATCTAGCTCCATCAGCGACCTTATCTTTTGATAGATCAAAAAATGAAGATTTAAGTACCACTTTTGATGAGAGGGAGAAGGATACCCTTAAAGCAACAATGTCATGGCCATTTTTTTCAGGTGGAAAAAATATTGCTTCATTAAAAAAAAATAAAAGTTCCGAAACTCGAAAAAATTTATTACTTGATAATATGACTAAAAAAAACCAAACGGATGTTGCTAGTGCATGGTCTAATTATCAATCAAATAAAAGTTTATTAAATTCAGTTCGAGCACAAGTTAACGCTGCTGAAATTGCTAACGAAGGGATTGTAGCTGAATATAACAGTGGTTCAGATAGGACTACTTTAGAAGTTATCCAATCGAACTCTTTATTGCTTAATGCTCAAATCTCATTAGCTGATTCTGAAAGAAACTACATTCTCTCTCAATTCAATCTGCTTAAATCTGTTGGATTATTGAACAGTAATCACCTAAAAATCCAGTAATATAAGGCTTTTTAAGCTAAATTAATTAAATCTTGCAAATGAGAACAAAAGTAGTACATAATAATTATATGATTCGAGTGTTAATAATTAATAAAAAAAGAGGCTTAAATGACAAAAAATAATTTAAAGGTAGTTAAATCTACTAAAGATCAAGAGATGGATGTTAAAGAAAAAAATAAAGCACTAGATGCTGCGATCAGCCAGATAACTGACAACTTCGGAAAAGGTTCAGTTATGAAGCTAGGTGAGAAAAGAGCTATGGATATCGAGTCGATATCTACAGGATCTTTAAGTTTAGACTTAGCTTTAGGAATAGGCGGATTACCTAAAGGAAGAATTGTAGAAGTTTATGGACCAGAGTCTTCTGGAAAAACAACATTAGCATTACAAGTTGTTGCTGAAGCTCAAAAGGCTGGTGGTATTTGTGCATTTGTTGATGCAGAACATGCTTTAGATCCAGTTTATGCAAAAAAATTAGGTGTGAACACTGAAGAGCTTTTAATCTCACAACCAGATGCAGGGGAGCAAGCTTTAGAAATAGCTGATACACTAGTAAAATCAGGCTCTATTTCAGTAATCGTAATTGACTCTGTTGCAGCGTTAACTCCAAGAGCTGAAATTGAAGGTGAGATGGGTGATCATCATGTTGGTCTTCAATCAAGATTAATGAGTCAGGCTTTAAGAAAGTTAACTGGTTCAATTTCTAACACAAACACAATGATGATTTTCATTAATCAAATTAGAATGAAAATCGGAGTTATGTTTGGAAGTCCTGAAACAACATCAGGTGGAAATGCACTTAAGTTTTACTCATCTGTAAGAATGGATATTAGAAGAATTGGTGCCATCAAAGATAAAGACGAAATTATTGGTAACTCTACAAGAGTGAAAGTAGTTAAAAATAAAGTTGCACCACCATTTAAAGTTGTTGAGTTTGACTTAATGTATGGAAAAGGAATTAGCAAAATGGGTGAGTTGGTAGACCTTGGTGCTAAAGCCGACATTATTGAAAAATCAGGTGCATGGTATGCTTACAAAGGAGAGAAAATAGGACAAGGAAGAGAAAATGCCAAAGTCTATTTAGCTCAAAATCCAAAAGTTGCTGCAGAAATTGAAATGGCAATTAGGGAAAAAGCTGGTGTGATTTCTAAAAAGATTGAAGGAAATCCATTAAGTCCTGAAAAAATTGAAAAAGAGAAGAAAGTAGCTGAAAAAGAAGAAGCTGAAAAAGAAGTTACTCCTCCTAAAAAAAACTAGAATTAAAGGTCATCTTTAAATTATAAAGGCGCTTATTTTCAGCGCCTTTACCCCTTATCGTTATCTAGACATAGAATAAAAAAGCTGTATTTTAAAAATATGGCTCAGAAATCATTAAATCAGATAAGAGAAACTTTCTTAAAATATTTTGAGAAAAACGATCATAAGATTGTTGAGTCTAGTAATTTAGTTCCAAATAATGATCCAACATTAATGTTTGCTAATTCTGGCATGGTTCAATTTAAAAATGTGTTTACAGGTTTAGAGAAAAGGGACTATCAAAGAGCAACTACTTCACAAAAATGTGTAAGAGCTGGAGGAAAACATAATGATTTGGAAAATGTTGGGTATACACCGAGACATCATACATTTTTTGAAATGTTAGGAAATTTTTCATTTGGTGATTATTTCAAAGAAAAAGCAATTCATTATGCATGGGATTTAATTACAAAAGATTTTGGAATAGATAAAAATAAACTTTATGTAACAGTTTTTCATGAAGATGATGAAGCATTCAATTTATGGAAGAAAATAGGGGGTTTTAGTGATGATAGAATAATAAGAATTTCTACATCAGATAATTTTTGGTCAATGGGAGAAACGGGTCCCTGTGGACCATGTTCAGAAATTTTCTATGATCATGGAGATCATTTAAAAGGGGGTTTACCTGGCACAAAAGATGAGGATGGAGATCGATTTATTGAGATTTGGAATTTAGTTTTTATGCAATATGAGCAAGTCACAAAAGAAAAAAGAGTAGATCTTCCAAAACCATCTGTTGATACTGGCATGGGTTTAGAAAGAATTGCAGCCCTATTACAAGGAACACATGATAATTATCAAACTGATCATTTTAAAAAATTGATTAGTTCCATATCAGATGTAACAAAGGTTGATCAGATAGATAATAATATTTCAAGTTTTAGAGTTATAGCTGACCACTTAAGAGCTAGCTCATTTCTTTTAGCAGAAGGTGTGTTACCATCAAACGAAGGACGTGGGTATGTGCTCAGAAGAATAATGAGAAGAGGAATGAGACATTCTCATTTATTAGGATCTAAAGAACCAATTTTTTATAGAATATTTGACTCACTCAAAAATGAAATGTCAGGGAGCTACCCTGAACTTAAAAGATCTGAGTCTTTAATTAAAGAAACTCTAAAAATGGAAGAAGAAAAGTTTTTAGTCTTGCTTGATAGAGGTATAAAAATTTTAAATGAAGAAATTTCTAAAATAGATAAAGTTTTACCAGGTGAAGTAGCATTTAAATTATATGATACTTTTGGTTTTCCTTTAGACCTAACTGAAGATATTTTAAAAAATAAATCTTTGAAAGTTGATCACAATAAATTTGATGATCTGATGAAAAAAAGTAAAGAGTTAGCAAAGAAAAATTGGAAAGGTTCAGGTGATAGCTCAGAAGAAGCTATTTGGTTTTCAATAAAAGATAAAATAGGACCTACAGAATTTTTAGGTTACAAGTCAAATCAATCTGAGGGAGTAATATTAAATCTTTTAAAAGATAATAAAGAAGTAAAAAAATTATCAACTAATGAAAAAGGTATTATTATAACAAATCAAACACCCTTTTACGGAGAGTCAGGCGGTCAGCTTGGAGATCAAGGTACAATAGTTTCTGGAAACTCTGTATTTGAAGTTGAAGATACACAAAAAAAACTTGGAGATTTATTTGTGCATTATGGATCAGTAAAAAGTGGTGAAGTAAGAATTAAAGATGAAGTAGAAATGAAAATTGATGTTGAAAGAAGAGACAATCTTAAAGCTTACCATTCAGCAACACATTTACTTCATGAGTCTCTTAGAAGAACTTTAGGAAAACATGTTATGCAAAAGGGTTCATTAGTTGCACCTGATAGACTTAGATTTGATTTTAGTCATATGAAACCCATTACTAGTGAAGAGTTACAGAAAATTGATAAACTTGTTAACGAATATGTTGAAGCAAATACTGAGGTTACAACCAGAATTATGACTCCAAAAGCTGCAATTGATAAGGGTGCCTTAGCATTCTTTGGGGAAAAATATGGAGAAGAAGTAAGAGTAGTTTCAATGGGTAAAGAAAAAGAAACTTATTTTTCAACAGAATTGTGTGGTGGAACACATGTCCAAAGTACAGGAAATATTGGTAAATTTAGAACAATTAGTCAGGCTTCTATTGCTGCAGGTGTTAGAAGAGTTGAAGCATTAAGAGATAAGCAGTTAGATGATTATATTAAGAACAAAGAGAAATTATCAAATTTATCAACTCAAAAAGATGAAGAAAATATAAAAGAATTATCATCTCAAATAATTAAATTAGGTGGAAAGCCAAACATTGATAATAATGATCTTAAAGAGCTTATAAAAAATCTCACAAAACAACTTGAACAATTAAATGTTAGTTCTGTGCTGAAAGATAAAAACAAAAACATTATCAGTGATGAAAAAATAAATGGTGTAAAAGTTAGATTTCAAAAAGTTCAAGATCTACCACCTAAAGATTTAAGAAAATTAGTTGATAGTGGAAAAAAAGAACTAGGAGAGGGGATTGTTGTTGTTTTTGCAAGTAGTGATAATAAAGTTGGTCTTGCAGTTGGTATAACAGAAAAATTAATTAGCAAATATGATGCAGTTAAATTTGCTAAATTTGGATCAGAGATGATTGGTGGCAAAGGCGGGGGTGGAAGGAAAGATTTTGCTCAAGCTGGAGGTCAAGACCAAAATAAAATTGATGAAGCTTTTGAAAAAATAAAGGCTTTAATTTAATTTCTTTTTTAAATTACCATCTATTACATCTAAAAATTGATTGGTCGTAAGGTATTTACTAGATGGACCAACTAATATTGCTAAGTCTTTTGTCATTGATCCGCTCTCAACACAACCAATACAAACTTCTTCTATAGTATTACCAAACTTTATAAGTTCTTGATTTCCATCCAGCTTACCTCTATGCGCTAGTCCTCTAGTCCAAGCGAAAATTGATGCTATTGGGTTAGTTGATGTCTCTTTACCTTGCTGGTGCATTCGATAGTGTCTAGTTACTGTACCATGAGCTGCTTCAGCCTCCATTATTTTTCCATCTGGAGTTAGTAAAGTACTAGTCATTAATCCTAATGATCCATATCCTTGAGCCATTGTATCTGATTGAACATCACCATCATAATTTTTACACGCCCATATATATTTACCACTCCACTTCATTGCACATGCTACCATGTCATCAATTAATCTATGTTCATATGTCAATTTATGTTTTTCAAAATCTTTTTTGTACTCCTTATCAAATACCTCTTGAAATATATCTTTAAATCTTCCATCGTATTTTTTTAAAATAGTATTTTTAGTGGACATATAGACTGGCCATTTTTTTATAAGACCATAACTAAAACAAGATCTAGCAAAATCTTCTATTGATTTATCTAAATTATACATTGAAAGAGCAACTCCAGGTCCAGTAAAATTGAAAACTTCATACTTAATTTCATCTTTACCATCTTCTGAAGTCCATTTAACTTCCATTTTACCTTTACCAGGAACTTTAAAGTCTGTAGCACGATATTGATCACCAAAGGCATGTCTTCCAATCACAACAGGATCTGTCCATGAAGGAACTAATTTTGGAATGTTTGAACAAATTATTGGCTCTCTAAAAACAGTACCACCAATAATATTTCTTATTGTACCGTTTGGAGACCTCCACATTTTTTTTAAATCAAATTCCTCAACTCTTGCTTCATCTGGGGTAATAGTTGCACATTTTATACCAACCCCAATTTTTTTAATTGCATTTGCAGAGTCAATTGTGATTTGATCATCAGTATTATCTCTACTTTTCATTCCAAGGTCATAGTATTCAATACCAAGATCCAGATACGGAAGAATTAATTTGTTTTTAATGAAATCCCAGATGATCCTGGTCATTTCATCCCCGTCTAACTCAACGACAGGGTTTTTTACGTTAATTTTGCTCACTTATTTATATTTATCTTATTAATTGAATTTCGCGATTTTATATACATATTAATGAAAAATTATCAAATAGAAGAATATGTTTAGTAAAATATTTCCAAAAATTCACGCAGAAGGATACAAGTTTTTAGTTATAGCTGGGATTATAACTATAATATTTTATATTTTTAGTGATTTTCTTGGATTAGTAGGTTTTGTTTTAACTATATGGGTTTACTATTTTTTTAGAGATCCTGAGAGAGTTATAATTAATGATGATAACTTCCTTGTCAGTCCTGCTGACGGAGAGGTGATAAAAGTTGAAGAAGTAGATGGCCCTAAAGAACTGAATTTAGAGAATAAAAGATTTAAGAAAATTAGTATTTTCATGAATGTTTTTGATTGTCATGTAAATAGAAGTCCTTGTGGCGGAAAGATTGAAGAAATTTTATACAAACCTGGTAAATTTTTTAATGCTTCACTTGATAAAGCGAGTGAAGATAATGAGAGAAACTATTTTAAGATAAAAGATAATCAAAATAACGATATCGTATTAGTCCAAATTGCAGGTTTAGTTGCTCGAAGAATAGTTTGTGAAGCAAACAAAGATCAAGAATTAGATCAAGGTGATAGAGTTGGAATGATAAGATTTGGAAGTAGAGCTGATGTTTATTATGAAAATTATGAACCATTAGTTAAAGTAGGTCAAATAGCTGTTTCAGGAGAAACATTGTTAGCTAAAAAGTAAAATGGAACAACCAAAAAATAATTTAAAAATTGTAGCAGACAAAAAAAGCGCCAGGATGCTTTTGCCAAATATGCTAACTTTAATTGGTGTTTGTATTGGCTTAACTTCAATCAGATTTGCTTTAGATGGAAGGTTTGAATTAGCAATTATAGCAATAATGTTTGCTGCGTTGATTGATGGTCTAGATGGAAGAATTGCCAGATTAATTAAAGGTACATCTAAAGTTGGTAAAGAATTAGATTCACTCACTGACATGATAAGTTTTGGAGTAGCTCCAGCATTTATAATGTATTTTTGGAAACTAAATACGTTAGGAAGGTTCGGATGGTTATTATGTTTAGTATTTGTGATTTGTGTAGCATTACGTTTAGCAAGATTTAATATTAATTCAAATCAAGAACCTTCTTGGAGAGACAACTTTTTCGAAGGTGTCCCATCTCCAGCAGGTGGTATATTAGTATTAACTCCATTAATTATAAGTTTAAGTGGATTTGATTTTTTTCAATTAAACTACGATATAATCGTACCTATATTTTTTGTAACAACTTCTTTTCTATTAATTAGTAAATTTCCAAGTTATTCATTTAAAAAAATAGTCATACGAAGAAGAACTACAATATTTTTATTATTTGGAATTGTTTTATTTTTTGGTCTACTATTAGTTTACACATTTAACGTAATTGCAATAAGCGCAATAATTTATCTATTATTATTACCTATTAGCTATGTTCATTATCAAAAAATTAAGAATAAACATGAAAAAGACAAAATTCAGGACGAAGATGACCTTGAAGACGTACTTTAATGAAAAAAAATGTAATTGTTTCTTTGGCTGATGCCAACTATTTTCCATTATTAGAAGAGCTAATTAATTCAATTAAGCAATTTAAAGATAGTGAAAGTGTTGCAATCTGTATTTTAGATGCAGGACTTACTGAACAGCAAAAGGAAAAACTATCAAACAAAGTAGATGAAATAAAATCTGCAGAATGGGATATTGAGGTTCCAGAATTTAAAGTAAAAGGAAAAGAATGGTTAAAAAGTCAGGTCTCAAGAGCCTTTTTACCAAAATATTTTCCTAACTACGAAAAATATCTCTGGATTGATTGTGATGCTTGGGTCAACGATTGGAATTGTATAGAATTATATTTTAGAGCTTGTGAAAATGGAAAATTAGGAATTACTCAAACAATTGGCCCAGGATATAAAGTTCTATCAAAAGTTAGTTGGTTACTAGGAAAGTTAGCAATTATAAAATCGCAAAATTTTAAACATGCTGTTAAATCGAGGATTGGTTATAACAATGCAAGAAAATTAGCTTTTGCACCTCATATAAATATTGGAGTATTTTCATTAGAAAAAAATTCTGAAGCTTGGGATTCTTGGCAAAAAAATTTAGTTAAAACTCTAAAAGCTGGTAATATTTTTGGATCAGAAGGGTTAGCAATAAATATGTCAGTTTATATTGATAATTTAGAGACAGAATTCTTACCTTTAAATTGTAATTGGATTACAAGTAATTTGCTTCCAAAATATGATCAACAACAAAAAACATTTGTTGAACCATACTTACCAAACTATAAAATTGGAATTATGCATCTTGCTGCTGGAATATGGAAAGATGGTAAAGATATGAGGGTTGATAAAACTATACAAATAGAGATTGAGACTTTAAGTAAAAATAAAATCTTCAAAAGCCTTAGATACGATAATTAATTGAAAAAAAATAAAATTTCAAAAAATTGGGTAAATAAACAAAGAAGAGATATATATGTACGTCAGTCTAAAGTTGATGGCTATCGTGCAAGATCAGCATACAAACTGATTGAATTAGATGAAAAATTTAAAATTTTTAAGGGAGGTATCAATGTTATTGATATAGGTGCCGCCCCGGGTAGCTGGTCTCAATATGCCTCAAAAGTTATTAAAAATGGAAAATTAATTTCTATAGATCTTAAACCTATGGACAAAATTGAACACACCATTCATATAAAAGGGGATTTTACTGAACTCAGTACTCAAAATCAAATTAAAGAAATTCTTACAAAAAAAATAGACGTTATCATGTCTGACATGGCTGTTAATACAACAGGTATAAAAAATATAGATGCAATTCAAACTGGAGAATTGTGTAGAGAAGCTATGCTTTTTTCGAAAGATATAATTTCTGAAAAAGGTTTTTTTATTTCAAAAATTTTTATGGGAAGTTCATTTAATGAAATTGTCGCACTTGGAAAAAAAATTTATAAAGAAGTTAAGGTTTTTAAACCTAAATCAAGTCGTAAAGACTCAAAAGAAAGTTTTATCATTTGTAAAAATCTAAGATAGACACTTTAAATTTTAAAGGAATCGTATATAAATGATTATGGTTCCTATAAAAGAAGCACTTACCTTTGATGACGTTACACTTGTACCAAAGTATTCCGAAATACTTCCTTCTGAAGTAGACACTAGCATCAAATTAACTAACAATTTAAAATTAAGAATTCCTCTTTTATCTTCTGCAATGGATACTGTTACTGAAAGTAAAATGGCAATTGCCATAGCAAAAGCTGGAGGATTGGGTGTAATACATAGAAATTTAGATATTAAGACTCAAATATCAGAAATTAAAAAAGTAAAAATTAAAAAACTTTTAGTTGGTGCAGCCGTAGGTGCAGGTCCAAGTGAATTTAAGAGAGCTGACGCTATTTTAAAAGAAAATATAGACATGATTGTTGTTGATACTGCCCATGGTCATACAAAGAAAGTTTCAGAGATAATCAAATTCATTAAAAAAAGAAAAAATAAAAAAACAGCACTGTGTGCAGGAAATATAGCTACACCAGAAGCTGCAAAATTTCTTTTAAAATTAGGAGTAGATATAATCAAAGTGGGTATAGGCCCTGGATCTATTTGTACCACACGATTAGTGGCAGGTATTGGAGTTCCTCAGTTAAGTGCAATTTTAACAGTTAGAAATGGAGTTAAAAATAAAAATGTTAAGATTATCTCTGATGGAGGTATTAAATACTCTGGTGATTTAGCAAAAGCTTTTGCTGCAGGAGCAGATGCAGTTATGGTAGGTTCACTATTTGCAGGCACCGATGAGACCCCAGGTAAATTAATTAGAAGAGGTGGAAAGCTATTTAAAAGTTTTAGAGGTATGGGATCAGTGGGTGCTATGAACAAAGGTTCAGCTGATAGATATTTTCAATCAAAACAAAAAGATATCTCAAAATACGTACCGGAAGGTGTAGAAGGATTTGCTAAATATAAAGGTAAGGTTGAAAAAATAATTTTCAAACTTATTGGTGGTTTGAAATCATCGATGGGTTATCTTGGTTCTAAACAAATTAAATATTTAAGAAATAAACCACAATTTGTAAAGATTACAAAAGCTGGATTTTACGAAAGTATGGTACATAACGTTGATATAGTAAAAAGTGATGATTGATAATAATGATTAAAATTTTAAAAAAAACTGTATTAATTTATTTTTTCATAAATTTAATAAGCACTTCTTTTGGTAGTGAGAATTTTTTTGATAAAGGTTTAGAACTTTATAAAAATAAGAAATATGACGATGCAAGATTTATGTTTGAAAGAAGTATTGTTTTTAATCCTAAAGACTCAAGTTCATATTTGTACTTGGCAAAGATTTACAATTTGGAAGAAGATCAAAAAAAAGAAAAAAAAAATTTAGAAACAACATTATTAATTGAACCTGATAATGAAGAGGCCATATTAATGTTAATGAAAATTGCTTTAGAAAAATCAAATTATTCAAAAGTAAAAGATCTATCAAATACTTTTACAAAAGTTTGTAAGAAGCTATGTGATGATAATAAAGATATTTTGGAGACTCTGGCGAATATAGAGCCAAAAAATGATTCTTGATCAAAGTTTAAATAAAATATTAATCATAGATTTTGGTTCTCAATTTACACAATTGATTGCCAGAAGAATAAGAGAACTAGGGGTATTCTCAGAAATTATTAGTCATAAAAAGATTAAAAATAAAAATATTGATATTAGTATTAAGGGTATCATTTTATCAGGAGGTCCCCTTAATGTTTATGAAATTAATAGATATTCTTTCGATAAAGAAATACTTAAAAACAATATACCAATATTAGGTATTTGTTTTGGTCACCAAATCTTGTCAAAATTAAATGGTGGAAAGGTCAAACAATCAAAGCATCGGGAGTTTGGTTTAGCTAATGTTTATAAAAAAAAAGATAGTCTTTTAATAAAAAATTTTTTTAATCAAAAAACAATTCACAAAGTATGGATGAGTCATGCTGATCAAGTTTCAAAATTACCTAAAAATTTTAGAGTAATTGCATCAAGTCAAAATTCAAAATTTGCAATTGTTGAGGACAAGACAAATAAATTTTATGGTGTTCAATTTCATCCTGAAGTTACACATACAGAAAATGGTAAAAAAATTATAAAAAATTTTATTTTTTTAATATGTAAAATTAAAAAAAACTGGTCATTAAAAGATCAAAAGATGAAATTAATTAAAGAGGTTAGAAATCAAGTTGGTGAAAATAAAGTTATTTGTGCCCTTTCAGGAGGAGTTGATAGTAGTGTAGTTGCTCAATTATTAAATAAAGCTATTGGTAAAAAGCTATATTGTATTTTTGTTAACACTGGTCTTCTTAGAAAAAATGAGGAAAAACAAGTAGTTGATACTTTTAAGAAAAGGCTCAAGATGAATTTGATATACGTTAATGCTGAAAAAGAATTTTTAAAAAAGTTAACAAACGTTTCAGACCCAGAAAGAAAAAGAAAAATAATTGGAAATTTATTTATTAAAATTTTTGAAAGATATGCAAAAAAGATTAAGAATGTAAAATTTTTAGCTCAAGGAACTCTTTATCCAGATCTTATTGAAAGCAGATCAGTAACAGGAAGCCAAACGTCAAAAATTAAATCTCATCATAATGTTGGTGGATTACCAAAAAAAATGAAATTAAAATTAGTCGAACCTCTTAAATTCTTATTTAAAGATGAAGTAAGAAATTTAGGCTTAGAACTTAATTTGAATAAAGAAATTATCTCAAGACACCCATTTCCAGGTCCAGGTTTAGCAATTAGAATGCCTGGTATTATAACTAAAGAAAAAATTAACATTTTAAAAGAAGCTGATTATTATTTTATACAGGGTCTTAAAGAATATGGTCTTTATAATAAAATTTGGCAAGCTTATGCAGCCTTACTTCCAGTAAAAACTGTTGGAGTAATGGGTGATAATCGAACCTATGAATATTTGTGTTTACTGAGAGCTATAACTTCAGAAGATGGTATGACAGCTGATTTTTACGAGTTTAAAAAATCTTTTGCACAAATGATTTCAAATAAAATAGTAAATAGCATAAGAGGAATAAATAGGGTAGTTTACGACATAACTTCAAAACCACCGAGTACTATTGAATTAGAATAGTTTAATAAAATGAATACTAAGATTAAAAATATTCTTAACAAAAAAAATAAATCTAAAATTTTGTGTCTCACTGCATATTCAAAAAATTTTGCTGAACTCGTAGATAAATATGTTGATATTACTTTAATTGGAGATTCATTGGGATCTGTTTTATATAACTACGATACTACAAAAAAAGTAACTTTAACCAATATGATTGATCATTCAAAAAGTGTTAGGCTTGGTGTCAAGAAAAGTTTAATGGTTGTAGATATGCCTTTCAATACATATAGGTCTAATTTATCTGCTTATAAAAATGCGAAACGAGTTATTAAAGAAACAAAATGTGACGCAGTTAAATTAGAGGGTGGAAAAAAAATTATTACACAGATTAAATATCTAATTAAAAAAAAAATTCCAGTTATGGGCCATTTAGGTCTTCTTCCTCAATCTGCCAAAGGAAAGTTTAAGTCAAAAGGTAAATCAACTAGGGAAACAAAACAATTAATAAAAGATGCTCTTCTCCTCCAAAGTAGTGGGGTATTCGCTATAGTCATTGAATGTGTAAAAGCAGCTACTGCGAAAAAAATTACACAATCCTTAAAAATTCCAACAATAGGTATTGGATCATCAGTTCATTGTGATGGCCAAGTACTTGTTACAGATGATTTGATCGGATTAAACAGCACCAAAATAAGATTTGTTAAAAAATTTATTAATATTAAAAAATATATAAATATAGGATTAAAAAAGTTCTCTAAAGACGTCAAACTTAAGAAATATCCAACAAAAAAACACTCTTATTAAAAATATTTTTTAAATTGTTCGTTGATAGATAAAATATCTAGGTCAACTAATCCACCTATAACTAACTGAATTGCCACTAATAATATGAAGCCTAATCCAATATATGCAATCCACAAATGCTTTTGAATATAATTAGCAAGATATGTGGCCATAGCTCCTGTAAGAATTACAGAAAGTACTAGACCAAAGATCATAAAACTAAAATTACCTTTAGCAGCTCCCACAACACCTATGACATTATCAAAACTAATTGTAATATCGGCAAATAAAACTTTATATACACTCTGAATATATGATGGTTCTTTTGATTTTTTAGTTGGAGATTTTACTTTCTTGATTTCAAAAAGATCTTTTCTTAAATCGTTTACAATCCAAATTAAAAGTAATCCTCCTAAGATTTTGATGAAATAGAATTCAAATAAGTATGTGGCAAATACTGCAAAAATAACTTTAAATATCAAAGCTCCAGCAACGCCCCATAATATGATCTGTTTTCTATTTTTTGGTGCAAAATTTGCAGCGATTAGACCAATAATTATTGCATTATCGGCTGCTAAGATTATATCGATGAAAATAATCTGAAGTAATATGAGTGACTGTTCTAACAAAGTGGAAACATAATATTAGATATTAATAATAATTCAATCAAAAGTAGTATTATTTTTTTATTGATAATCTTTTTAATACATAATGAAATGCATTTAAAAAAAATTGGAGGAAAAATGAAATTCATAAAATACTTAATAACTGTTTTAGTTTCATTAATTTTGTCAATTAATCTTGCGATTGCGGAGAAATGGGACATGGCTCTTGCTTATGGAGCTGGGAATTTTCATTCTGCAAACGCAACTGAATTTGCAAAAAATGTAACTGAAAAAAGTGGAGGTAAACTAACAATCGTTACTCATCCAGGTGGATCACTATTTAAAGGTGGAGAAATATTTAGAGCAGTAAGAACCGGACAAGCACAAATCGGTGAAAGATTTATGTCAGCTTTAGGAAAAGAAGATCCATTATTGGAAATAGACTCACAACCATTCTTGGCATCATCTTACTCAGATGCTATGAAATTATATAAAGCATCAAAAGATGAAATTATAAAAGGTTTGGATGCTAAAGGACTTGTCTTCCTATATGCTGTACCGTGGCCAGCACAAGGCTTGTATAGCAAGAAAGAAATCAATTCCGTTAATGATTTAAAAGGCTTAAAATTTAGAGCATACAATTCTGCTACAATAAGAATTGCTGAATTAACTGGAATGGCTCCTACAAAAATAGAAGCAGCAGAAATAAGTCAAGCGTTTTCAACAGGTGCTGTTGAAAGTATGATTACATCTCCAACGACTGGAAAAAATTCCAAGATTTGGGAGAATGGTGTGAAATATTTTTATGACATTGCAGCCTGGTTTCCAAAAAATATGGTGATCGTTAATAAAGAGTCTTGGAATAAATTGGATAAAGCAACTAAAGATTTAGTAATGAAGCAAGCAACCTTAGCAGAAAGAAAAGGGTGGCAATTATCAAAACAAGGAAATGTTGGAGATAAAAAAGCTCTTGCAGATGCCGGTATGGTAGTTGGAAAAGTTAATGCATCTTTACAATCTCATTTTGAAAAAGTTGGAGAGACAATGGCTAAAGAATGGTCTCAAAAAGCTGGATCAAGAGGAGCATCTGTTTTATCAGCTTATAAATAATTAAATTAAATATATCTTAAGGCCACTTAAAAATTTTGAGTGGCCTTAAATTATTATGTTAAGTACTATCGATAAAAGTCTAAATAAACTTTATAAATTTTCTGGTTATATTGCTGCAATTTTTTTAATATTAGTTGCAGTTTTTATTCTTATAGGTATTTCTTCAAGAATATTTGGCTTTTATATAAGAGGTTTAGCAGAATACTCTGGTTATTGTATGGCTTCAGCATCTTTCTTTGCATTAGCTTATACTTTTGTAGAGGGTGGACATATACGAATTACTCTTTTTTTAGAAAAACTTTCGGGAAGCAAAAGATGGCTGATTGAAATTTGGTGTTTGAGTTTGGCCAGTTTTTTTTCAGGATATTTAGCATTCTATTTTATTAAAATGTTAATTATATCTTACAAATTTCAGGAAAGAAGTGAGGGTGCAGATGAAATATTAATATGGATACCTCAAACAAGTGTAGCAATAGGTTCAACAATATTCTTTATATGTGTTTTTCACCAATTTATCCTCAATATAAAAAAAAGATAAATGGCTGAGATATTTTTAACAATTTTTTTTATTAGTGTTTTATTATTTTTTTTAGGCTCTGGTATCTGGGTTGCATTGAGTATGATAGGGGTATCAGCAATTGGTATGATGCTGTTTACTTCAAGACCAGTAGGTGATGCAATGGCTACTACAATATGGGGAACTGCATCGTCATGGACTTTGACTGCATTGCCATTATTTGTTTGGATGGGTGAAATTCTTTTTAGAACTAAGCTCTCAGAAAATTTATTTAAAGGGTTATCTCCTTGGATGCAAAAGCTCCCAGGAGGCTTAATTCATGTAAATGTTGTTGGATGTGCTCTATTTGCAGCAATATCAGGATCATCAGCAGCAACTGTAGCTACAGTTGGAAAAATGTCTATCCCTGAGTTAAGAAAAAGAAATTATCCAGAAAAAATCTTATTAGGTAGTTTAGCTGGCTCAGGTACTTTGGGATTACTAATACCTCCATCAATTATTCTAATTATTTATGGTGTAGCTGTTCAAGAGTCCATAGCAAAATTATTTATAGCAGGAATTATTCCAGGGATAATGATTGCACTAATATTTATGTCGTATGTTATTATATGGTCTTTAATTAATAAGAAAGAAATGCCAAAAATTCTTGAGGAATATTCTTTTTTAGAAAAAATCAAGAGATCAAAACAACTTTTACCAGTAATATTACTTATCTCTGCGGTTATAGGTTCTATATATACTGGAGTAGCAACCGCAACTGAAGCTGCTTCATTAGGTGTCGTTGGTGCTTTAATTCTATCTTACTTCCAAAAAAGTTTAACTTTAGAAACATTTAAATCTTCTTTATTAGGTGCAACTAAAACTTCATGCATGATTGCTTTTATTTTAGCTGGTTCTACTTTTTTATCTTTAGCAATGGGTTTTACAGGATTACCAAGAAATTTAGCAATATGGATTCAGGGCATGGAGCTTTCTCCTTATGTTTTAATTTTGGTTTTAATGATTTTTTATATTATTTTAGGAATGTTTCTTGATGGTATATCTGCCGTCGTACTAACAATGGCAATAATAGAGCCAATGATAAGACAAGCTGGTTTTGATATGATTTGGTTTGGTATTTTTTTAGTTATTGTTGTTGAAATGGCACAAATTACCCCTCCTGTTGGATTTAATTTATTTGTACTTCAAGGAATGGCAAATAAAGATATGGGCTATATTGCTAGAAGTGCTTTTCCACTATTTTTATTAATGGTTTTAGCAGTAATACTTGTAGTTATATTTCCTGAAATCGCTTTGTGGATGCCAGAACAAATGGTAAAAAATTTAAATTAATACTTAGAAGGTTGCCCAGCAATTACTGCTTTTAATTGTTCATACTCTTCACAATTACAACCTTTTAAAACTTCTAATCTTTCAACGGCAAGGTTATGCCTTTTTGTTGCTACATATAATTCACCAAGATATTCATTAATACCTTTGTGATTTGGATCAATAGCTAAACCCTGAAGATAATATTTTTCTCCGTTTTCAAAATCACCAAGTTTTCTAGTAGTAAAACCCAAATAATTTAAGGTATCCGCATCGTTAGGTTTTTTATTGTTTGACTCTATTAGTAGGTTTTGTGCTTTTACGTATCTTTTATTTGCTTTTTCTAATTTACCTTTTTTCTCATGTTTTTTTGCTGCTTCTATATGAGTTACAGCTTTTTCATAACTTGATTTAGTTTTAGCATTATCATCACTGCTACTAGAGCCTGCTGAAAATACATTTCCAGTAATTAAAAATAATATAGACAAAGATAAGATTATTTTTTTCATATTAAATAAATTTTTTCATTTTGTTTAAAGTTTTAAGTTCTAAGCCATTTTCAATCAAATTTTCTTTTATTGATTTAGCCGTAGCCAAAGAACTTAGATTGTCACCATGTATACACACAGAGTCGATTTCACAAGGTATTTGCTTCCCGCTGTGACAATTAAGCGACTGAGTTTGAACCATTTTTAATACATGTTTTTTTGCTTGTTCAGGGTCCGTAATTAATGCATGAGATTTTTTTCTTGATACAAGATTACCATCATCCTCATAATTTCTGTCAGCAAATATTTCACAAGCAAATTTCATATCAAATTTTTTTGCTGCTTCTTGCATTTTTGATCCTGTAGGCACTAGATATATTATATCTTTATTAATATCCTTAATAGTTTTGGCTAGTATTGTGGCTAACTCAATATCTTCACAAGCCATATTATTTAATGCTCCATGAGGTTTTACATGAGATACTATTTCACCGTAGTTTAAGGCTATTTTTTGTAGAATTTCGTATTGATCAATTATTAGTTTTTTTATTTCACTTTCAGAAAGATTCATTCTTTCTCTCCCAAAATTTTCTTGGTCTTTAAAAGAGGGATGTGCACCAATGCTTACTCCATTATTTTTTGAAATTTTTACTACTTGATTCATGGTTTCCTCATCCCCAGCATGGTAACCACAAGCTACATTAGCTGAATTGACGATTTCTAATAAATCTGGATCATATTTATTTGAGTGATGTTTTGATTTTTCACCTAAATCACAATTTATATTAATTTCCATACTCATTATTTGTAAGTATAACATGGCATGATAAAAAATATATCAAATCTTGGTGACGCAGCTTTATATTGTGATTTTGGTACCGAGGTAAATAAAGAAGTAAATAATAAAGTAATACGTTATTTTAAAAGTATTCAAAAAGAAAATATTGACGGCATTAACAATTTAACTCCATCTTATAACAAATTAATAGTTTCATTTGATTTACGTAAAAAAAATTTTCAAACTGTTAAAAAATTAATCGAAAATTTAAATGTTATTAATGATGACAAGTTAGAGAGTAACAAAATTAAAATTCCAGTTTGTTGTGATGAAAAATTTTCACTGGACATTAAAAGACTAGAGGAAAAATTAAAAATAAGTCGTGATAAAATTTATGAAAAATTTTTTAATAAAGAATTTTTTTGTTACATGACAGGCTTTATTGCAGGGATGCCTTTTTTGGGTGATCTAGAGACTGAATTACGAGCAAAACGCTTAGAGACACCAAGGGTAAAAGTACCAAAAGGTTCAGTTGGACTTACAGAACAATTCGCAAATGTTTATACTTTTGAAAGTCCAGGTGGATGGAATATTATCGGTAATACACCAATTGTTATTTTTAATAGCTCCAAGGAGAATAATCCAAATTTAATTAATCCAGGTGATGCCGTCACTTTTGAGCAAATTACAAAAGATCAATACAACAACTACAATGAATAAAAATTATTTTGAGATTAAAAGAGCTGGAATTAACACAACATTTCAAGATCAAGGTAGAAGTAATCTTTATCATATTGGCATTCCATTTAGCGGGGCTATGGATAATAGAAATTTTCAAATTTCTAATAAACTTGTTGGGAATGAAACAAATTCTCCAGTAATTGAATTTGCTTATCAAGGTCCATTGTTGAAGTATTTTGGTGACGATATTAAATGTGCAATTGCAGGAGATGTAAAATTTATAATTAGAAAAAATGATAATGATATTGAGGGTAACTGTTATCAATCTTTCACATTAGAAAATGGTGATGAAATAGATATTATAACAACTAATAAATCTGTTTATGGATATTTAGCAATTAGTGGTGAATTTAATTTAGAATATCAATGGTCTAGCTGTTCTATTAATACAAAAGCAAATATAGGTTCGAATAATGGAAAAAGAATAGAAGATACACAAAAAATATATATTTCTAAAATTAATAAAGACTTAAATGATAAAAAGCTAAATTACATAAATACAAAAATAGAAAAAATTAGAGTTATTAAAGGAACAAATTTTAATTATTTTTCTGAAGAGGGAAAAAATATTTTTTTTGATAAGGAATTTGTTGTATCAAAATTATCAGATCGCATGGGAATGAGATTAGATGGACCAAAAATTGAAAATATTGTTGATACCAACATAAAATCTGAAGGTTTAATAAAAGGAGTAATCCAAGTACCTGCAGATGGAAATCCAATTATTATGCTTTCTGATCATGGGACTATTGGAGGTTATCCTAAAATAGGAGTTGTTATCAGTGCTGATTATGACAAATTGGTGCAACTTACGCCTGGTTCAAAAGTTAAATTCCAAGAAGTCGAATTATCTAGCGCAGAAACTTTATTTAAACTATATGACTTAGAGACTCAAAACCTTATTTCACAAATATAATGACTTTCATAAGAAACTTACCTGGTCCATTATTAATCTTTTTAGGAGCATTAAGTTTAAGTTTTGGTGGGTTACTTGTTAAATCATTTGAGGGAGCAACTTTATGGCAAATTTTATTTTGGAGATCTTTATTTTTTTCACTTACTGTTTTAGCTTTCTTAATTATTAGCTATAAAGGAAAAACTTTTAAATCATTCTATTTTTCAGGTTTACCAGGATTTTTTGGTGGAATAATATTATCTATTGGTTTCTGTGGTTATGTTTTTGCAATGTATAATACGACAGTTGCAAATACTAATTTTATAATTTCACTTCAAATACTATTTCTTTCAATATTTGGGTATTTTTTTTTAAAAGAAAAAATAAGCACTACAACGTTAACTTCAATTACTTTAGCAATGACAGGTGTTTTATTGATGGTTGGAAATTCACTCACACCAGGTGAATTATCTGGAAACCTAGCAGCATTTTCAATGCCAATAGTTTTTGCAATTTTAATAATAATAATAAGAAAATATCCAACTGTAGACATGGTCCCAGCTCAATTTGTAGCTGGAGTATGTTCATGTTTAGTTGGGTTTTTGCTCTCAACTAAGATTATGATATCTCCTCATGATATTTTTTTAGGTTTTCTAGCAGGTTTTTTTCAAGTTGGTTTTGGTTTTATATTTATTACAATTGGAGCAAGAACAACTCCTTCTGCTACAGTTGGAATAATTATGCTTTCCGAATCTGTGCTTGGTCCGATATGGGCATTTCTTTTTGTAAGTGAAAGACCTTCAATGTTTGGATTAATAGGAGGTGCAATTATACTTTTTGCAGTATTACTTCAGTTTTATTCACTTTTGAATAAGTCAAAAAAAATTGTTTCTGATTGACTTTTTCACATACATGTAAGATTATTCATTTACGGGAGAGACTACAGAATATCGTAGCGCCGAAGGAGCAACCACCCAGGAATCTCTCAGGCAAAAAGGACCGTAACATATTAACTCTGGAAAGAGATTTAATTCTCGCCGAAGGAGCAAAACTCTCAGGCAAATATACAGATGGGTACAAAGAGTTAATATGAATACAAAAAAAACATCGCTGTACCAATTACATCAAGAAAGCAATGCAAAATTTGTTGAATTTGCAGGTTATCAGATGCCAATTCAATATTCAGAAGGTATAGTAGAGGAGCATAAATTCACAAGAAATCATTCTGGTATTTTTGATGTTTCTCATATGGGTCAATTATTTATTTATGGTGGTGAAAACCTAATTAAAGATTTAGAAAAAATCTTTCCTTTAGATTTGAAAAATTTAAAATTAAATCATTCTAAATATAGCTTCTTAATGAATAAAGATGCTGGGATACACGATGATTTAATTATAACAAAAATAAATGAAGGTTTTTTAATAATCCTTAATGCAGCATGCAAAGATAATGACATTAAAATTTTAAAGGAATTACTAGAAGAAAAGTACAAAATGGTTTTAGATGAAAACAGATCTTTAATTGCAATTCAGGGACCTAAATCGTCTCAAATCCTAAACGATATTATTGCTGGAGTAAAAGATCTAAATTTTATGTCAGGAAACTGGTTTTCATTTCAAGATCACAAAGTTTATATTACTCGATCTGGGTATACAGGGGAAGATGGTTTTGAGATATCGATCCCAAATGATTTTGTAGATAAATTAACCAGAGAATTAATCAACAAAGGATCTAAATTAATAGGTTTAGGAGCAAGGGATACTTTGAGATTGGAAGCTGGTTTATGTTTATATGGCCATGATCTTAATAAAGACAAAACTCCAGTGGAAGCAAATTTAAAATGGGCAATTTCAAAAGAAAGAATATCTAAGGGAGATTTTATTGGCTCTGATATAATCATTAAACAATTAAATAATGGTGTTAGTAAAATTAGAGTTGGAATTAAACCTGAGGGAAGAATAATTGCTAGAGAAAAAACAAAGATATTTAATCAATCAGATGTTCATATTGGAGAAATTACAAGTGGTACGTTTGGACCAAGTGTAAATGGACCTGTAGCAATGGGCTATATAGAA
The DNA here is from genome assembly GCA_003282825.1 of Pelagibacteraceae bacterium AG-325-J17. Classification (GTDB taxonomy): domain Bacteria; phylum Pseudomonadota; class Alphaproteobacteria; order Pelagibacterales; family Pelagibacteraceae; genus Pelagibacter. Next base: position 19,276 of record QBYM01000001.1, on the reverse strand, counting down.
AATGAATTTTCAAAAAAAGATACAAAAGTTTTCTTAGAAGTAAGAGGAAAAAAACATCCAGCAAATATTTGTGGATTACCGTTTTATAAAAAAAGTTACGTGAAAGGGGCAACAAAATGAGTGAAGTAAAATATTCTAAAGAACATGAGTGGATTAAACTAGAGGGAGATGTAGCAACAATTGGAATTACAAAACATGCAACAGAGATGTTAGGTGATATAGTTTTTGCAGAACTTCCAGAAAAGGGTTCTAACGTAGAAAAAGATGGAACTGCTGGTGTTGTTGAGTCAACGAAAGCTGCTAGTGATGTATACACTCCTGTGAGCGGTGAAGTAGTTGATACAAATCAAGCCATAGTGGATGATCCATCAAAGATTAATCAGGATCCAGAGGACTCAGCATGGTTTTTTAAACTTAAAATAAAAGATCAATCAGAAATGGATACTTTAATGAATAAAGATGATTATGATAAATTTGCAAAGGAGACTTCAGCATAATGTTACCAAATTCAGAAAAAGATTTTTTAAAAAGACACATTGGACCTTCTAAAGAAGACCAATTAAAAATGTTAAAAAAATTAAATTATAAATCATTAGATGACTTAATTAACAATACTGTTCCAGAAAAAATAAAATTTAAAGGTGAACTTAATATTGGTGAGTCAAATTCAGAGTACGAGGCTTTAAGAAAATTAAGAGTAATGTCTAAAAAAAATCAAGTTTATTCAAATTTTATTGGTATGGGTTATTATGGAACATATACACCCTATGTAATCTTAAGAAATATATTAGAAAATCCTGGTTGGTATACTTCATATACACCTTATCAGCCTGAGGTAGCTCAAGGAAGACTTGAGATGTTATTGAATTTTCAACAAATGATCGTTGACTTCACAGGAATGGATATTGCTAATGCCTCTTTATTAGACGAAGGTACAGCAGCAGCAGAGGCTATGGGTCTAAGTCATAGATTAAATAAAAAAGATAGTAATTTAGTTTTTGTTTCTGAGGATTGTCATCCTCAAACAATAAATGTAATTCAAACAAGAGCTGAACCAATGGGATTAAAAGTTTTAGTTGGTAAAGAAGATGAAGTTTTAGACCAGTTAAAGGAAGATTTAGTTTGTGGAATTTTACAATATCCTGGAACTTTAGGGGATATTAAGGACCCAAGCGAAGCAATTAGTAAAATTCATAAAAAGAATGGGAAGGCAATATTAGCTTGTGATCTGTTGGCATTAGCAAAGCTAAAAACACCAAGAGAGCTCGGTGCTGATATAGCAGTTGGAAGCTCTCAACGATTTGGAATTCCAATGGGATATGGTGGTCCACACGCAGCTTTTTTTGCAACAAAAGACGAATACAAAAGATCAATGCCTGGGAGAATTGTTGGTGTATCAGTTGATAGACATGGTAACAAGGCATATAGATTATCCTTACAAACTAGAGAACAACATATCAGAAGAGATAAGGCGACAAGTAACATTTGTACTGCTCAAGCTTTATTAGCAATTGTTTCTGCAGCATATGCTATTTATCATGGTCCAGATGGAATTAAAAATATTTCTGAGAGAGTGTCTCAATTAGCAAAAAGTTTTGCTGATAAAATAAAACAGTCTGGATATGAACTTTATTCGAATTATTTTTTTGATACCGTTACAATTATTACTAAGGAAAAGACTGAACAAATATATAAAAATGCTTTAAATCAGAAAGTTAATATACGAAAAGTGAATTCTGAAATGCTTGCTATTTCATTTGATGAGAGAAAAAATGTTTATAGAGTAAATCAATTATTAAAAATTTTTAATGTAGCAGAGTCAGTCAAAAAAGAGGATCCTTCAGTAAGTTTACCCAATCTACCAAAAAACTTATTAAGAAATTCAAAATATTTAGAACATTCAGTTTTCAACTCATATCATTCAGAAACTGAAATGCTTAGATATCTAAAAAGGTTGGAAGATAAAGACATTGCATTGAATAGAACGATGATAGCACTTGGTTCATGTACAATGAAGTTAAATGCTGCTGCTGAAATGACTCCAATTTCCTGGAAAGAATTTTCTCAACCTCACCCATTTGTTCCAATAGAACAAATGGAGGGTTTTAGAGATTTATTTACTGATTTAAAAAATTGGTTACGATCTATTACTGGTTTTTCAGGTGTTTCTCTACAACCTAACGCAGGTGCTCAAGGTGAATATGCAGGTTTGATGGTCATCCGTAAGTACCATTTAGATAGAGGTGAGGCTAATCGTAATATATGTTTAATTCCAAGCTCAGCACACGGTACTAATCCAGCAAGTGCTCAGATGGTTGGAATGAAAGTAGTTGTTGTTAATTGTGATAAAGAGGGAAATGTTGATTTTGATGATTTAAAGAAAAAAGCAGAACAACACTCTGAAAACCTTGGGGCATTAATGGTAACTTACCCATCTACCCATGGAGTATTTGAGGAAAAAATAATTGATATTTGTGAATTAGTTCATAAACATGGTGGTCAGGTCTACATGGATGGAGCTAATTTAAATGCATTAGTTGGAATTGCTAAGCCTGGAAATTTTGGTCCAGATGTTTGTCATATAAACTTACACAAAACATTTTGTATTCCACATGGTGGAGGAGGGCCAGGAATGGGACCTATTGCATGTAAAAGACATTTACAAGTTTACCTTCCTAATCATCCAGTTATTGAAGATTGTGGACCAACAACTGGAATTGGAGCAGTTTCAGCAGCCCCTTGGGGGAGCTCTAGTATTCTATCGATCTCTTGGATGTACATTAAAATGATGGGATCAGAAGGATTAAAGCTTGCTTCTCAAGTTGCAATACTTAATGCAAATTATATTGCGCATAGACTAAAAGATCATTTTCCAATTTTATATAAAGGATCACAAGGAAATGTTGCTCATGAATGTATTATTGATATTAGAAATATTAAATCAGAAACAGGTGTAACTGAGGAAGACATAGCAAAAAGATTAATTGATTTCGGATTTCATGCGCCAACAATGTCATGGCCTGTAGCTGGCACTATGATGATCGAACCAACAGAGAGTGAAAGCTTGTCAGAATTAGATAGATTTTGTGACACTTTGATTAAAATTAAGCAAGAAATAGACAAGATTAAATCAGGTAAATTTGATAAAATTGATAATCCAATTAAAAATGCACCTCATACAGACTCTGAGCTTGCTTCAGATAATTGGGAACACAAATACACAAGACAAGAAGCAGCTTATCCAGCTAAATTTTTAAGAGCTAATAAATTTTGGCCACCAGTAGCAAGAGTAGACAATGTTTACGGTGATAAGAATATTTTTTGTACTTGTCCGAGTATGGATGAATTTAAAGAAGATGCAGCATAATATTTAATGAAAATTGCTGTAGTTGGATCAGGCATTTCAGGATTAAGTGCTGCATATTATTTATCAAAAAAACATCATGTCGATCTTTTTGAAAAAGAAGATCATTTTGGAGGTCACTCTCATACTATTGATCTATCATTTGGTCTAAAAAAAGTTTCTGTGGATATAGGATTTATAGTTTTTAACTTTGCTACTTATCCCCATTTAATTAATTTTTTTGATGAAAATAATATCGCAATAGAAAAAAGTGATATGTCTTTTTCTGTATCAGTTGAAAACTCTTCTTTTGAGTACTGTGGGAAAGGATTAAGTGGAATTTTCTCCAATAAAACAAATTTATTTAATTTTAAATTCCTTAAGATGTTTTTTGACATAATTAGGTTTTATAAAAAATGTGATAACATGAAAAAAAATCATGAAGAGAAAACTCTTGGTGATTATCTAAATAATGAAAATCTTTCAAAAGAATTTATCAATTATCATTTGATACCGATGGTTTCTGCTATTTGGTCAATGCCGCCTAGTGCTGCTAGTCAAATGCCATTGAGTTTTTTTTTAAAGTTTTTCCAAAATCATGGTCTATTTAAATTAAAAAATAGACCCCAGTGGTATACGGTTTCAAATCGAAGCAGAACATATGTTAAAAATATTCTTTCAAAAATCAGTGGGGAACATTTTAAAAATTACCCAATAAAAAAAATTAAGACTAAAACGTCAGGTATAGATTTATATTATGGTGGAGAAAGCGAATACTTTAATTACGACAAAGTTGTTCTAGCAACACACGCAGATGAAGCTCTATCGATAATTGACAATCCTACTGATCAGGAAAAAAAAATATTATCTAACTATAAATATAAAGAGAATATTGCTTATGTTCATACTGATGAAAAAGCTATGCCAAAAAATAAAAAAGCTTGGTGCTCATGGAATTCTTCAATCAAAAAAGATGAAATAGAAAAAAATTCTATAACATATTGGTTAAATTTATTACAAAACCTTAAATGTGAGGAAAATATTTTTCTAACATTAAATCCTTATTTTGAGATTGATGAGTCAAAAATTCTAAAAAAAGTAAGATTTACCCACCCATATTTTGATCAATCCTCGTTAAATTTTCAAAGTCAACTCGCAAAGTTACAAAATAGAAGAAATATACTTTTTTGTGGTAGTTATTTTGGTTACGGTTTTCATGAAGATGGAATAAAGTCATCGATTGAAATGATCAAAAACTTCGATGACTAGTTTTATATATAATGGCACTGTTATTCATAAAAGATTTAAACCAAAAATGCATTTTTTTAAATATGATGTATTTTCTTTATTAATTGATTTAGCCGAATTAAAAATTCTTGATAAGAAAATTAAGTTTTTTTCATATAACCGTTTTAATCTGATAAGTTTTTTTGAAAAGGATCATGGAGATAGAGATGGCTCATCTCTTGTAGACTGGGTAAAAAGAAACTTAGATCAAAATAATATAGTTTACAAAAATATTAAGATTAAACTTTTATGTTATCCAAGAATTCTAGGATATGTTTTTAATCCATTGAGTGTCTTTTATATCTATGATGAAGATGAAAATCTAATTTCAATACTTTATGAAGTTAAAAACACATTTGGTGAACAGCATACTTATATTTTTAAAACAAAGAATAACGATAATCTTTTACAGCACAATTGTTCAAAAAAATTTCATGTTTCTCCTTTTATTGAGATGAATTGTAATTATTTTTTTAGGCTTTTAAAACCAAGTGAAAAAATATCAGTTATAATTGACCAATATCAAGATAATGAAAAGATATTATATGCTTCTCAGGATGGAAATAGAGTAAATTTTACAAGCATAGAGTTAATTAAGTCTTACCTAAAACACCCATTAATGACTTTAAAAATCATTTTAGCGATACATTTTGAAGCCTTTAAATTGTGGGCTAAAGGAATTAAGTTCATTAAAAAAAAAATAAAAATCAAAAATAATATCACATTTGAGAATTAATGAATTTATATAAAATTTCAGACAAACTAGTTTTTAAAACTCTTAAAGATATCAAATTTGGTTATTTAGAAATTAAGAATTATCATGGAGAAGTTTTTAAGTTTGGCGATGTTCAAAGCGATTTAAGATCAAATCTAAAAATAAAAAAAGCTGATTTTTGTTTTAATTTGATAAAAGGTGGAAGTATTGGTTTTGCTGAGAGTTATATGAGAGATGAATTTGAAACAGATAATCTCTCAAACTTAATAGAAATAACAGCAAGAAATATTAAAACTATTCATAAATTCTCAGGATTACTAGATCTTCCTCTAATTAATTTGTTTAAAAAATTTTTTATTAAAAATACAAAAAAAAGAAGTAAAACGAATATTGCCAAGCATTATGATTTAGGAAATGAATTTTTTTCTTTATGGTTGGATAAATCGCTGACTTATTCTAGTGCTATTTTTGATCAAACAACTGAAAATTTGTCAGACGCTCAAAATAATAAATATCAAAAACTTATTGATTTAATTCAGCCAAGTAATGGTGATCGAGTTTTAGAGATTGGTTGTGGTTGGGGAGGCTTTGCAGAGTATCTTGGAAAAAAATATGATGTAAAATTGGATTGTATTACTATCTCAAGAAAACAATTTGAATATGCTAAAGAGAGAATTCATAAATGTGGATTAAATGAGAAAGTTAATATTGAAATAAAAGATTATAGAGATTTAAATAAAAAGTATAATTCAATTGCATCAATTGAGATGATTGAGGCGGTAGGACACAACTATTTAGAAGGCTATTTTAAAACAATAAAAAATAATTTATCAAATAATGGAAAAGCAGCTATTCAAGCAATTACGATAGATGATGCTTTATTTGATCGATATAAAAATAAACAAGATTTCATTCAAAAATATATCTTTCCTGGTGGATTTTTGCCTAATAAAAATAGTATTAATAGATATGTTTCTGATAATGGACTTACTATAAAGTCGTACGAGTCTTATGCAGACCATTATTCTAATACTCTGGCTTTGTGGAGAAAAGAATTTAACAAAAAATGGAATTTAATTAAAAATCAAGGTTTTGATTTAACTTTTAAAAGAATGTGGGAGTTTTACTTATGTTACTGTGAAGCGGGTTTTAAATCAAAAAATATAGATCTAATACAATTTTCAATTCAAAACAAATAATTTTAAGGAGAATCGTGCAAAACAAAACTATTAAATCAATTTTATTGATAATTTCATTATTCTTAATTACAAGTTGTTCAAAGAATAGTTCTATGAAACCAGAAGATTTTAAAAATAAAGAACCAAGATTAATTATTGAAAATTATTTATCAGGCAATGTAAAAGCTTGGGGAGTACTTCAAAACCGATCAGGGAAAGTTACAAGACAGTTTTCAGCTGATTTAGATGGAAAATGGGATGGTAAACAATTAATTCTTGATGAAAAATTTAATTGGGATGATGGCGAGGTTCAAACTAGACAATGGCAGATTACAAAAATTGATGATAACAATTACGAAGGTACTGCAGGAGATGTTGTGGGAAAAGCAAAAGGTTATTCTTTTGGACCAGCATTTAAATTTGAATATGTATTATTGGTACCTGTCAAAGGTAAACAAATGAAAATCACATTTGATGACTGGATTTTTAAACAAGATGAACGAGTAGCTATCAATAGAGCAGTGATGACTAAATTTGGTTTTAAAGTTGCTGAATTGACAGTCGTATTTGTTAAGGATTAATCATTCTTTTGATATTTTGTCATTTTTCCTATCAAGCCAAAATAAATTTTACTTGGTAAAAAGCTAAGTATTTTAAGTATTAAAGTAAGAGATTTTGGAAAATGAATTTCAAAATTTTTCTTATTTATTAAACCGTCATAAATTTTTTCAGCTGCATAATCTGTAGTTTTTAAAAAGGGCATTTTAAAATCATTTTTATCTGTCATGGGTGTTTTTATAAATCCGGGACTTACTAAACAAATCCTCACATTTGATCTTTTAAAATCAAAGTATAAACTTTCTGCTAAGTTGTTTAAGGCTGATTTTGAAGGACCATAGCCAGTTGAATTTGGTAAACCTCTATAGCCTGCAATAGATGAAACAATAGTTATTATTCCACTTTTTTTTTCTTTAAAGTATTTCTCTACACTTTTTATACTATTAAGTGTTCCAAAAAAATTTACTTTAAATACATCTTCTATTTGTTCAACATCTATATCCTTTTCTTTTTTTGGATTCCATGTTCCTGTAGAGAAAAAACAAATATCAATATTTTCAAATTGATTCTTTATATTATTGAAAACCTCTTTACATTTATCTTTATTAGTAACATCTAATGGAAATGAATTTATATTTTCATGATTATCTGAAATTTCTCTAAGAAGATTTTCTCTTCTTGCTGAAATTGCTACATTCCATCCTTCATTTGCAAATTTGATCGCTAAAGCCTTACCTATGCCTGTACTTCCACCGGTTATCCAAATTGTTTTTTTATTCATCTTATACTGATGTATAATACTTATATGCTCAAAAATAAATTTTTTTCATTCGTTCTGTTTTTAGTTATTACCTATTCTGCATCATTTATTGGTGGATTAGTGACAATAAGCTTAAAGGAACCATGGTATTCACAATTAATCAAGTCAAACTACAATCCTCCAGACTGGGTTTTTGCACCTGTTTGGACGACCTTGTATTTGATGATGACATTAGCCATTTGGTTTTTTTGGAACAGCAAAAATAGAGATATGAAAACTGTATACATTTATTTTATTCATATAGTTTTTAATACAACTTGGAGTATTGTTTTTTTTGGACTTCATCAAATTTTATTAGCATTAGCAGTATTGATGATTCTAATCTTTTTGATCGTTATTCTGATTATAAGATTTAAACGTGTCAATTCTGTAAGCTATTACCTTATGATTCCTTATTTACTTTGGTGCTGCTATGCCTTATTCCTCAATATAAATTTACTTATTTTAAATTAATGGATGATGTTGTTATAATTGGTGGTGGAATAATCGGTACTGCAACCGCTTACTTTTTATCTAAAGAAGGCAGAAAAGTAAAAGTTATTGAAAGAGATCCAACTTATAAAACTGCATCTTTTCCACTCTCCTTAGGTGGTTTCAGGAGACAGTTTTTTCAAACGGAAAATATTTTACTTGGAAAATTTGCAAGAGAATTTATCTTTCAAATTCCTGATTTACTTAAAACCGAAAAAAATCCAAAACCAACAGCAAGTATGGTTACTAATGGATACTTATTAATGTTTGGACCTGAACATGCCGAGGAGCAATATAAAGCTCTTGAGAATCATAAAGCTTGTGAAGCTGGAACAAAAAATATTAAAGGATCTGAGTTGCCGAAATTTTTTCCTTATATCAATAGCGATGGCATAGAAACAGCAACATTCACTGATAACCAGAGTGAAGGCTGGATTGATCCATTCATGTTTCATGGTGCATTAAAAAGTAAAGCTATGGAATTAGGTGCAGAATTTATAAAAGGGGAGGTTAAAACACTTTCAGAGATTAAAGCAAAGACAATTATATCTGCTGCAGGATGTTGGACTAAAGAACTCTTAGAAGATATTCCAGTCGAGCCTCAAAAACACACTGTTTTCAGAGTTAAGTGCCCAAAACACATTCCTGAAATGCCTTTAACTGGCGACTTGACTACAGGAGTTTATTGGAGGCCTGAAGGAAAAGAATATTTAGCTGGATCACCGAAATCTGTTTTTGAAGCAAAAGATTTAGAGCCAGCGTGGGATGATTTTGAAGAATTAGTATGGCCTGCACTTGCTCAAAGAATTCCTGCTTTTGAAGAATTAAAACTAACTGGTGGTTGGGCAGGTTATTATGATTGTAATCGATTAGATAATAATGCTGTAGTAGGAAAACATCCTAAATTTGACAATGTGTATTTAGCAACTGGCTTTACAGGCAGAGGCTTGATGCAAGCCCCAGGAATAGGCAGAGCTTTGACTGAACTGATAACTACAGGTTCATATCAATCCATTGATATATCCAATATGGCTGTAGAAAGAGTTTTAGGGAAAAAAGCAAGACCAGAACCTTACGTTCTTTAGATTAAGTTCCACAAAAAGTTTGATATTTTTCTTTTGCAGCTGAAGGAATTTGGTATTCAATGGCATCTTTATTTTTTTTGTAGGGATTATCTAAAATTTCTAATAATTTAAGAAATGGTTTTAAATCATTTTGATTAGCAGCATTAAGTGCTTCTTCAACTTTATGATTTCTAGGAATAACTAGAGGATTTACACTTTTCATTAATTTTAAATATTTTTCAGAGGAGTTATTATTAGTTTTTAATCTTTCATTCCATCTTAATTTCCAATTTTTAAAATCTTTATCTTCATAATTTTTATTTTTTTGAATTTCATCTTCCATTAAATGACAAAAAGTATTTGTGTAATCCATTTTTTTGTCATGCATCCAAGTCAGTAGGTCTATGAATAAAAATTTGTCTTTTTCATCTTTTCCAGCTAAGCCTAATTTATCTCTCATCATATCAAGCCATTTTTCTTCATATTTATTTTCAAAAGAATTGATTATTTCAGTAGCAGCTTTTACTGCTTTATCTTGATTTTCATCAATTAAGGGTATCAAACTTTCAGCAAATCTTGCTAAATTCCATTTTGTAATTACAGGTTGGTTACAATACGCATATCTTCCCATTTTATCTATTGAGCTGAATACTGTTTTAGGATCATAACTATCCATGAAAGCGCATGGACCATAATCGATTGTTTCACCTGAAATACTCATATTATCTGTATTCATCACTCCATGAATAAAACCAACTCTCATCCAATTAATGACTAGATCAACTTGTTTTTCTAGAACAACTTTTAAAAGTTCTAAAGCTTTATTTTTAGAGCTTAAAATCTTTGGAAAATGTCTGTTAATTACATAATCTAATAATATTTCTAATTCATCTTTTTTATTTCTAGCCGCAATATATTGAAATGTTCCTACTCTTAAATGACTTGAAGCTACTCTGGTAAGTATTGCTCCTTTTAGAAGGGCTTCTCTAATTACATCTTCACCTGTTTTAACAACAGCCAAACTTCTTGTTGTTGGTATGTTCAAATAATGCATCGACTCACTTATTAAGTATTCTCTTAACATTGGGCCTAATGCAGCTCTACCGTCACCATTTCTTGAAAAGGCAGTTTTCCCTGATCCTTTAAATTGAATATCATATCTCTCTTTATTTTTAGACAAATGTTCTCCAATTAAAACTGCTCTACCGTCTCCAAGCATTGTAAAATGACCAAATTGATGACCTGCATAAGCTTGAGCGATTGAATTACTATCTTCAGGTAATTCATTTCCTGCAAATAATGTTGATAATTCGATCTTATTTATATTAGAAAAATCTAAATCTAAATCTGAAGCTAAACTTTTATTAAGTATGATTAATTCAGGATTCTTTACTTTTACTGGTTTAATATTTTCTTTGAAGGATTCAGGTAATTTTGAATAAGAATTATCAAAATTCCAATTAATATTTACATTCATAAAATATTATTTATTCCAGATCTCTTTCAAAGTTTCTTCTCTCTTACAAGCCTTTTTATATCTTAAATAATTTTGAAAATATACTTTATAAAAATTTTGATGACGATTTTCAGCTTTATAAAATTTTTTGAACTCTCTGAGATATGTGACTACTTTTTTATTAAATTTTTTTTCTAAATTCTTTACGTCTCTTTCAATTAATTTTTTTTCTTTATCATTTTGATAAAATGCAACAGACCTATAACTATAACCTTTGTCACAAAATTGACCATACGCATCAAATGGATCTATATTTATCCAATAGTTTTTGAGTAGCTCCTTAAAGGATATTATATTTTTATTATAAATGATCTCTACAACCTCAAAGTGACCAGTATTTCCATAAGTTACCTCTTTGTATGTTGGATTCTCTGTAGTTCCACCAGAATATCCTGAGATTACTTCGATAACCCCATTGAGTTTTTCAAAGGACTCTTCTACACACCAAAAGCATCCTCCAGCGAAATATGCTTTATCTTCTCCCAAAGCCTTTGAAGGATTATTTACTAAAAAAACAAAAATTAAAATGATTAAAAACTTCATTTAATACATATACAAAAATTACTAAATGAGTCTAGATTATTAAAGGTAGCTACTTTTTAAAGTAGCATACCTCTAATAATATATAATAAGTTATTTCTTCTTATATTTAGCTGCTTCTTCAGATCCACCAGTAGCAGATCCTTTACTATATGAGTGAGCACCCATTCCAGCTAGTTGACCATCTTTTACGATAAGATATTGATCTCTAATCTCTTTACCTTCAAAGAAACATTCTAAAATTTCTCTTACACCATCAGCATATCTAGTTTGAGCTGATAGCGATGTCCCTGAAGTGTGAGGAGTCATTCCGTGATTAGGCATAGTTCTCCAAACATGATCGTTAGGAGCTGGTTGTGGAAACCATACATCCCCAGCATAACCACTTAGTTGACCACTCTTTAATGCTTTTGCAATTGCTTCACGATTACAAATTTTTCCTCTAGCTGTATTTACAATGTAAGCACCTTTTTTCATTTTACTTATCATTGCATCATCAAAAAGATTCTCAGTTTCTGGGTGAAGAGGACAATTTATAGTCACAACATCACAAATTTTTACCATTGACTCAACTGATTCATGAAATGTTAGATTAAGTTCCTTTTCAACACTTTCAGGTAATCTATGTCTATCAAAATAGTGTAGATGAGTATCAAATGGTTTCATTTTTCTTAAAGCATCTAGTCCAATACGTCCTGCAGCTACTGTTCCAATATGCATTCCCTCAACATCATATGATCTTTGTACAGCATCAGCAATATTCCAGCCACCTTCATTTACAATTCTATGTTGATTGTGATAATCTCTTACCATTGAAACAATCATCATTACTATGTGTTCAGCAACAGATCTTGAGTTACAAAATGTTACTTCAACAACGTCAATTTTATTATCCATTGCAGCTTGTAAATCAACATGGTCAGAGCCAATTCCTGCAGTAACAGCCATTTTTAAATTTTTAGCTTTAGCTATTCTTTCTTTTGTTAAATAATAAGGGAAAAAGGGTTGAGAAATCACTATATCAGCATCTACAATATGCTTATCAGCCTCACATCCATCTCCATCTTTACTATTGGTTACTACTAATTCATGTCCGTTACTCTCTAAGAATTTTCTTAAGCCTAACTCTCCTGACACACATCCTAATAATTCTCCTGGGTTAAAATCTCTACCTTTTGGCGAAGGTAATGTCATACCATCAGGATATTTTTCCAATTTTGGAAGATCCTTTATAGGATATGATTTAGGCATTCCTCCTTTAGGATCATCGTATAATACGCACAATATTTTCATTTTCTCTCCGTGGTTACTTTAAAATATTAATTTATTTAAGCTATCTAACATTATTTTGAAGAGGCTAGCAAACAAATTATTTTGATTTTGGATAAGACTTTTTTAGAATAAATCGATTGATTATTATACCAAAACCCAAAATGATTATTGAACCAGAAATAATAGGATTTAGTAAGTAATCTGGAGAAACACTTCCCATAATTACTATAATAGGATTTCCACCTGCAGGTGGATGAGTTACATTTAAAAATATCATTAAACCTACACCAAATCCCACAGCTAAAGGTAATATTAAATATAATGGTAAAGGTACAAAGTACAAAAATAACATTCCTACAACAGCAGTAAGAAGATGACCGAAAAAAACATTTTTAGGTTGTGCGAATGGACTTTCAGGATATCCATATAACAAAACCATTGATGATCCAAAAGAAGCTATTAGGAATATTCCAAAATCAGTCTTATAAGTTAAAATAGTTAAAACACCTATTGTGATAACAGAAAATAAACCAGCAAAAAAAGATTGTTTAAAATTCTTCATTTAGAAATTAGTCTGATACAATTTTCTGTACAGTTTTAAAAGGTAATAAAATACACTCTTTACGAGCTTTATTCTTAGATTTAAATATTTTTTGCATAAGTTTCCATTTTTTTTTAATAATATTACTATTACCATTAAAAAATGATTTTGCATCATCACACAATTCATTTATTTTTGATTTTTTTTTATTAATTGAAATCTTAGATAGTAAGCTTGCAGATGCCTGACAATAAACACAGCATTTACCCTGATAACCAAAATCAATAATTCTCTCCTCATTATTAATAATTAGATTTATTTGCATTTCATCACCACATAATGGATTTTTCAACTTTGAATGGTGTGTATGATTCTGAAGATATTTATTGTTATTATTATCTGAAGCAATTCTAAGAATTTCTAAATCCATAGTAATTTATTATCTTAGATTATATTAAATTTGAATAAAATTTTTGTATAAAGATCTAATTTTTGTTGTAGTTCAAACCAATAAGAATTAAATATCCACATATGGTAGAATTGAGAAATGAAAAGATCGCTGTACCTATAGTTTTATTTGCTGGTATTCTTTGGTCCTTTGGTCCATTGGTTGTCAGATACATGAATGATCCTCACATGGTTCCATGGCAATATATATTTGGAAGAGGATTAACCATTTTTATAATTCTAAATTTGTACTTATATTTTGAAGAAGGAATTAACTTTTATAAAAATTACAAAAAAGTTGGTAAGTCAGGACTTGTTGGTGGAGTAGGTTTAGGTATAGCTATGATATCTTTTATTTATTCTATAACTAATACTACTGCAGCTATTACACTTTTATGTTTAGCTGCAATGCCATTTTTTACAGCTTTACTTGCTTTTTTGTTTTTAAAAGAAAAAATCTCTCTTAATGTTTGGATATCAATGATTATTGCTACGGTAGGAATAATAATTATGGCTGTAGGAAATACAGAAAAGAATTCTTTAATAGGTTTCATTTTTGGACTTACATCCTCTATTGGTTTTTCCATATTTTCAGTGACACTAAGATGGCGAAAAGAAACTCCAAAGTTTACAACAGTTGCAGTAGCTGGTTTATTTTGCTTTGTCATTGCTACAATTATGATTTTAGCAAATAATCAACCATTTTTTGCTACTAGCTATAATAGTGCAATGTTTTCATTGCATGGAATAATAGTATGTTTGGGTTTAATATTATATTCTATTGGATCAAAAGCAATACAAGCAGCAGAGCTTACGTTATTATCTTTAACAGAGGTAATCGGTGGAATTTTTTGGGTATGGTTACCATTATTTGGTATTAATGAAATACCATCAACAAATACAATAGTAGGTGGTTTTTTTCTTTTTGTTTCTCTTATTTACTATAGCCTAATAATGAGATGGAATAAGAGATATATTGCTCTTAATTAATTTCTTAAAGAATGAGTATAGATAAAATAATTGTAAACAGTTGGAATGAGTGGGATCCTTTAAAGCATGTAATAGTTGGTAAGGCAGATGGTGTTTGTATACCTGCTCCTGAACCTGCATTAGATGCAAAAGTACCTGAAGATTCTGATATGAAAGGGCAATTTGGCCCTAGAACTAAAGATACTGTCGATAAAGCAAATCAATTACTTGATGATTTCTCTAGTATGCTAACTAAGCGAGGTATAAAAGTAGATAGACCTTCACCAATAAATTTTAATCAGAAAATCTCAACTCCTGACTGGAAAGCTGAAAGCATGTTTGGCTGCATGCCTCCAAGAGATGTTTTGCTAACTGTTGGAAATGAAATATTGGAGGCAACCATGAGTTATAGGTGTAGATGGTTTGAGTACCTTTGTTATAGACCCCTTTTAAAAGAATATTATAATTCGGACCCCAACATGAAACATGAGTCTGCACCTAAACCAAGATTGACTGATGCAGATTATCGAAAAGATTATTTGTCTGATAAGATTGGAATTCAAAAAAGATTAAAATGGACTGAAGATAAATTTTTTGTAACCACTGAAGAAGAACCATTGTTTGATGCAGCAGATGTACTTAGATTTGGTAAAGATTTAATTGTTCAACATGGATTTACCACCAATTTAAAAGGGATTGATTGGTTAAGACGTCATTTTAAAGATCATAGAGTTCATGCAGTAAACTTTCCAGGTGATCCATATCCAATTCATATAGACGCAACTTTCACACCAATAAAAGAAGGATTAATTATAAACAATCCTCAAAGAAGACTTCCTAAAGAACAAAGAAAATTATTTGAAAAAAATGATTGGAAAATAATTGATGCAGCTCAACCAGCTCATAATGAGCCTCCACCACTTTGTTATTCATCAGTTTGGCTATCAATGAATGTTTTAGTTTTAGACTCAAAAACAATTTGTGTAGAAAAAAGTGAAAAATATCAATCTGAACAATTAGATAAACTTGGCATGGAAGTAATTCCAGTGGATTTAAGAGATGCCTATGCTTTTGGTGGAGGACTTCATTGCTGTACGGCAGACGTTTATAGAGAAGGTAAATTAAAAGACTATTTTCCTAACCAATAAAATTTAACTTGGGTTTTTTTTTAAAAACTCTATATATCTTAATATTTCTTCTTATTTATTATCAGGGATATCTTTGTAACTGGAATCAAATTTAATTTTGATACAAATTGCTACATGAGCATATGGATTTCTTCCATTAGGATGATTTGGGTGGTTTGGTAAACGACCATGCAAATAATCTCCTGTTTCTTGAATTATTTTCCATAATTTTTCAGCATTCTCTTTATTCATTTTCCGAATTTAATTTGAAATTTTTTAGTGTTCTTTAGTTTTGTCTATATTAAAGTTTTCTAAACCTGAGGACATATTTTCTTTTTCCTCAAAAGCCTCCAATTTTTCAAGTTCTTTTTGTTTAAGTCTTTGTTCTCTTAAATTCTCTCTATGTTCCTTGGCTTTTTGTTCACGATCAAATTTTTCCTCCCATTCCTTGATTTTGATATGCTCTAATTCTTTCTGTTTTGCCTCTTCTTCTTTGATTATTTTAAGAGCTCTTTCTTTTCTTCTTTTTTCTTTAAGCTCAAGATTTTTTTGCTCTTCTTCTCTAACTTTTAAATCAATATCTTTCCTATTCTGCTCTTCTTCTTTGGATTTTAGTTCTTTTTCTTTTGTTCTTAATTCTTTAGCAATCTGAATTAAATCATCATCTTTTTTAATTAAACGATCAGACTCTAATTTTTGTTTTTCATCTTTAAATTTGTATTCTTTTTCTTTCAATCTTAATTCATCTTCGTTAAGTTTAATCCTATTACTTTCTTTGATTAATCTTTCTTCCCAAATTTTTAGATCTTTTCTTTCTTTTAAGATTTGATTTTTCTCTTCAAGTTTTTGCAGCTTAATAGTTTTTATTTTTTCAAGCTCTTTATTCTTTTTATAAGCTGAAAGCACACTATTAAAGGATTTTGATGTTAAGTTTGCTATTTTAGCTAACCCATTTTTTTTATGAGTGTCTTTAATTCTTTTTTTTCTTTTCTTGACCATTTTATAATTCATCTATTTCACTAGAGAAAATATTTTTTTTCAATAAGTTTTTTATTAAATTAAATTTGGAACTGATTAAATTGGGTACAACCTGAAAGTGTTTTATTTTTAAAAAAATTAGTGATTGTTAGTTTCTTCCTGGTTTTTTTCTGGCTCATCAATTGGCTCTGTCGTTGGATTTAACTCGATTCCTGCAGGTGTAATTGTTGATGGCATAGCAACAAATTGAGAATCTGGATTTTCTACAGTTTGTCTTACTTTCATTCTATAAATTCCAAAAATTCCTATAATTCCATGGAAGAAAAGAAGAAAAATAAAAAATCCATTTGGACCTACCACGTCCATGAATATTGAGCATAAAAATGGACCACTCATTGCTCCTAATCCAAATACAAATTGAAGTCCTGCACCAGCTGCTACAAATTTTTCTTTTGGAATATAATCATTAGTATGTGCTAAAATTTGTGAAAACATAGGTAAACTACAAAAAGAAAAAAGAATTAAAAAGATATAAAACCAAGTTTTACTTGTTGCTAACCCATCTGGTAAATACATTTGTCTTGAAACTAATATCGCAAGAAGAGCAAATGTAGATGCACCAAATGTAGAAATAACTATTACCTTTCTTCTATCATACATGTCAGATATTTTACCAACTGGAAATTGAGATACTGCACCCGAGATCGCTAACAAAAATGTTACAATAGATATTTCGAGTATCGTAAAATTCATTGATGTTGCATATACCGCTAGTAAGGTGAATAAAGCTGCTTGTATTGTTCCATAAAAGAAAGAGCTTACCATACCAAAAGGAGATGCTTCATAAAGATCCATAAGTTTCATTGCTTTAATTTTTTTAAAAGTTGGTGGTTTTTTTTTAGTTAGCAAGATAGGAATTAGAGCAATTGAAGTAATTACTGATATCAAAATAAAAGGCTGGAAATTTTCTGGACTGCTAAAATTAAGAAGAAACATTCCAGTGCCCATCGAACCATATAAAATGACCATATATATTGACAGTACACTTCCTCTATTTTTATTTGTTGATCTATCATTCAACCAACTCTCAGCAACTGTATAGATACAAACCATGCTTATTCCAGTTAGAACTCTCAATAAAAACCAAATAAATGGATTAACTAAAATCGAGTGTATCAAAATTACTAATGAAGCTAATGATGCAAAAGCTGCAAAGACTCTTATATGGCCAACTCGAGAAACAATGTTTGGAATGGTTGCTGCACCTATAAAATATCCAACAAAATAGCCAGACATCATAAACCCAGTTGCTGTTAAGCTAAATTCTTCTTGTACAGCTCTCACACCTAATAATGAGCTTTGAAAACCATAAGCCATCATTAAGAAACCCATCCCTAAAAATAGTGCCCAAGAATTTTTTAAAACTTTATTCATAAAAACCGATGTAACTATTCGCGATCTATTATTAAATCAAGTCTTAATTGTGACAAGCTTATGAATTTCTAAGCTTTAAAAATGAATGAGTAGCGATTGTGATAATTATAACTGCACCTCCATAAAGTGTCTCAACACTTGGTTGTTCTTTAATTATCATCCAAACCCATATTGGACCTATAATTGTCTCTAATAAGAAAAATAAATTTACCTCTGCAGCTGGTATAAATCTTGGGGCTATTGTGACTAATACAAAAGGTATAGCAACACATAGAATACACATTAAAGGGACAATAATTAAGTCTTTATTTTCAAGAACAAAACTTTCAATGAAAAATAGAGCAAAAGTGGCTACAAATAATTTACCTACTACAGCCGCAGGCACTAAATTTTTAGATTTCGCCGAACGAATTGTTACTGCTCCAACAGCTAGTCCAATAGCCGTGATAAATCCTAAAATATCTCCATAGAAATTTCCTAATTTTAAAGAGTCGGAAAAAATATAAATTATTGCAATAAATGTAATAATAATAGAAATCCATGTTTTTTTATCTGGAGGTTCTTTTAAAAAGATTGCCCCAAGAATAGCTGACAACATCGGAGCCGTAGCAATCATGACTAAAGTATTTGCCACATTAGTATTTTGTATTGAAACAACAAAGGTAATATTTGTTATACTAAATGTTCCAACATAAATTAATCCATGATACCCACTAGATAAAAGTATCTTAAAAAAATTTAATTTATAAATTATCAGCATACCTAAAAAAACTGTAAAAAAAGGTATAATACCTCTATAAAAAACTAGGCCCCAAGTATCTACATTTGAAAGTCTTATAAATAAAGAGTCTGGAGTGATAAAAATTACTGCAATAAACGCAAGTAAAGAGCCTTTCTGCTGATCAGTTAAATTGTTCAAGCTTTAAGTTCTTTCCAAAATGTTTTGGCTAAATTAATGTTTGTTAAATCGTAATAAGTTTTTAACCCAGTAGGCGATGTAACATTGATATCACCAT